>NZ_SJPY01000004.1:300000-474655 GCF_007860185.1 Novipirellula aureliae
GAGGCATGTCAAAAAAGGATTCCGCCAGCGAGGTGAGCCGAGCGATTACTTCAACCGTCTTATGGACGACCTTGTATGTATTGGTCGTACATTTTATCGTAGCGTTATTCGAGTTTTGATAGAAATGTCGCTGTGAAACAGCACTTCCTAAAAAAGGTACAAAAGATGGACAAAAAGTCAAAAAAACGTCTCGATGTCATCAACAAAAAATTAACAACCCTTCGTCCCCGGTTGGCTGGTTCCCGCCAACAGGCAGACGATCCGCAAGAGTTAAAGGAGCTAGAAGATGAGGTCGCGGCGTTGGAAGCTGAAGCCAAGAAGCTAAAGGAATCGTAGACTGAGTCGATCAGCCGGAGACCCCGCATCCGCAGTTGACCCAATTGCAACGGTCGTCGCGGTTTGCGGTGGTGATGCATCCAATGATTTCATGCGCGACAATACGCCTGCTGGCATTTTGTCGCACTGGTTGCGAGGACACAGAACTAATACGATGCATCATGGTTAAATCCTATTGTTCTACCCCGCATCGACAAGTAAATGGAATCCACTCATGAAGTTCAAAACAAAAGGGTTTACGTCGATTCTTTTGTCGATGCTGTTCACGGTTGTCGCTGTTTCTGGGGTCGTGCTCTATGTGGCGCCTCGAGGTCGAACGGCGAATTGGACGGGATGGACAATGCTTGGGCTCGACAAGCATACCTGGGGTTCGCTGCACATCAACGTTTGCCTGTTCTTCGTTGTGGGTGTTGGGTTGCACCTCGTTTTCAACTGGAAAGTGCTTTGGAGTTACGTCAAGAAACGAAGCGCAGGGATGAATCTTAAGCTCGAAATGATTACTGCGATGCTACTCACGGTCTTGGTTACGGCAGGAACAATTATGCATGCCCCCATCCTAACTGCGACCGCGAATTGGAATGAATGGATCAAGGATTATTGGGAAGGCCGATCAGAGAGTGGACCCGCACCCCATGCGGAGGAATTTACCGTATCCCAATTTGCCACCCGTATTGGGTTGTCGGTCGACGAGGTCGAGACGGCACTCAGCGATGAAGGGATCGTTGTGACAAGCCGAGATTCAACGATTGCTGACTTGGCGGAGCAAAATAACATGGTCCCAAAACAAATTTTTTCGACCCTGCAAATGCATTATCCCGAGATCGCAGACTCGATCGGTAATGAGCCATCAACCGGACAAGGTCAGGGCATGGGACAAGGTCAGGGCATGGGACAAGGACGCGGTATGGGACAAGGACGCGGTATGGGACAAGGCATGGGGCAAGGTCAGGGTACGGGGCAAGGACGAGGCATGGGGCAAGGACGAGGCATGGGGCAAGGTCAGGGTGCGGGGCAAGGACGCGGCATGGGACAAGGGCGTGAACTCAACGAGCCGTCAGCGCCGTAAGGGAGGGCATTGAGCGATGCGTCTTCGATGCGTCTTAACAGGGGAATCGATGGCAAGGGGACTGCTGGGAGCAATGAGTTTGGTTTTCATTCCCCTGCCAATTCTCAGGTGGGGTGCCTCGTGCTTTGTCACGGCTTGATTTTAGGCTTGCAAAAGAGTGGCTGGGGACATCTTGTCCCCGTAAGCTGCGGCCGGGATCCACAGCCACGAAAGATTCTAACCCTCCTACTGCGTTCTGACAAAACGTTGCCCCTGATTGTTCGTTAGCCGTTTTGGCGTTGGCCACGGTTCCGTGATCGAGCGGATCAACCCTCTAACTCTTCCCAACGGGCAAATGCCTTGGCTAACTCGTCCTCTGCGCGTGACAACTTTGAATTCACGACTGCAATCTCGGGTCCTGCTTGCTGATAAAATGTGGGGTCAGCCATCGTTTGGTGGAGGCTTTCGATCTCTTGCTCGAGTGTCTCGATCTTTGCTGGCAGTTTTTCCAACTCGAATTTTTCTTTAAACGACAGTTTCTTCGCTGGCGGCTTCACTGAATCCGCCGCCTTGTCGTTGTTCGATTTCGATGCCAATTTTGGCTTGTTCTTTTTCGCTTCGGGCTCCGATTCGCTTGCTTTGCGTCGTTCGATGGTTGCACGCCAATCGTCGTAACCGCCAACGTATTCGTTGACTCCATCTTCTTCAAACACAATTGTACTACTGACGACGTTATTCAGGAACGTTCGATCGTGGCTAACCATCAACACCGTTCCTGCGAACTCGACCAATTCGTCTTCCAGCATTTCGAGTGTTTCCGCATCAAGATCGTTCGTCGGTTCGTCGAGCACGATCACGTTGGCTGGCTGAGTCATCAGTTTTGCTAGCAGCACACGATTGCGTTCCCCACCCGACAAAAACTTGACTTGGGTTCGAACGCGTTCGGGTGTGAACAAGAAGTCTTGTAGATAGCCGATGATGTGTTTGGTCTTGTCCCCGATTTGGATTCGGTCGCTCCCATCGCCGACATTTTCTTCGACGGTTTTTTCGGGATCAAGCGTATCGCGGAGTTGGTCAAAATAGGCGATTGACAAGTTGGTTCCCAGGCGGACTTTGCCTTCGTTCGGTTCCAGTTTACCGAGCAACAATTTCAGCAGCGTCGACTTTCCGACACCGTTCGGGCCGATGATTCCCAATTTGTCGCCGCGCATGATCGTGGTCGAGAAGTCGTTCATGATCGGACGCTCGCCGTAGGCGAACGAGACATGCTTTAGCTCGGCAACTAAGGCGCCACTTCGCTGGGCATCTTGCAGATTGAGTTTTGCTTTTCCCTCGTTTTTTCGTCGTTCGCCTCGAACCAGACGCATCGCTTCGAGCGCTCGAACACGGCCCTCGTTTCGTGTTCGTCGGGCCTTGATTCCTTGGCGAATCCAGGCCTCTTCTTCCGCGAGTTTCTTATCGAACAGTGCGTTCTGCTTCTCCTCAGCAGCAAGCAGTTGTTCTTTTCGTTCGAGAAACGTTTTGTAGTCGCATGACCAATCGAACAACCGTCCTCGATCAATCTCCCAAATCCGTTTGGCCAGATTCTGCAAAAACGAGCGATCGTGAGTGACGAAGAGTAGTGTTTTTTCCCAGCGGCTGAGAAAATTCTCGAGCCAAACAATCGATTCGATATCCAAATGGTTGGTGGGCTCATCCAGAAGCAGAAGGTCGGGGCTGCGAGAAATTGCCTTGGCGAGCAAGACTCGCCGTTTCATTCCACTCGAGAGCGTCTCAAACTCGATATCGGGATCTAGCTCCATTCGCGACAACGTCGAATCGACGGCGTGTTCTAGTTTCCAAGCCTCGTCATGATCGTGCGGATCGTAATCGTCGCCGAGCACAATCGTTCGTACGGTGCCCGTCCAACCGCGAGGGACGTTCTGAGAAAGTCGAGTAATGACCGTTCCCGGACGGATTGTAATCGACCCATGGTCGGGCACGACGTCGCCCGTCAGCATGCGCATCAACGTCGTTTTGCCAGCTCCATTGCGTCCAAGCAAGCCGATGCGTTGCCCGGAATCAATTTTTGCAGAAACCGAGTCGAGTAAAGATGGCCCGCGAAAGCCAATTGTCAAATCATCAAGAGATAGAAGGTTCATACTGACAAAGTTGAATCGCCGAAGGGAAATTCGTCCAGATGGGGTTGGGTTGGAGTGTCGGCTTTGGCCGATCTCCGCAACTTAACAAACATACAGCAGCCTCCCTGCAATCGGCTAAAGCCTGCACTCCAATCTATGTGGAAACGGACGGCCTTTGCGCCCCCTTAGTGGATTCTTCTGTTCCTTTGGGTTGGTTTTTGGACAATTAGATCTGTTGACCTGCGAGAGTGGCTTCTTCTACGATCCGCCAGACCTTTTCAGCTCTCACGGACCTTCTGCGGTAGATCATGCTAAATAAATTGTTGATGTGCAAAGAACATTGTTTTGGCAGCTCTTGCTCGGATAGGCTTTCGTTGGCGTTTGCGCTGTTTGTTGGTTTTTTTGTAGCTTCTTCGGCGTGGGGGGAAGGCCCCACTTTGCAGGCTGTCTCGGACGCTCAAAGCCTCTCGATTGAGCAGGTTGAACGGGCGATTGCGAAAACGAAGGAATCGAAGGATATCGACGAGGCAACTCGTAGCCAGATGCTCGACAACTTCACCGCTGCGCTCAACAATTTGAAGTCGGCTGCCGAGCATGAGGCGAAGGAGGCGACGTTGATTGCGGAAACCCAAACGGTCGCAGCCCGCTTGGAGCAACTCAAAAAGCGGCGCAGCGAACTGAAGGACAAACAACCTGCCGTCGATCCAAAGCTGACCTTAGCAGAACTCGAGCAATTGCTTCCGCAAACCGAATTGCAATTGTCTTCTCAGAAGAAGGCTCGGCAAGCCGCTGAATCCGAACTTCAACTTCGGGCTCAACGGCGGAAAGACATTCCTGCTCGCATCGTCGCGATTGGCGAACGAGTCACGAACACCGAATCTCAGTTACAGATACTCGCATCAGCAGACGCTGACGCGGGATCAGCCTCATTCGCAACGAGATTGGTGACCCGCCGACTGACTCTCGTCAAAGAACTACCCGCTCTCGAAGCTGAGCTTGCCAAATACGATGCCGAAGAATCCGCCGACCTGATTCGTTCGAAAATCGACTTGGCGAATGCTGAAATCGGTTACACCGAAAAAACAATCGCAAGCTTGCAAGCCCGAATCAATGAGGCTCGCGAGTTGGCGGCCGAAGAATCGGTACGCAAAGCCAGGTATGAAGCGATTGCAGCGGCCCCTGCGTTGCAAGCCTATGCCGAACAGAACCAAGAACTCGCCGAAAAAGCGAAACGAGTCACCGAGGATTTAGCGGCGGCCCAGCGCGATTTGAAATCGGCGGTTGAGGTTCACGAAGCACTCGTCAACCAATTTCGAGTGACTCGCAACAAGGTCGATCTGGTGGGGCTCACTAGCTCTGTCGGTACGCTGCTTCGAAAACAACGAACGAGTCTACCTGACGTGTCCGAGCGGCGTGAAGCGGTTGCGATGCGGCAGCCACTGATAAACGACATTCAGTATGAGCTACTCGAATACGAGGACCTACGCAGTGAAGTCGCCGAGCCGCAAAAATTACTGGCAACCATCGTCGAAGATTCTGGATCGATTGGTTCACTCGATCAAGCCTTGCTCGAATCTGCGGCTCAAGAATTATTGAGTCGCAAAGGCGAGTACCTCGATACGTTGATCCGAAATAGCAGCCAATACTTTCATGCTATGATTGAACTCGACTTGACCGATCAGCAAATCATTAAACAGGCTGCTGAATATGAAAATTACATCGATGAGCGAGTGTTGTGGATTCGTAGCGGTCGTAGCTTGTTATCGGGGCTGCAGTTCAATCCATCGGACGCGTGGTTGATCAGTCCCAAGAAGTGGTCGGAAGTGGGAACCGCGTTGGTCGTCGATATCCAGAAACGAATGGGCTTGTATCTGATTTGTCTCATTCCCATTGCGTTATTGTTCTTCAAGCGTCGGTCGATCCGTAGCCGAATTCGTTCGCTTGGTGAGACGACCGAGCGAGCGAATTGCAAGTCGATCACACCGACGATCCAAACGATCTTTTTGACGAACCTGGTGTCCCTTGAATGGTCTGCTTTGTTGGGATTCTTTGGTTGGAGGCTTTTCGAAAATCCCCTGCAGAGCGAGTTTGCGTCGGCGATCGGTAGCGGGTTACTGTGTGTGAGCTTGCTTTGGTTCGCCACCGAAATTCTGCGTCAAGCTTGTCGACCGATGGGGCTTGGTGAATCGCACTTTGGATGGTCCGAGCATTCGACGCGAACGCTGCGGCGAGGACTTCGCACCTTCGCCACTTTTGCATTCCCGCTGACAATGGTGACGACGACATTGGCGTGCTGTGAATCGTCTCATGGCCGTGATTCGCTCGAACGAATCTTTTTCGTCTTAGGCATGCTCACCGCATCGGTCGTTCTCTTCCGCTTGCTGATGCCCGGCGGATTGTTGCGAAGCTACTTGGCGAGCAATCCACGCGGTTGGGTCGACCGATTCAAATACGTTTGGGGGCTGCTGGGGATCTGCGTGCCGATGGCGTTAGCGGGACTTGCGATCGCAGGGTTTTATTACACGGCACAGATCCTTTTTTGGCGACTTTTTGCAACCTGGGCCTTCATCGCAACGGTCTACATGCTACGGGCATTCTGTTTCCGAATGCTGCTGCTCCGACGCCGCTATCTCAGCATGGAACAATTGCGTCAACGGGCCGCCGCGGCAGCCGCAACGACTCCATCGACTGACGAACACACACTGCAAAGTGTTTCGGGGATCACAACCGAGGACCCCAAAGCAGACATTTCGGCGCAAAGTCAACAAGCCCAGCGTCTGATTACGACCGGTTTGTTCTCTGCGTCGATGGTCGGATTGTGGTTGATATGGGTCGGAGTGCTACCGGCGCTCAGTATGCTGGACAACTATTGTGTTTGGGGAGGCACGGCAACGGGATATGCAGCGCACGTTCCGTCACTTTCTGCCTCTCCCATGTCAATGACGCCAGACCGTGATTCACAAGAAAGCGAGGATGAGAAATCGCCTGATAGACTCGACCGGGAACAAATGGTCTCTAATGTCGTCACCATCTCGGATCTAGCACTCGCAATTCTGATCGTTATCGTTTGCTTTGTATTGTTCCGAAATGGCCCTGGCCTTTTAGAAATGTCTGTCTTGCAGCAGTTGCCCCTTGATGCATCCGTAAGATACGCGATCACGACGTTGGTCAGCTATGCAATCGTACTGGTCGGCACGATCGCTGCCTGTTCAACGATTGGCCTACAGTGGTCGCAGATTCAATGGTTGGCGACGGCGTTAACCTTCGGGTTGGCGTTTGGGCTCCAAGAGATTTTTGCAAACTTTGTAGCCGGATTGATCATCTTGATTGAACGTCCCATTCGAGTCGGTGACATCGTCACGGTCGATGAAGTAACCGGGGTGGTATCGCGAATCCGTATCCGAGCGACGTCGATCACGAATTGGGACCGTAAAGAATATGTCGTTCCAAACAAAGAATTTATCACAGGTCGTTTGTTAAATTGGACGCTTTCCGACAAGGTCAACCGGATTGTCATCGAAGTGGGGGTCGCCTACGGTTCGGACACGGAGCGAGCTCGTCAAATTTTGCTGCAAACGGCAAATAGCCATCCGTTAACGCTCGACGATCCCGCGTCCGTGGCAACCTTTGAAGGGTTTGGTGACAGCACGCTCAAGATGGTGTTGAAAACCTACCTGGCTTCGTTCGATCATCGCGTGGAAACGATCCATCAATTGCATACCGAAATCAACAAAGCATTCCAAGCCGAAGGGATCGAGATCGCATTCCCACAATGCGACCTGCACGTTCGAAGTTTCCCGATGGCTCAAGACGTCGCTCTCCGCAGCGAGCAGATCGTCGAAGCCCAAGAAGTCGAGCGAGCCCAAGAAGTCGAGCAAGCCCGAGAAGCGGCGTGAGCCCGGGAAACGGCATGAATCGTATTCGCACAAATCGCGGGCCCCGATGGCCGTGAGCTATCGAGCGGCCGCGGCCCGCTCGAGCACGCGGTTCAACCTGCGATCAGGCTCGTTTTCTGAGAACGAACACGGCGTCGGTCAGGTCATCGTCCAACGTCCGCGGGTGGTCAATGTCGTAATCGAAGTCAAATGCTTGCAGCAACTCTAGTCGATTCGCTACCTTTTTTATCAAACTTTTGAATTGGCGAATCGTGTACAACCGAAGTGGGAATTCACTGCGCACTCGGTGAACCTTCCCACTTCGCGTTTCTGCTTTGATACTTGCTCTGAGCGTTTCGATTCGCTTCTTGCGATTAAATTCGATCACTCTCAAGGTTACATGTACCTTGGTCCCACCATGTGCGGCGGTCCATCGCTCCGTGCTCTCCTCTTCCGCATCCAGCGGGATACAGTGCAGACCGAGGATATAGATGCCGCCAGCGTGCAATTGATCGGCAACGTTATTTAGGTGTGCGATCGCATCCGCTTCGGTGGTCAGATGGCGAAAGGTGTTGAAGGTACAAAACGCAGCATCAAACCTGCTGCGAAAACTCATTTTCCTCATATCACCGAGGACCACCTGCGCCGTCAATTTTTGCCGAGCTAACCGTTTGCGAAGGTAGTCGAGCATCGGCTGGCTAAGGTCGACGCCGGTAACCGAATATCCACGACGCGCCAGCGCCACAACCAGCCGACCGCTGCCGCATCCAGGTTCGAGTAGTCGAACCGGTTTGTTGGGTAGAAAACGGTCGAATGCTGCTTCAAAAAACTCGATCTCCGCTGCCGTTTCGTCACGGAAAACCATGTCGAAATACTGAGGGTAATCGTACCAATTCTCGATCGTTGCCATGATGCCCTTACGAGGCTGCGGATTGAGCGGCTTCTGCAGCCACCGCGGCACTGCTACGACGCGTTCGCCGTTTCGTTTTGGCAGCCATCCATTCCTTCGTTAACGCTTCGAAGACCTCGGGCGTTTCGTATCGAACGATCGTCTTGCCCTCAGGCATCGGCCCGATCAATCCCCGTAAAATTGGCATTCCACGCAGATCCAAATCGGTGCTGCAATCGTCCGTTCCGACTTGTGCATGCACATTGATGATCGGGTCACAGGAAGCGTAGTCACGAATTAACAATGATCCATCTTTGCCGCGTGAAACGACGCGGAACGTATCTTTCTTGGCCATGGTGTCTCTTTTCGGAAAGGAGGGACGAGCAAACCGCTTGCTGACAAATGCCTGACACAAGAGCGTCGATGGAGATCCAGAGAGTCCTAAGTGATAAAGGGAGGGCACCACTTAAAACATGTCTTCAGGACGGATCCACATCGACGCTCGCCGACAACATCGAGGGCGTCATGTCTGGAAACTTCATCGTCTTGGCTCGGATGAAAAATAGATGAAAGAAGTTCTCGCCCGCGCACTGGGAACAGTGGTTTCAATGGGTACAAAACGAAATGGGTGTCGCAGCCGTGCTCACGAGAATTATCTGCTGCGAAGCGGATGATGAGATTATTGGGTACGATCATCAGTACCCGACTCGGCAATTCTTTCAGCATGGGGGGCGTGCGTCGCCACAACGAAGCATGAGGGTAAGCCTCTTTCGTGGCTTCGGCCTCCAGCCGCAGCTTACGGGGCAAGATGCCCCAGCCACTCTTTTGCCAAGCCTAAAATCAAGCGATGACAAAACACTCGTGGGCTACGTGTTCTCATTGTGAGACGTGTGGGGGCGATGCCCGCTCGGGTTCACCTGGTGTGGATAGGAGCTCGGGAACCGGCGCGCGTCTTGCCGCGAAAACAGGCAGTGCCTTGCAAGAAATACAATCTTTTTCAGCAGCAACTCGCCCCAACCACTGCAAATAAACTATTTCAGAAAAAGTAATGTATTTAGTGGCGGATTGTCATTCCCTATCAAACCTTAGTGGATTATTATGTTCCTATCGAGCCGAATTGGCCGATAATGTGGCGTAGATGACTGTCTTGTTGGCAAAATGCGACACGGTTTGTCCTTTTGACAACATGCTTTATGCAGATGAAATTTTTTTCTCGTGTCGTAAGTCATTTCCATGAAAAACTTTACGAAAAACACCCCGAAGAATGTATGAGTTGAGGCATACCGCTTGCTGTGAACTAAATCGTTGCTCAAAGCGTCTGAGTATTGTCGAATGACCTCAGGCATCTTTTGGGGCTTCGCCTATCATCAAATCAGCGGTTTGCTTACCTTATCCCCATGCGACGGACCGCGACCCAAGGAGTTTCCTCCAATGACGACTTCAAGCCAAACTCGAACTGCAACGATCAAGATCAATGATGCCCATTGGCAGGAATTGACGATGACGCTTTCGTTGGAATCGACCGAGTGTTTTGACCAATGGATGGACCGGCGGCTCAGTAAACTCGAAGATCGCCTACGCGAATTTTCCTCTGCCCAGGCAATCAAGAAGAGTCTCCGCTGATTCGGTGGTAGGTAGATCCACAGGGAGCAAATCCGCAGACGTCGTCATTATCGGTGCTGGCATCGTTGGGTTAGCGACCGCGACCGAGCTGCAATCTCGCGATCCGTCACTTTCGGTAAGCCTTGTCGAGGCGGAGGACCGGGTCGCGGTTCACCAGAGCGGACACAATTCAGGTGTCGTGCATTCGGGCATCTACTACAAACCGGGAAGCCATAAGGCTTTGACATGCCGTAGCGGAAAAAAACTCTTAACAGCGTTCTGCGAGGAAGAGAATATCCCACTCGATCGATGTGGGAAGGTCGTCGTCGCGACCTGCGAAAAGGAAATCACTTCCCTCGACAAAATTGCTAGGCGAGCAACGCAAAATGGCGTTGAGTATGAGCGAATCGATTCCGATCAGCTCCGCAAGTTGGAGCCTGCCGTCGCAGGCATCGCGGGGCTGCACGTCCCTGAAACCGGGATTGTCGACTACGCCACGGTTTGCCGAGCGATGCAAAAACGCATCATCGCTCGAGGAGGGATTGTGCGACTCGGTTTTCGGGTTGACCAAATCGATTGTGCCGATGGATCCATTGCGATCAAAAGCGAATTAGGGGCGACGGTCGAGTGCCGGCAATTTATCAATTGTGCGGGATTGCAGAGTGATCGAATTTTGAAGCTGGCGGGGAAAACACCGCAAGTGAAAATCGTGCCATTTCGAGGAGAGTATTACGAACTCGAATCGCAAAGCGAATCACTCGTTCGCAATCTTATCTACCCCGTCCCCGATCCAGCGTTCCCATTTCTGGGCGTCCACTTTACAAGAATGATTGGTGGTGGGGTTGAGTGTGGGCCCAATGCGGTCTTGGCATTGTCACGGCACGGTTATGATTGGAGATCGATCAATGCGAAAGACCTCGTCGAAACGCTGAGCTACGCCGGCTTTCGAAAGCTGGCTCTTTCGAATTGGCGGATGGGACTTGGGGAAATACATCGCTCACTATCAAAACGGGCATTTGTCAGAGCGCTTCAGAAGCTCGTTCCAGCGATCACAATCAATGATTTGAAGCAGAGACGTTCAGGAGTGCGTGCTCAAGCTGTTGCGGCCGATGGAACCTTGGTTGACGATTTTCTGATTGAAGAAACCGCCGGTGCCATTCACGTGCTCAACGCACCTTCACCCGCAGCGACGGCGTCCTTGGCCATCGCAAAACAGATTGTCGATCGTTTCTTCCTTTTGTCTGGGCAAACCGGCTAAGGGATTCCTCTGGGTTAGGTCGCAATTTTCTGAGCCGTGACGAGCCAACCTTGCACGGGGCGACCGGCTTCGTTTCGCTGAACCATTTTGCGGATCTCCAAAATTTCAAGGCCAGCCATTGTCGCCGCTTCGGCAATGTAGTCGCGTTGGTGCACGTAGCGTCCGTGAGGACACAATCCGTAACCAGTGTTCGGGCCGACGGTTTTGTGGCGTGAATCCTCCATCGATTCCAAAGTAAAAAGGATCCTACCGGACGGCTTCAAGCAATCGAATGCGGCACCAAGGACATCGTGGAGGACACCAAAGTAACAAAGTGTATCGGCAGCGACGATGAAATCGAATGTCGATGGATGAGACGCCATGAACCGTGTGATTTCGTCCTCGTGCAACTCGTCATACAGATTTCGTTTTGCCGCTTGGTCAAGCATCGCTTTGGATAAATCCACTCCGATCATTTTGGTAGCGGATGGCCGGAGGTGCGGACCGCATAATCCCGTCCCGCAGCCACAGTCAAGAACATCGACGTGGTTCTTGGGAAGTTCGAATTTACCGAAAGCATCGGCAATGCATTGAGGGCTTTGGTAGTCCAATCGAGCGAGTTGTCGATCGAAGGTCGCCGCAAAGCTTTCGTCAAAAGTCTCTTGAATGCATTGGTCGAGGCAGCGGGGTGGTGGCGGTGCATCCGAGATCGAAGCGAGCATGTGGTTGGCGGTCGCGTTATTCGGATCAGCCAACAACCACTGCTGCCACACCTCTTTCGCGTCATCGAAACGCTCCGCATCCACGAATGCTCGTCCCAGATTCTCGTAGGCCGCTGAAGAACTCGGGTCCCGTTCGATCGTTCGTCGATAATGCAGGGCGGCCTCGTCGATGCGTCCAGCTTCGGCCAACGAGTTGGCAAGATTGAAGTTCGCATCTGGAGAATCGGGGAACTGATCGACGGTTGCTTGAAAGCACTCGAGCGCCTCTTTGTTTCGCTCGGCTTCCAAAAGGGCCACCCCAAGATTAATCCTTGCCGCGAAGAAGTCGGATCGCCGATCGATGGCGAGCTCATAGTTGGCAATGGCCTGATCCAATTTGCCGACGGATTTTTGCGCAACGGCGAGGTTGTAGGGATAGAGGGAGTTTCCGAGATCGAACTCGGTCGCTTTGGCAAAGCATTCGATTGCTTCATGGAGTTCGCCTTCGCGTGCGTGGCAAACACCGAGCAAATGCCACGCCTGTGCATTCATCGGCTCCTCCCGAAGCCACTCGTCGCAGTTGGCCCGGGCAGCAGCGAAATCATTGGAGTTGATGTACTCGACCGTCTTTTCACGGAGGTTTGTTTGACAGTTGCTCATTGGAAGTGTTCTTAAAAAGCGTGTGCGTTGGGAGTGGAGCTTTGCTACGGTAAGCGTTATCGATCGAACGCAGGTATCGTGAACCAAAAAATGATCGTTCTGGGCAAATATCGCAAGGAAATTGGTGATTGGATCGCAGCATGATGGGGGGATTCGCAAACCATTCGCTACAATAGCCCGGTAGCCTTTCGCCTTCCAAACCCTTTGAGACCAATTGTACTGATGTCGTTATCCGCTAACGCTGGCGACGAAATCGTCCCTGGATTTACACTTGTTCGACGTCTCGGGTCGGGAATGGCCGGTGAGGTATGGGTGGCTAGAGCCTCAGGCGGCGTCCAGGTCGCCATGAAGATCATCCATGACATGGAGCT
Organism: Novipirellula aureliae; assembly: GCF_007860185.1. Classification (NCBI taxonomy): domain Bacteria; kingdom Pseudomonadati; phylum Planctomycetota; class Planctomycetia; order Pirellulales; family Pirellulaceae; genus Novipirellula; species Novipirellula aureliae. The sequence goes on from NZ_SJPY01000004.1 coordinate 312,837, forward strand.
ACTTGGCAGTCAGCGTGAACTTGGTGCTCTGCGGATCGTTCGTGAGGTCAAACATCCCAATCTCTGCCCGCTATTCGGTGTTTGGTTTTTCGATACTCAGGGCAACCTGCTCGATGCGACGGAAACCGAAGCGGTTTTCTATCGTGATCCGTCAATGGTCGAGACCAAAGCGATCGGCGGCGAAGGGGCGGGCGACACCGAATCAGGCGACGATAGCTTTATCACACCACAAGCGATTGGTACTTCGGCACCGATTCCGCCTCCTTCGCAAGCCTCCGACCGGCCCGGTCATCCCGTCCCCGCTCGGATGGTTGTCGCAATGGGGTTGGGAGAAAAAACGCTCTTCGATCGCTTGCAGGAAGTCCTTGTCGAAAAACAGCAAAGCAATGGGGCGGAGTCCGGCGGTATCGAAGTTCATGAATTGCTTCGATATTTGCATGCGTCCGCGTCCGCGATTGATGAATTGAATAAGCGATATCGTATCTATCACTGCGATATCAAGCCGCAAAATATTCTGGTCGTCGGTGGGCAAGCTCAAGTTTGCGATTTCGGACTCGCCCGCCAAGTCGTAAAGAGTCGACAGACGCAAATGGCATTCGGTACGCCTGCCTACGGTGCCCCGGAAATGTTGTTTGATCGAACCTATAGCAAGACGATCGATCAATACTCTTTGGCGATCACCTACTACGAACTCCGCACAGGTTCGTTGCCGTTCGATCGAATGACCCAGTCATCGCTGTTACAGGCCAAGGCAAGTGGGAAGTTAAACCTTGCATTGGTCTCGCCCAAAGAACGAAAGGTGATCGCCAAAGCAACCCGATTGGACCCCACCAAACGTTACCAAGATTGTCAATCGTTTGTCGCCGAGCTAAAGGCAGCCGTTGACCATCCACAAACCTCCTCTCGGATCGTCAAGCTAACGGGGATTTTTGCCAGTGTTCTGTTTCTGATCACCAGCTTGGGGTTTGCTGCCTGGATTTTGATGGACAAAGATCAGGGGCAACCCATTCCAAGGAATGGGATCGAAACGATACCCGATGTTGTCGTCAAGGAAGAAGAAGGAGGCGAGCCGAACCGACTTCCGCTTGAGACACCTCCCGTCGAAATCGCATCGCAGTCCGAACCAGCCCCTGGCGTTGTCGACGAGGACGAGTTGATGGAGCTTGAGTCGGAGTCGGCCAACGGCGAACCAACCGAAATGACCGTTTCACAGCCCACCGAGCCATCACGCGAGCCATCACGCGAGCCATCAACCGGGCCATCAACCGGGCCATCAACCGGGCCATCAACCGGGCCATCAACCGGGCCGCTTGCCGAACAACCACCCGATTTGAATTTTAAGTTAAAACAAGCGATAGCGTCTCATTCCCCAGTCAAAGAGCGGATTGTGGAGCAATACCGATTGCTTCAAGACGCCGAACCAGAAGAGCTGAAAGGATTGGATCCCGACCTACTGGACGCCTTGGTGCATGACATCTGTGCATCGATGCAGGTTCCATTTGATGCCTTCATCGAAGAGGAGCCGCTCGATCAAGGGTGGCTCGATCAAGTCGACGAGACGATTCGTTTTTTGGGACCGATCGTGTCGGAATCCGTTGCCAACGAACGGCGACTGGCACGGCTTGCACTCGCTCAGTTGCAACGACAATTGGCGAGCAAACCATCGGGAAATCTTGATGCGATCGTATCGCAAGTGGATGAAGTGCGTCAACGGTTCGATGCTAGCGGTCGCTTCGTGGATTTGGACTCGACCTCGGACGCAGCCTTGGCGGTTGCTTTTAGCTGGCCGCGAAGATGGGACCAAAACGACTGGGATGTGCTTCTTGCGAAGTCCGATCTCGAGCGGGCGATTGAGCGATCAGGCGAGACTTCGAAGCATTTTGTGAAATTAATGAAGTTGGACGGGCAATACCAGTTGCAAGCTGGTTGGGCGCTATGGCAGCGTGGTGAACCGAGGCTTGCTTTTGAAGCTTGGAAAACGCTCGCAGAGACGACTGGCTTGAACAACATGATCGCCGCGGACGAGAGAGAGCGTGCGGCGAGGCACCTGCTCGATTGGCTGATTCAATCTTCGAAAACGAACGATGACGAAATTGACTCGCTACGCTATTCGCGTATTCACCAAAGTGTTGGTGAGGTCCTAGACGTGGTGGAAAAACTTGCGACCGACTCGGACGAAATGCAACAGGCTTTGGCAGCCGAACGATTGCTCTGCTATCTCGCTGCTGGAGATTTTGAAGCGGCGGAAGACTCGTTGACTCGGCTTCAGAAAAGCGTTGATGAGCGGCTCTTGGATGGACTGAGTCCGCAACTCGGCCGAGCTGTTTTTGATCTGGCAGCGCATGGTTCCGCTGCGGAGAGTAAAACGGCAAGCACCAAATGGATCGATTGGTTGTGTACCGGCTGTCTTGCCCAGACAACCGATGACCTTTTTTTGGAGACCGAAGCATCGAAGCGGAAACGCCGCGACTTGTTTGTACGCTGCTATCGGCCCGTCATTGCAAACCAACGATCGCGGCTACACGCCTCGGAACTCGCGATCCCTGCGATCAACGACGACGTTGACGCGACCATTTTTGTCGAGTTTTGTGATGTTTTTGTGAAACTGGCTGGCAACCCGGATGGGCGAGAAATCTATCAAGATATCCTGGCTTGGCTCGGCGATGTTGAAATTGCCGCTGCGATTGCAGGTCAAGCTTCGAGCGATCCTGTAAACCGCGCCAATTTGTTCTGCATGGCTTGTGAAGCCTTTATGCAGTCGCGATATGAACAGCAAGATGATATCGGCATTGATGAGATCATTCAAACGATGCAGCAGTATCATCATCAAGCCACGCTACGGGGCAACACATCTCGCAGCGATTTCTTGCTGGCCAGAATCTACGATCAAAAAGGGTTCGCTGAATCGGACATTGGCCGCAGCGCTTCTTTCTATCAAGACGCCATCCGCCGTTACGATCGCCTCCTGGACTCGATCAACGAAGACGATGAGGGATTTCGTGGAAGCGTTCTGCGTTGCCGAGCCAGCGTTCGGCAGCGTCATGCGGCCCAATTAAAAGACTCTGCACAACGAGAATCGCTTCAACAAAAAGCACTCGCTGATGCACGCGAGGCGACGGGTCTGCATCCGTTCTGGCACGCCGACAACGACGATCGGCTCGAAACGTTGGCGGAGGTCGCTTGGGCAATCGCAAACAAGGCGACCTCGCTACCGATGGTGGAAAGAAACCAACTCTTCGATGAGGCAGCTGTCGCGATCGATCAAGCGATCGAAATTCGACGCCGGCATTCGCTCGATTACACCGCTTTAGCGCTCAAAAAGCTCAATGGATTGTGGATCGACATGTTGAGGAACGACAGTACGCCGCGGGCGGAACGGGCGAAACAGGCGGCTATCAAGTGGATGGACGAAATCAGCGATCGTGCCCAAGCGGAACGAAACGGTCAATTGGCGAGTCTGACGATCCGAGCCGATTCCGTTCGATTGTTGTGCCAATGGCATAGCCGCGCCGCGCGAATCTACGATATGAGCGGCGATAAACAGAGGGCGATTGGACACAGTGAAAAGGGGTATGAAATTGCGTCAAAATCACTTGATGTGGAAGATCCGCAAAGGCACATCACGTCACTGGAGTACGTGATCCTAAAAAGTGAATTGCTCGAAAATGGCAATCGTCCTCACGCTATGAACTCGTCCAATCGTGTTCTCGTCGAAGAACTGAAAAATATTTTGAACCAGATCCAAAACCCACGCCCTGAAATCCTTGAGAAAAAACAGTTGTTTGTGGACGCGCTCCAGAATTATTGAGTATGGGTCGGTAGTGCTTCGTCAGAACGAAGAATGTGGGTAAGCCTCTTTCGTGATGGTCGCTTCGAGTCGCAGCTTACGGGGCGATGCCCCAGCCACTCTTTTGCCAAGCCTAAAATCAAGCGGTGACAATGCATTCGTGCCGGAAACCTCTGCAATGTCCAATTTTCTCCATTGCACCTACACCATTGCATCTACCGTGATGACAAGACGTCACTTGATAAGGACGTCACTCGATACGTCTGCAATCGATAGGTACGAGGGGCCGCCCGTACGTTGACGACGTTACCAGATGTGGACAGGTGTCGATGTTGCGAGTGTCGTCAACTACCTCGATCAGACAGAAGATTCCGGAGCTGAGATTCGTCGGCATTCTCCCATAAGAGGTGTTGACGAATAAGAATGCCTAATTAGATTGGATCGGTGATGAGTTGTGCGCAGCAGGAAAATACGGTTGAATTCGCGCCTACGGATTGGGAATCCGCCGACAAGGATCGAGATAATAAACTTGATTCCAACTTTCTTTTCATTCGAACCCCAACGATTCAAGGCATTCTATTGTGAGATCTCCAATTAAATGGAAACAGCCCTCTTGGCTATTGCGAAGAGGTTGCGGTGCCTTGCTTCTCGTCCTGACTTTCTCGGTTTCCGCATCGGCGGACTATGTGATTTCGGTTGACAGTACCGGGGGCACGAACGTTAATCTGGGCTTGCCGGGGGCCAATCGAACGATCGACTTCTTTATTGGTGAGGACGTTGGTGCAGGATCAAGTCTCCCAATGTCGGGAACGACTGCTATCTTCATGATTCAAGCTGGTATTGTCGGAGGGACTGAAGTCGTGCCGGGCGATGAGACAGCAGACAACGCGACCGGCAGGGTCAGCGCAACGGGTTTTACGGGGACACCGGGGTACTTTGGAGCGGGGAGCTTGGTTACCTCCACCATCTTCAAGCAATCCGATTTGTATTTTGCCATCAACCAAGCATTTCCTGATTTTTCATCTCAGCCGTTGAATGATTTTACGTCTCCCGAGCGATGGTTCACACTAAATCTCGATACGTCGGGTTTAGCACCCGGAGATTACGCGATTTCGCTCGAAAATCCCGACACCGCGTTTCGTGATGTTGACAACATGCCGGTTCCAACTCGAGCCAACCTTAGCTTTACGATTGCCGCCGTTCCCGAGCCGAGTTCGTGTGCCATGTTGGCTGTCGTGGGTGGAATCGCGGGCGCGACAGGACGTTTTCGTCGGCGGCGGATCGAAGTTGACGATTGCATCAACCAGGTTGGATTTTGGGGTAGCCGATCCTAGCAACGAATGGATCGGTGCAATGGATGCTTTCCAAAATCGGGTGTCATGGGGCTAACTTATGCGAACCTTTCAGGATCGGCATGATTGTTAGCAACTTGGTGTCGCTAACGACACCCGAGGGCTACACGCCACCGATTTTCTTTTCACATCGCTGCGGCGATATTTTGATTGACGTTCCCAGCGGTTGAGCAAACAAACTGACTCGCAACTCTTCGAGCATCCAGCGAACCTCGGAGGCCGATTGGTCGATCGCGTTTCGTTGGTTTTCCGCGATCGAGTCGAGCCATTGCTGCTGAAGATTCCAAACCGTTTCCATTCCTTCTCGGTCACGATTGGCTGCACCCGAGCGGACTCGATCGAGACGATAGGTGATGGCGGAAAAGTAACGCGGATAATGTTTGAGCCAGCCCCACGAGGTTTGCGCCAAGAATCCCTCGAAAGCCAACCAATCGATCTGGTTCTGAACATCGGCGATGACTTCCCCGAATCGACTACCCCGGATCGATTCCAATTCTCGCCGAACATCGAAGTAGGCGTCGGCCATCGCTGGCAGCCATCCCGCGACCTCCTGCGTCGCTTCGGCAATCCGTCGCGCTCGTTCTTTTCGCCGATTCGCGAACACTTCGTTTGAGCGGACGACGGGTTCGTTTTCGACGAACGCAATTCGGGCTAGCAAATCGATCAATTGGGTTTCGATCGAGGCAGCGGAAATCAGAACCCCCAGTTTAATCTTCGCCGCTTCAAGCGTTGGAAGCCAACGCACTTGGGCGCGAAGTTCTTTTCTTTCCGTGATCGCAAAGAGCCGCGTTGCGCCTCGCTGGGAGATTGCTTCCGCGGATTGTGCGTCCGAAACCAAACGGGTCGCGGCGGCGTCGCCAAGGTCAATGATCGCAGGATACTGTGCCACTTTGACACCGCCACGGTTTCGCACGACCTCCTTTGGTAATTGCTCGATATCAAACGTCGTCATTCGGTCACGAGCCCATGACTCATCGATGGGTTCGGCGCCGATTGGCTCTTCTGCCGACGTGGGTTTCCCTAGTTTTTCCTTCAGCGGCTCGACTTGCCGTCCTGTCGCGACCGTTTTCCCATCGTCGTCGACCACGGTGACCAGAAACTGCAAGTAGTCGCCAAGCTTGTCCTGCTGGAAATCGTCTGCCGTGATCGGCATTTCCGCATGACGAGAGAAGGCAGCGCAGACCATGCTCATGAACGGTTTTTGGCCATACTCGGCTTCCAGTTCAACACGAACCTTGGCCGCTACGTCCGCCGCAGGGACCAAGTTGCGGCGAATTCGTTTGGGCAATGATTTGATCATGGCGATCAATTTTGTTTCGAGTAGTCCAGGCACCAACCAGCCTAGTCGTTCGTCACTGACTTGCTCCAGGGCCGCTTGATGAATTTTTAGTTCAACCCCATCCTTTTCACTGCCCGGTTCAAAACGATATTGAAGCGGCAATCGGGAACTGCCGATTTCCAATTCATCGGGGAATGCTTCTTTGCTAATTCGATTGCTCTCGGCTTCGATTAAATCTTCGGGCCGCATGTAGATCGAATTCGATGATTCCAGCGTGGAGGGTGGTGGTGTTTGAAGCCAAGCGGAGACATCAGCAGCATCGCGGAGCGACTTCGCCCACGTCGGCGTTTCGATCGTTCGATCATACTTTTCCAACGTAGCACGATCGAACACATCCTCGGGCATGTGAGCTTGATAGAACCGCTCGACCAAATAGGGGTCAACCACTAAATCGCGGCGACGTGTTTTGGCAGCGAGTGAAGTGATCGATTGTTGCAATTGGCGGTTGTGGCGAACCGATTTCGCCGTCGTACGCATTTGTTCTTCCACCAATCCGTGCTCAATCATCAAATCGCGTGCGGTCGATCGATCGATGGGGGCCAAGGGGACCCGTCGGCGAGCAACAACCGGCAACCCGAACAATGAAACTCGCTCGAAACAATAGGCTCCACTCGTCTTGGCACTCCAGTGCGGGTCGCTGTGCGATCGTTTGAGAAGATGGTTGCCGATCTGTTCGATCCACCGTGGATCAATACGAGCGACCGTCCGTGCGTACCGTTTTGCGGTTTCCACCAATTCGGCAGCAACGATCCACTTCGGTTTGGCGTCGGCCAAGCCGCTACCGGGCCACAGGGACAAACTCAAGGAGCCCGCACCGGTGTACTCATTTTTTTCCTTCCACATCGCGACACTGGAAAGCAGTCCGCTTAGCAGTGCCTGATGGACCAAATCACTGATGTCGTCTTCGATCAGTTTGTCGGGATCGTCGGCATAGCGGATCGCTCCGATCTTCTTTCGTTTTTGCGACCGATCACTTAACGAGTTGGCCACCATTTCCTTCAATTGCCGATAGACGTCTGACCATTCACGCATCCGATTGGGAGACAGAAATTGCTGGCGAAGCACTCGCGTTAGCTTGTTGCGAGAATAATCCGAGCGTGCATGTTCGTAGTATTTCCACAGTTTTAGGTAGGACAAAAAGTCGCTTTGCGGGTGTCGAAACTTGGAGTGAGCTTCGTCGGCAGCTTGCTGTTTGTCTTGAGGTCGATCGCGGGGATCTTGGATTTCCAATGCGGCAGCGATCGGCAACACCTCCGCCAAGACACCGAATTGTTCAGCTGCCAAGATCATTCGCCCGACTCGCGGGTCGACAGGCAAACGGCCCAATGCCCTGCCGATGAACGTCAATTCATGCCGCTCATCGATCGCACCGAGTTCCGTCAATGTCCGTAATCCTTCGCGAATCGATTCGGGCCGTGGCGGATCGAGTAGCGGAAAATCTTCGATGCGGCCGAGACGAAGCGTTTTCGTTTGTAAGATTACGGATGCCAGATTCGTACGGCGAATTTCAGGCGTCGTAAAGGCATCACGCGAATCAAAATCCTCGGCGGAGTAGAGCCGGATGCAAATTCCCGGTCCGATTCGTCCACAGCGACCGGCACGCTGGTTCGCACTCGCGCGGCTAATCGATTCGATCGGCAATCGCTGGACCTTGCTTCTCGGACTGTAGCGGCTAATCCGGGCGGTACCCGAATCGATGACGCTATGAATTCCAGGGACCGTTAGAGAACTTTCGGCTACGTTCGTGGCAAAGATGATTCGCCGCTTGCCACCGTCAGGACTAAAGATTCGCTGCTGTTCCTTGGTCGGCAAACGAGCGTAAAGTGGTAGCAAATCAACTCGTCCACTCAGTCCCAATCGTTTGTAATGACCTGCCACACGATGAGCCACTTCCCGAATGTCCCGTTCGGTCGGCAGGAAAACCAACGTGTCGCCCGCGCGCGAGTGCGATAGCGATTCGATGGCAGCGATGACATGCTGAGACAAATCATACGATCGGTTCGGATCGTCGCTAACCTCTTCCCAAGGTAAGTACCGAAGTTCGACGGGATAGCCTCGGCCTTCGACATTGACAATCGGTGCCGGACCTGATTCGCTTCCAAAATGTTCGGCAAATCGATCGGCATCGATCGTGGCTGAGGTGATGATGATTTTTAGGTCGGGGCGTTTGCTTTGTAGACGCCGCAAGTAGGCGAGCAAAAAGTCGATATTGAGTGACCGCTCGTGAGCTTCGTCAATGATGATCGCATCGTAACCGTCGAGAAATCGATCCGATTGGGTTTCGGCCAACAAAATCCCGTCGGTCATCAATTTGACTAAGGTTTCGGGACCGCTAGCATCACCGAATCGAATTTGGAAACCAACGGATTTTCCGATCGGGCAACCGAGTTCGTCCGCTAAGCGGGCCGCGATACTCCGAGCTGCCAACCGGCGCGGCTGCGTGTGTCCAATCATCGCTTCGCGGCCCAGTCCAGCCTCAAGTAACATCTTGGGTAATTGGGTGCTCTTACCACTACCCGTTTCTCCACAAACGATAATCACTTGATGCTCAGCGATTAGGTCGAGTAGTTGTCGGCGGTATGCCGTGATTGGCAGTTCGGCGGGATACTCGATGTGTGGCTGCGCGGCTTTGCGACGGTTGCAAAGCTCAACGGAATCAGACAATCGCTTTGTGAACTCCTGGTCGCTAAGTCGTTTTTTCGATTGCTTAAGCCGGTATCGATCGATTCGCATCGCCCGATCGATCGAGATGGTGGATAAATTCGATTCGCCCCCCCCGGAGGACGGTTTTGCACTAACATTGCTGTTTTTCGGCGGGGCAACTTCGTCAGAGGGGGTGAATTCGGGGCTGCTTGGCTTGAAAGTCATTCGCGAAAAGGGGGGGATCGGCGATGGGGCGTAGTGGACGAGAAAGCTTGGTTGATGGATAGTTTACAGTAATCCCTTCAATCTCGTAGCGCGTCTTTGCCGCGATCCCGCTTAGCACTCTGCGCTGACAGCGACCACCGATTGGCTCGGGGCTAACATCCGTCCCGCTGCCGTAAACGCTTTCCGCTCGGAGAGCGGAGCGATGATCGCAAACGATGCAGGTGCGAAAAGCCTTTCATCGATTGATCGGATGCACCAGTTTGTTTTCGGGAATCAAGACCTACAACGGGGCGGTTAATGTTACCGCCGATGGCAGAGTGTTCGGTTCCGTCCGTTGCTTTCACTACAAGCGTTAAAGTCGTGTCAGACTTTGCGGGCTATAGCGGTTGCTCCCAATTTGCCGCTGCATTTCAGTGCCCGATCATTCTAGTTGTACGAGCCCTACGGTCGATACCGATCGTACAGCCGATGATCTTTCGCGCGATCGCCCTTACTGTAGGGGGGACGAAAGACGGCGAGTCGACCTAAATGATGCACTGCCATGCGAGCCGCTCTAACTCGAAACACTAGTACTCTGCGAGCCCGTCGACTTCTGTTGTCGGTTCTGGTTGCAGCCACGTCGGGATGCGGGATTTTTGACCGAATCAAACCGGGGCCTCATGATACCGTCGCATCTTATCACGATGATTACGCGCTGCGGATCGAGTATCCAGAGGTCAAGACGTGTTCGACCGCACCCTCGCTAGCTGCCCAGCAAACGATGGAACCGATGACGCTCGAAGATCCATCGAAGATCCCTGCTCTCGAATTATCGCTTGACGAAGCGATTCGTTTGGCGGTTCAGCAAAGCCCAGTGCTACGTTCGATTGGTGGCGCGATCGTGACCGCTCCACAAACGGTCAGCACCATTTACGATCCCGCTTTGGCGCACGCAAATCCGTTTAGCGGTACCGAAGCGGCATTGTCAGCATTCGATGCACAATGGACACAGCAACTCTTTTGGAACACCGTTGACCAACCGCAAAATGCCAACTTCGGCGGTGGCATTGTGGGGGCGTTTACCCCGCGTGTGTCGCAACAAACTCAAGCGACCTTCAACAGCAGTTTGTCGAAACAGACGGCGCAAGGTGCTAGCTTCGCACTTCGCCACGTCATAAACTATGTCGACAGCAATAACCCCATTCGTCAATTCCCAAGTGACTACGTCGGATATTTGGAGGCGGAATGGCGGCAACCTCTGTTGCAAGGATCGGGAACCACCTTCAATCGAATCGCAGGTCCCAATTCATCGATCGGCCAGTACAACGGTGTCTTGATCGCTCGTGTGAACGAAGATGTCGCACTCGCTGATTTTGAATCAGCGGTGATCAATTTGGTTGCGGATGTGGAACTAGCGTATTGGGAGTTGGTGGTTGGCTATCGCATTTTGGAAGCCAATGTCAAAGGACGCGATGCGGCATTGCAGACTTTCCAGTACCAACAGGTTCGGCTTGAAGCGGGTGCGGGCCGCAGCGATGAAGAAGCTCAAGCACAATCCCAGTACTACCAATTCCGGGCTCAAGTTGAACAAGCACTCGGTGGTGTAACGGGTCTTTACGCTCGCGAGCAACGGCTTCGGTACTTGATCGGATTGGCGGCAACCGACGGACGTTTGATCAAACCGACGACGGAACCAACCGATGTCCGGGTGGTCTTTGATTGGCAAAGTGCTCTCGGACAAGCGCTCGATCGCCGCGTCGAAGTTCGCCGCCAACGCTTCAATCTACAACGTCGCGAAATGGAACTCACTGCCGCACGTTTGAACCGCCGTCCCACACTCGATTTCCTCGGACAATACCGCTGGCGTGGCCTTGGAGACGATTTGCTTGGAGATGGTGACAATGGCCAACTCGACAATCTCTACGACAGTATTACCAGCGGTGATTACCAAGAATGGCAAGCCGGACTTGAATTCGCTATGCCGGTCGGGCTGCGAGCGGCAAGTGTCGCGGTCGCTCATGCTCGCTTGAACTTACAACGTGAACGAGCATTGTTGGCCGAAACGGAACTAAAGGTCAGCCATGACTTGTCCGATGCGGGGCGTCAGATCGCCCTGACCTATCAGTTGGTCGAGACCAATTTTGATCGCTATCAAGCCGATCTCCGACAAGTGGATGTACTGCGTCGTCGCTACAAGGATGGTACCGATAACATCAACTTCCTGCTGCAAGCACAACGCCAGGTTGTCGCCAGTGAATCAGAGTTTTATCGAGCTCTCTCAAATTACAATATTGCGATACGTGATTTCCATCGACAAAAGGGATCACTTCTGGCCTACAACCAAGTCCAGTTGAGCGAAGGTCAATGGGCCGCTGGTGCACTGCGGGATGCCTACGACGTCGGACGCTGTTTGACGCCGCGGCTTCAACCAGAAGAGGTTTGTATGCCCCGACCGCTCACGAGCGGGCCATTCAATCCATCAGCCCCTCAAGCGTCCATGTTTTCCGACGAAGGTATGATCTACGAATCGGATCTACCCTTGGCAGAGTAGCGGTGCATCTCCGAGGCACCGAGTTGTCACCGAGTAGCGGTGCATCTCCGAGGCACCGAGTTCGTCACCGAGTAGCGGTGCATCTCCGAGGCACCGAGTTGTCACCGAGTAGCGGTGCATCTCCGAGGCAGTGAGTTGTCACCGAGTAGCGGTGCATCTCCGAGGCAGTGGGTTCTTCACCGAGTAGCGGTGCATCTCCGAGGCACCGAGTTCTTCACCGAGTAGCGGTGCATCTCCGAGGCACCGGGTTGTCACCGAGTTCTTTCGGATCAATCAACGACTCGTTCCCTCCTACTGCCTCGAGCGAGTTGCGCGACAAGCTTCAATCCCGCGTCTCGGAGAGACGCGGCTACTGTTACGAAATCCCGCGTCTCGGAGAGACGTGGTTGCTGTTATGAAATCCCGCGTCTCGGAGAGACGCGGCTACTGTGTGAAATCATGCGTCTCGGAGAGGCGCGGCGACTGGCACCTTGCGCAATCTTTCACAAGCAGAAACCCCGAAAGTCGTTTGACGGAGCTATGGAGAGGTCTTAGGGTAGAAGCGTGGATGCATTGGTCGTGCCGATGCAAGTTCCTTCAGCTTCAACCTCCAATGAAAGGCTTGTCTATGTTTGCTGTGAAAAGCGCCGCCGACTTTATGCGTAAAAAGTTGATTACGCTTGCGCCGGAGTCTGATGTCATTGAGAGTGTTGCCAAGCTACTCAAGGGCAATATTTCGGGCGCCCCCGTTGTCGATCCCGACGGTAATTTTCTCGGCGTGTTCAGCGAGAAGTGTTGCATGAACGCATTGGTCGAAGCGGTTCAAGTGGCCGAGGAAGCCGGTTTACATCTGGTACGTGTTCGCGAATTCATGACCAAGAGTCTGGTGACGCTCACTCCGGAAGTGGATGTCTTTGAAGCGATCGACCACATTCTGAAGCGGCACATTTCCGGTGCCCCTGTCGTCGACGACCAGGGTCGTTTTTTGGGCATCTTTTCTGAAAAGACTGCGATGCAAGTTTTGGTTTCGGCACTACACGATCATTTACCGGGTACTCATGTCCGCTCTTACATGAACACCGATACGAAACGCATCATTGATGAAGAAGATACGCTTTACGAAGTTGCCCATCGGTTTCAGGATACGCCGTATCGGCGTTTGCCTGCGCTGAAAGGTGAGAAGTTGGCCGGGCAAGTAAGTCGTCGAGACGTTCTGCGAGCCGAGCATCGTTTGGCTTTGGATTTGGCGACGGTCGCCAAGAAAACCAAGGGAAATGATCGCATTCAATCAGCTGCAGCAGCGAAGCAAGTTGGTCCCTACATGGACTGCGATGCGATGACGACAAGGCCGGAAACCGATATGCTGAGCATCGCCCAGTTATTCCTCCGTTCGCCCTATCGCCGTTTGCCTGTGATCGATCAAGGCAAATTGGTTGGACAAGTAAGTCGCCGTGACCTACTTGAGGCCGCCGCTGAAATCCTCAGGCCGAAACCTCGCAAGCGTGGTCCCGATACACTCTATCTAAGCGGTATCGGCGGGGGCGTCCCCGAGTCGATCAAATAGACCGGAGCGGCAGCGGTGCGTTTAGATAGATCGTTTCAATGTCTCCAACATCGCACGGTGTCGAATTCGCTTGATGGGCGATATGATAAGAGGGTTTCCCAAGTACTTTCCTGTTAAAGCCATACGGAATCCTCCAAGTATTACGCCATGTTGAACCGCACCTCGATTGAAATTAGTACCGAACTGCTACGAACGCTGCATCGAATTCATCGACAATTGACTGACCTGCGCAGTCAACTCGATCGCGGGCCGCGACAAATCAAAGCGGGCGAGGCGATGGTCGTCCGATCCGCCGCCGCGATAGCCGAAATCGAGGAGCGACGAAAAAAAGCGATCCTTGCTTCGGATGAAAAACAATTGCAATTGCAAACTCGCGAATTGCATATCGAGGAGTTGAAGGCGAAACTCAATATCGCTGGCAGCAATCGTGAGTTCTCGCTCTTGAAGGATCAAATTGCCGCCGATGAACAGGCTAATTTGGTTCTCAGCGACGAGATTTTTGAGGGTCTCGAAAGGATCGATTCGATCGATCAAGAGCTGGCCAAAGCACAAGCCGAATGGCAAGAACAACAAGCGGACCAACAACAGCGTGTCGCCGACGTCGACGCGAAAATGAAAACGCTGACCGTTGAATTGCATCGTGTCGAAGCGGAATTGGAAGAGTCCGAGAAGCAGATTCCGGCGGCTGTCAAGGCAGACTATCAAAGAATGGTCCGAGCTAAGGGGGAAGAAGCTCTCGCGCCTACCGACGGCGGATCGTGTGGTGGATGCAATCAAACATTGACCACACAGCTGATTAGCACGGTCCAATTGTCCCAGCTCGTCCGCTGTCCCAATTGCAATGCCTTCTTGTACCTGCCCGAAAATCGCCGCCCCTGATGTGGAGCCAACAAAAAAGGCGATGTGCTGAAATCACATCGCCTCTGTAATCCTGTTCGATCAATGAACGAATCGGGGAACTAATCGAGAAAGCCAACGAGGTCTTGGCTACGGCTCGGCTGTTGTAGCTTGCGAACGGCTTTGGCTTCGATTTGCCGAATCCGCTCGCGGGTCACCTTGAAGATATGCCCGACTTCTTCGAGCGTATAGCTGTAGCCGTCACCGAGTCCATACCGGAGTTTGATGATTTCACGTTCGCGATACGACAAAGAGCGTAAAACATTCGTAATTCGATCACGCAACATCTCTTGAGCCGCACCGATTTGCGGACTTTCAGCGGTTCCATCGGGAAGCAGGTCACCGAATTGGCTGTCCTCGCTATTGCCGACGGGGCGGTCGAGAGAAATCGGGAAACGACTCATCGTCAAAACACGACGAGCTTCTTCAACGGTCACATCGGCCCGTCGTGCGGTTTCTTCGATCGAAGGTTCACGACCGAGTTCTTGCAGCAATTGACGCGCGACATTGCGCACCCGACTCATCGTTTCCACCATGTGGACGGGGATTCGAATCGTACGGCTTTGGTCGGCGACCGCTCGCGTGATTGCTTGGCGAATCCACCATGTTGCATAGGTACAGAATTTAAAGCCTCGACGATACTCGAACTTGTCGACGGCACGCATTAACCCAGCATTACCCTCTTGGATCAAATCCAAGAAGGACAAGCCGCGGTTACGATACTTTTTAGCGATCGAAACAACCAATCGGAGGTTGCCTTCACTTAGTTCCCGCTTGGCTTGTTGGTACTCGGCGTAGACCTTGTTGAGCATTACGACACGGTTGCGCAGGGAGGTCGGCGTTTCCTGGCAAGCGGTCAAGATTTGCCGACGTTCGTGCAGCAGACGCTCGCGAACTTCGCGACCATGTTTGGTCCGTTTTTGCTCATTGATTAGATCATCGATTTCACTCAAGCGGAACGAGAACTTCTCAAGCAGGTCGATTCGTGTTTCGATTCGCTGGGTCCGCAAGCCGAGTTCTTCAATCAACCGAACCGCACGGCGTCTGCGCCGAGCAAGTGCTCGCCAAGCTTCGGCCCGCCGACGTTGAGAGCTGCTCTTGCTGAGGGCGACTTTCCAATCATGTCGGTTACGTCGTAGCAGGGTTTGCAGGGTGCGCAGGTTATGCGGTAAACGCCCAACGATCTGCTCTTTCTCGAGACAATCGGTGACGGAAACTTGAACCGTACGATCGAACGGCAATTGGCCACGGTAAACTTTCTTTAGCGTTTTGTACGCTTCGATCAGTACGTAGTGGTTTTCGAGTAGCTTGGTGCGAAATCGACGGCGAGTCTCTTCAATGCGCTTGGCGAGTTCAATTTCTTGCTTGCGAGTCAAGAGCGGTATTTCACCCATCTGGGTCAAATACATGCGAACCGGATCGTCAGACCATGTTTCGGACTCGTCACCAGCGAGCAATTCATCAGGGCTTTCTAATTGAACGTCTCCCTCTGCAGCGGAAGCCATCGCGACAGCGGCGTCGTTGTCGTCGTTGTCCTCAACCGGCAATTTGCGGAAACCTCCGGTGACGGCCTCGGTGCTTTGGACGGTAACGTCGTCGAATTCGTCCAATAGTGTATCGAACAAAATGGTACTCCTGGCGGAAGCGTTATAAGTGTCTTGGATTGAAAATCTATGTGTGCGAAAAACTCGTTGTTGGCTCGCTTAACTCTACACCATATTGAACTGTTTTTGCTAACTACAGTCTAATTGGAAAGAGTTTCTACATGAGCCGATTATTTCTTTTGGTGGGCAATTACGCCCTACGGAGCCTGTTCGTTTTGTTCGAGCGAGCCTCTTCTTTGTTCGAGCGAGCCTCTTAATGGTGCTTAATGTCGTCCTGACGCTCACCAGCCTATAGCGATTGTGAACCAACACACCCGTCATGCCGTAATCAAGAAGTCCCCGGTTTGTTCGAACCCATTTGCTTGCCCAGTTTTTTTTGATTGACGATCGTGTACCGCCAATAAAATGCTAAACGAAATCACCTTTCGATGTTCCACATGATTTGGCAAAACACCGATTTTACGATTTGGGTTGCGAAGCGAGGTCAAGCTAAATTCGTTCTGCCATCATGGCTGCGAAGGGCGATACCACTTGATAGGCGATGGTTTCCGATCCTTCGGTTCACCTTTGCACGAACGAAACAGTTCGCTGTTGGTGCCGCAGTTCATGAAATGACGCGGCAGTCGGGTTGGTAGTGGTGCCTTTTGCACAAATAGATTTTAATCACATGCCATCGTTGGTCCACCCGCTTCTTAACGAAAACTTTATGATTTGGCCGTTATGTACGAATTAATTTGCCCCCACTGCGAAGCTCCGCTTTCCGTCGCTCCGTCACAAGCAGGCGACCAAATCCGATGCTCCGCTTGCCAGCAATCGGTTGATGTTCCCAAATTGGGGGTTTTGAAACAATTGCCCAAACGGGAGTCCTCGGGGCCGGAAAATGAGGCAAAAATCAGCTATCAAGAAACCGGTTCCGCGCCGCGGATCGGAATTGCCACTTTGGGGCTGATTGCGACCGCAGCCCTCTTGATTGCCGGATACTGCGGCATTCGCTGGGCGATGATCGATGCGTCCGTTTCCACCGAAATACATCTTGCCGAATTGCGAGACGCCTACGAAACGGCAAAACCCGCCGAATTGATCCGTGAATTTGAACAGATGCAAGAGAAAAGTTTAGAG
Source organism: Novipirellula aureliae (assembly GCF_007860185.1). Lineage (NCBI taxonomy): Bacteria > Pseudomonadati > Planctomycetota > Planctomycetia > Pirellulales > Pirellulaceae > Novipirellula > Novipirellula aureliae. The sequence continues at coordinate 329,876 of NZ_SJPY01000004.1, forward strand.
CTTCCGCAGCCCTACAATTACAAGGTCATCGAAAACCGCAAACGAGCCTGGGGACGCAATGGAGCGGTCGCAGGAAGCGTCGCTTTGATAGCAGCCATCGGTGCTTTTTTTCTCGGAAATTCTGGTCGTTCGAAACCAAAAAACGCCGAAGAGACACTTGGGTGAATCGACAACTCACTCTCTCAGCCCGTCCGCCGCAGCACGTAGATGACGTCCTCGGTCGTCGAGTCAACATCAATGGGCTCGTCGATGTCATATCCAAAATCATACGTCGCAATCGTTTCCCAGCAACCCGATGAAGCGATCAGCCGGTCCATCTGCTTCGGCGTGTAACTCCTCAATACCAATTCATCTTCAATCCGAATGCTTCCGGATGGTCGATGCACATCAAAACGGATGCCAAAACGCTCCATTCGCGTCTTTGTGTTACGGTCATTGGTCCACATGTGAGTGTTGATGGACAGGTGGCCACGGCGAGCGGACCAGGATTCCGTTTCACTTGGGGTCACAGCGGTCGGCGTCAAATGGATCCCCAAAAGGTAAAGACCGCCCTTTCGGATCGTTTTGCCCAAGCATTGTAAATGGGCCCGAGCCGATCGCTCCGTCGCAAGATGCCGAAAACTATTGATGGTGTTAAACGCTAAATCGAAAGTCTTTTTCGTGGTGAAATCAGCCATGTCAGCAACGAAGACGCTCTCTTGAAGTCCATGACGCTTGAATCGCTCATTGCAAAATGCAACCGCTTTGGGGTTCAAGTCGAGTCCCGCGACTTCGAAACCTTTCTTCGCCAAAGCATTGAGAAGCCGTCCGGTCCCACAAGCTGGCTCGAACAACTTTTTCGGCTGCCGGTTCATCCACTGTTTACCACAAGCTTGAATGAACTTGACTTCCGCCGCACAATCGGCGCCGAAAACCAAGTCATAGTACTTGGGGTGATCGTAAATTGACTCGTTTAAAATTTCAGTCACAAAAGAATCCTGATAGTAGCCGCGTCACTCCGAGACGCGAAGTGTAACGGTTAATAGTAGCCGCGTCTCTCCGAGACGCGAAGTGCAATGGTTAATAGTAGCCGCGTCTCTCCGAGACGCGAAATCGTTTCCGTTCGACAGGCTACCACCCTGTCCAGCTTGCAAATCTTGCCTTCTTTTCGGCTCGCTGATATTGTGAACGGTTTGGCGTCTCGGAGATACGCCGCTACGGAAGGTGAACGGTTCGGCGTCTCGGAGATACGCCGCTACGGTAGGTGAACGGTTCGGCGTCTCGGAGATACGCCGCTACGGAAGGTGAGCGGTTTGGCGTCTCGGAGATACGCCACTACGGTAGGTGAGCGGTTTGGCGTCTCGGAGATACGCCGCTACGGAAGGTGAGCGGTTTGGCGTCTCGGAGATACGCCGCTACGGAAGGTGAACGGTTTGGCGTCTCGGAGATACGCCGCTACGGAAGGTGAACGGTTCGGCGTCTCGGAGATACGCCGCTACGGTAGGTGAACGGTTCGGCGTCTCGGAGATACGCCACTACGGTAGGTGAGCGGTTTGGCGTCTCGGAGATACGCCGCTACGGAAGGTGAACGGTTTGGCGTCTCGGAGATACGCCGCTACGGAAGGTGGACGGTTTGGCGTCTCGGAGATACGCCGCTACGGAAGGTGAGCGGTTTGGCGTCTCGGAGATACGCCGCTACGGAAGGTGAGCGGTTTGGCGTCTCGGAGATACGCCGCTACGGTCAGCGGACAGGTGGCAGGCCATGAGCGCGGCGTAGAACGCCAAGTTGGCCCGCGTGAATTCCCTCATGGATGGGGCAGAACAAAATGCCACCAAGTTTAATTGGGTAGGCCGCATAGGGCATCTCGATCGGTTCCAGCAATACTGCCGGATCGATACCCTCAAGACCGGCCAGCGAACGCTCATGCACGGTCGCTAGCCGCTCAAGCAATTCGTCGGCGCTTGGCTGTTTGGTTGAGTCAGCGCTGGGGACCGATTCGCGACCATAGGCTTTGCGGAAGCGACCGGGAATCAGTTCCAGGTCCTCAGGCTCGCGGCCTCGTAACCGAAACATTAATAACCCATACTCGCTAACGGTCAAATGCCCCAACTGCCACGCAACATTTGTCGGCAAGCCGTTGGGGATTGCAAACCACATTTCTCGAGGAATCGAGTCGAGAAGTTCCAGCGTATAGTTTCGGGCGAATTGAATTTGACCAATCGCAGACCGCAACATCACGGTGGCGTCGGATTGCGTTGGAAGGTTTGAGGAAGTGTTCATAGAGGAAAATGATAGCAGGTAAAAGTTGTGTAGCAACTCGTTACAAGGCCGGGGCCTGGGAACAAGTGCTGAGGGCAGAGCCTTTCGTTGCTGCAGAAGTCCGCGAAAGTTACCGATACTTTCGCTACAATGACTTTCTCTGAGTTCCTCGCATTGCCGTTACTATTTGAGAATCATGTCATTCCCCAAAGAACTCTGTCGAAACAAGGATTTGTTGCAACTGATCGTCGATGCTTCGCCCGCTGGGTTGATCATCGCAGGTTCACAAGGAGATATCCAGTTTGTAAATCCTGCTGCGTCAAGGATGTTCGGCTACGAAAGCGACGAGCTTGTCGGCCACCCCATCGAATGCCTGCTGCCAAATGACTATCGAACTCAACATGCCCAACATGTACAAGATTTTCTAAGCCATCCCAAAACACGGACGATGGGCAGCGGACACGACCTTTTTGGATGTCGCAAAGACGGTTCGGTTTTTCCTGCTGACATTAGTTTGCATCCGATCCATCTTGATGGCAAACGGTTTGTGTTGGCCAATGTGATCGACGTCACCGAGCGTCGCAAGCAATTAACAAAAAGCGAAAATCGGATCAGGTTTTTAGTCGAGAACTTACCTGTGGGTGCCGTCTATTTGGACCACGAATCCTTGTACTTCAATCCGGCAGTCGAGGCATTGATTGGCTACAAGTCACACGAAATTCGGTCCGTTCAAGAATGGTTCGATGTCCTTTGCTGCGGTAACCAAGCCGAAGCAATGGCAGAATACAAAGCGGCAAAGGAAGAGGGGTTCCATAAGGAATGGGTCCAGTCGATCGCTTGCAAAAACACGATTCGACGTGAGCTACGAATCGCTGGTCATCAATACGATTGCCACGAGGTTTGGTTGGTTGCCGACATCACGGAACTGCACGACGCACAAGCAAAACTGGTTCAAGCTGAACGCTTAGCAGCGATCGGCCAAATGGTCACAGGCTTGGCTCATGAAAGCCGAAATGCGTTACAGCGAGCTCGTGGCTGTCTCGATCTGCTCGAACTCGATCTTGAAAACAAAGAAGAACAACTTGATCTGATCGTCCGCATCCGTCGCTCGCTCGGGGATTTGCAGCAAAATTACGAAGAAGTCCGTCAGTACGCTGCCCCAATCATCCTTCGCCGAGATGTTTGTCATTTATCCAATTTGATCGAACTGTCATTCGACAACTTGCTATGCGAATTCGCGACTGGAAAACACCGACTGATCTTTGAGCAACGAGATGAGCAGGATATCGTCTGCGATGCCCATCGCATGACACACGTCTTTCGCAACGTGATCGAAAACGCCATGGCTGCCAAGCCGAGCGGCGTTACCATTCGCGTGTCCATTACCGATGCCACAGCATCGGATTCAAAGGATTCCACGCCGACAATGCGCCGTATCGAGATGTCTGACGATGGGGCAGGAATGTCCGGAGCGACGCTTTCAAAAGCGTTCGAGCCGTTTTTTACGACCAAGCAAGCCGGAACCGGTTTGGGGCTGGCGATTTGCCAGCGTATCCTTGATGCTCATGGCGGCACCATTTCAATTGAAAGCTTTCCGTCAACGGGAACAACCTTGGTGATGGCACTCCCCATGACCTAGTGATCGACCCAGAGCTCAGCGATAGGATGCTCAACTTTAGGATTCGTTGATCTCTTTGACCTGAATCTTTCGAAAAAGAACCGTCCCCTTTTGGCCCTTGTGGGACTGTAGCCCGAAGAAACCTTCGGCGTAGGTTCCGTCGCCAATCCAATGCGCAGCTGGAATGCCATTCACCCAAGTTTTGATAACCTTTCCTTTTGCTTCGATCGTTATGCGGTTCCAATCGTCTTTTTTAATGGCTCCGCGAACCGCTTGGTGATCTTTCAACCAGAGCGGATAAAAGTAGCCACCACAGCTTTGTCCGTAGATTCCGCCTGACCAACCTCGGTCACCGCTTATGCCTTCCATCTCCGCCTGCGGGCCGAAAACGATGACCCGATCGCCCTCTTGACGGGTTTGGGCACGAAACATGACGCCCGAGTTTCCATCGACCTCCCATTTGATTTCGCAAGTGAAAATAAAATCTCGAAAATCATCTCGCTTGGTCGACAAATAAGTGCTATCCGCGCCTGGTGCAGCGGTACCAACAATCGTTCCATCGTTGACCTCAAAGTGACATTTTCCTCCTCGTCGCTCCCAGCCGTCCAGGTCGTGTCCATTGAAAAGCGGTTTGAAGCCTTCTGTCAGATCGGGTTCGGGGTCTTCATTGAGCAACATTTTTTCCGGTTCGGGGACATTCTCTTGTGACTTGTATCTTCCGTACCAATCTTTCTGCTGAGGATCAATTTCGCCGCCAGAAGCGGTAAACCCGTAGGCAACCATCAGCCAAGCAAACGTGGAGACGACGAGTCCGAACCCATTTCTGTTTTTCATTTTAATACTCTTGAGGGGAAGCATGTAGACGCGTCTCTCGGAGACGCGTGAAGCTTGGCGTCTCGGAGAGACGCCGTGACGTTAAAGATGTCGCATCCAGGCGGCTTTGTATTTTAGACCATGATTCAAGATTCGTTGTAGTAGTGTCTCGTAAGAAATTCCAATCGTTTCGGCTGATTCTGCAAAGTCTTCGCCATACTCGATGTTTGGATTCGCATTGGCTTCAATCACGAAAATCTCGCCTGCCTCGGTCATCCGTAAATCCATTCGAGCGTATCCGCTCATGTTGAGCGACCGATAGACTCGTTTGCATAACTTCGAGATCTGTTGTTCGGCACCTTCTCCTAGATCGGTCGCCAACCGAGTCGTGATGCCATACTTGTCTTGATACTTGTGGTTCCATTTGACTTGGCGAGTGGCAATGCGGGCGATGTCATCAGGCAAACTTCCAAAGTCCATCTCCCAAGCGGGGAAGGTTTGCAGCCGTTTGTTTCCGATCACGCCCACGTACAGTTCTCGCCCCTCGATGTACTGTTCCGCAATCACGTCGTCGCCCGTCAATTCGTGCAGGTAGTGGACACGCTCGGCTAAGGCTTCGTCGTCATGCACAATCGATGCTTGGGCGATACCGAACGAGGCATCTTCGACCACCGATTTGACGAACAGCGGAAATGAAAGTTTCTTTGGCCGATGCGTTGTTTTGTTGCTCGGGAAAACGGCGAAACGGGGGGTGGGAATGCGATGATAGGTGAGTACTTTCTTTGAGAGTGCTTTGTCTTTACTGAGCAGTAAACCGCGTGGATTGCAACCGGTATACGGTTGCTGCATCAGTTCCAAATAGCTGATGACCGCAAAGTCGTATGTCACGACACCATGAAATTCTTCGAGCATCATAAAGGTGATATCTGGCTCGAATTCATGAAGTGCCGCTCGGATCGGGGCCAGGTCATCATAGACACCAAGCGGTAAAACTTCGTGTCCGAGATGCCGAAGGGTGTCGCAGACATCAAATTCCGCTTTCCAGTTGTCGAGAGCCTTCTCGTCAACATTCTCAAGCGTTAATGGAGGGACGTGGCCTTCGCGAACGAGGACGAGGACGCGAAGCTTAGATCGCGACACGATGCTTTCCCTCCTGCATAAAGTTCGTGGTCCGAACGGCAACCAAAATCATCGCATCACGCCGCGTTTCTTCTACCGATGATTTCAAACGCAAGTTCAATTCACGACAACGTTCGATCATCTCTTGGATCACTTGGTCGATCAAATAGGTGTACTCGCCCGTCCAACGGGCGACAGCCGTCCGAAGTTCATTACGAACTCGACTCAAAAATGCGGCGGCGGTCGGGTTGCGGCGATGCTCGGGTTCGAGGGAAAACAATTTTCGTAAATCCGAGTCGTAAATACTGGGATACTCCACGCCGTAATGTTCGCGTTTTTGTTCGTAATGGGTGCGCAGCGTTTTGCGGATTCGGTGTATCGGGTCGATCGTTCGCCGACTTGATACCAGCGGACGTTTGCCTTCAAGAGACGTCATCAATTCATCCACATACTCAAGTTTTTCAATTGCTGGCCATGCCTTGTACCGAACCCGCCATCGCGATCCAGGGCGAAGCCAAACAGCAAAGGTTTCGGCAAAATCCTCCAACGGATGCGCCTGAGCGTACCACATATCGAGGTGCAGGACATAGTCGCGGCTCGACGGAATCGGTTGATAGTACTTGCGATAAGGCTCGGAGGGACGACCAAACAGCCGGCGAAAGTCAGGCCGGCGGCGGATTCGATAAGCGGTGTCAATCGCATGCCCGGCTTCGTGGCGGAGAATTTTCATGAACCCTTCACGAGTTCCCCCCTCGACGTCCATCAACTGTTTGCGTTCAAGCCTCTTCAAACGTGAGTGAGCCAAGTAGAATGGGATCGCGATGCCCGGTATATCGTCAGGCGAATACCAATCATCGCTCAACCAACAGTGGGGACGAAATTTGAGCCCTCGGCTCGCCAATTCCTCGTAAAGCTGCTCCACTCGTTTTTCGAGTGCTGCCGAATGGACCGATAAATCAAGATCGCACATCCGCATCTCGAGAAGCAGATCATCCGATAATTTGGAAATATCCGTTGGCCTTGCGATTGCTTTCGACTTTCGCTTTGCCATGTTCGAAGTTACCAGGGGTTTGTCGTATGAAAAAAATTTGGCAAGGATGAATGATACAAAGCTTAGTGTATTTAATTTGACTGTTTTACTACCCCTTAAAAAATGTGTTCTTCAAAAAACTTTAATACTTGTGCCCTGTTGACCGGCGTGGGACGTTCGGCGGTAGCCGTGATTGGCTGCCAAGGCCCCTCGGCGATCGAAACGATTCAGCGATGTTTCGATCCTGCTTCCCAACGCCCATTTGTGCCACAGGTAATACGCTTTGGCAATTGGATCGGACCTACTGCCGAAGGCACCCCTGCGGATGACAACCGGCCGGGTGAAGCGGTCGTCGTGTTGCTAAAACATCAATCCAATGACGGCTCCAAAATCGAGATTCATTGCCACGGTGGCAGCGCCGCGATCAAGCGAATCCTTGACGATCTTTGCCAATGCGGAGTGCAGTATCAATCGAGTCAGCCAACAAGCCTCTGCGCCGAGGCCGAAATCATCTTGTCTCGCTGCCAAACCGCACGAACGGCAGCAATCGCGCTCGATCAAGTTCGCGGCAAGTTGTCCGATTGGGCCGACGGTTGGCTCGATCGGCTCGACCGACTCGACCGGACGTCTGTTACTTCCCCGTCGGGTGCTCCCCCGTCGGGCGATGACGTTTTGCAGGAACTTCATGCTGCGACGAAAGAAATCTTGTCGTATGCAGCCGTGACAACGCGGCTTGATCAACCATTTCGAATCGTCTTGGCGGGACTTCCCAATGTCGGCAAAAGTAGTCTGATCAATGCCATTTTGGGTTACGATCGCAGCATCACAACGCCGATCGCTGGGACAACCCGCGATATTCTACATGCCGATACCGTGATCGATGGGATTGCCGTGCGGCTAAGCGATACCGCCGGGATTCATGCGTCCGCAGAAGCGATCGAACGCGAAGGAATCGAGCGAGCTAGACAAGAGATTCTAAAGGCTGACCTGGTTCTAGCGATTGCCGCACCGGACAACCCTGCAATCGACTTTGGCGAATTGGGCGTTCCTCGCATCGATGTGCTCAACAAAAGTGATTTGGTTGATTCGTTGCCAACCGATGACACGGTCTGCACGACAGCGACGACAGGCCAAGGCATCGATGAACTACTGGACAAGATTGCAGGAGCACTGGGACGCTCGTTCCCGCCACGTGGGGCTCCTGCGCCGATCAACGCCAGACAAACGGCATGTCTCTCCGCCATCTCGAAAGCCAACCGAACCGACTCTGCCATCCAAGCAATCAAGGCATTGTTGTTGTCGGATGCGTGAACGTTGCACGAATTCTAGGATCGGGAGAGAGGCAACGGTGGAACAAAAAAGATGCTCACCGCTACCGTTACAAACCAAGGTTTCGAGCACCCCAGACGGAACCTACTGACGGGCCCTACTGACGGGGCCTACTGACGGGGCCTACTGCTGGGCATTTTTCGCTCTTAGAGCAGGCGACATTGGACCGCCAGGATCCGCTTTACTGAGCGTACTGGAGCCGGGGGTCATCGAGACCCAAACGCTTCATCTTTTTATAGAGGGTCGTGCGGTTGATATCGAGCGCGTCGGCGGTTGCAGCTCGGTTCCAATGATGGTCGCGTAACGATTGCAAAATGATCGTCCGCTCGGGGGCCTCCAACGCTTCGCGAAGGCTTTTGCCGCTCAGATTCGCGGAAGTCAACAACGGTGCATTGGCTGCTCCCGCCGCCGAGTGACTCGCAAACGAAACGTCCGATGTCCGGCCTGTTAATTCAGGTGGCAGATCGTCTATCGTCAAGGTGGAATGGCGGCTCAGTAAAACGGCGCGTTCGACGACATTTTCGAGTTGACGAACGTTGCCTGGCCATCCGTAAGCTTGCAATGCCGCGACCGCTTCACGATCGAACCCTTCAATATCCCGATCCGCTGCTTCGCAGGCTTCGCGTAGAAAGTGATCGACGAGTAACGGGATGTCACCAACCCGTTCTCTCAATGGAGGAATCACGATATTGACAACATTGACACGGTAGTACAAGTCTTGGCGAAACTCCCCACTGGAAACCGCGCGAGCGAGATCTTCGTTGGTCGCCAGAATCACTCGAGTGTCGACACTTGCGGTCTCCGACCCACCGAGTGGTTCGAATTGAAACTCTTGAAGGACGCGAAGCAGTTTTACCTGCATCGCGGGCGTCGCGGTTGCGATTTCGTCTAAGAACAACGTACCGCCGTCGGCGAGCTGGAACTTCCCCGCCCGGTCATTGGTCGCGCCCGTAAAAGCGCCCTGGACATGCCCGAACAATTCGCTTTCTAAAAGGGTGTCGGGAAGTGCTCCGCAAGCGACTTCGATAAACGGGCCACCACGGCGAGAGCTGCGGGAATGAATGGCGCGGGCGATCATACTCTTTCCCGTTCCATTTTCACCCGTGATCAAAACCGAAGCGCGCGCATCGGCGATTGAGTCGACAACGTCAAAAATTTTCAACATGCGATAGTCGTGGCTAAGAATGTTCTCCATCCCGCTGCGACGGTCGAGCTGCTTGCGAAGGGAATCGTTTTCGTTCCGAATCTTTCGTTGTTGGATCGATCGGTCGATCGCAAGCGCTAATTCGTCATCAATAAGCGGCTTGGTGAGCAGGTCATAGGCGCCAGCGCGAACCGCCTCGACGGCCGTGTTCGGTGTGGCATAGCCAGTCACAACGACCACCGAGGTCTCGGGATGTTTTTGCCGCGTGTAGGTGATCAGATCAAAACCATCTTCGTCGCCGAGATGCAAATCGGTGATCACCAAGTCGAAGGCGTGTTTTCGTAACGCCGTTTTGGCCGAATCGAGATTGCCAGCGGTGATGACTTCGTGGTCCAGCTCTCGTAGCCATAAGGCCATCGATTCCGCGAGGCGGTAGTCGTCGTCGACAAGCAGGATCGATGCGGCACTGGTCATAGTTGCTTTGGGGGGCTTGGCGGGTTGCGAATCAGTATTTGGTAAAAACACACGATTATTCAGGTCATAGGTATTTAGGTCACAGAATGCGGCCAAGCAAAAGAATCCTGCCGAAATCTGCCACGAACCGTCAATTCAGCCCCCGAAAATCGTCGATCTAGTCGTTTTGAGCGATTTACGACCAGCAAACTCGTTCCGGTGGCTCACGCCACCTTATGCTGTGCAGGTCGTTCCACATTGAAGCGTTTGTTTAACAGCGTTTACGCGGTATCCCCCCTCCCCCGACGCAGTTGGGGGAGGTTGTATGTTGTTCGCCATGTTGCACTGAAAAGCGGCACGACCTCTGCGCTCGGGGGAGGCGATTAGCGGCTAAACTTTTCGGATCCTGCTCTTTACTGCCTTCAATTCCCTGCCATCCAATCTAAATAACGGTCTCGCTCCGCCTGAATTCTGCGAAGTTGCCTGCCGATACCGAGGAGGTTAGAATGCGGTTGCAGGCAGAGGTAACCTATTGCCCTTCCATCATCTATCAACCGCCAAGGCTTGGACAACGACCATGACACCCATTGACCGCCGCGATCTGTTTCGCTCTTCCGCTGCTGCAATCGCCGCCTTCGGGCTTGGCAGTGGTCTGGCCGACCGTTCTTCGCGTACGCGTGCCAGCGAAGAGACGGCATCCGAGCCGTACACAAAAAATGGGGTCATCCTATTCCAAGGGGACTCGATTACCGATTCCCACCGTGATCGCAGCCAACAACAAGCCAACCAAGCCAAAAGCCTGGGTGATGGCTACCCGTTTATGATCGCCAGCGAATTGTTGCGGGATTATCCTGAAAAACAGTTGACGATCTACAATCGCGGTATCAGCGGACACCGAGTTCCCAATCTGCAAGCGCGATGGCAAACCGATTGTTTGGATCTAAAGCCGAGTATTTTGAGCGTTTTGGTGGGTGTTAACGATATTTGGCATAAGCTGAACGGACGCTACGACGGCACGGTGGAAGATTATCGATCTGGATTGACCACCTTGTTGCAACAGACGCAAGAGGCGCTGCCGCAAGTACGGATCATTCTTTGCGAGCCCTTCGTTTTACGATGTGGTGCGGTAACCGATGACTGGTTCCCCGAGTTCACCGAGCGACTTGAGGTGGCTCGTAGCGTGGGCGAGGAACTCTCTCTGACGCGAGTTCCCTTCCAAGAGATGTTTGACGAAGCGGTCAAAGAAGCACCACCAAAGTACTGGGCCGCCGACGGGGTCCACCCAACATTAGCAGGTCACAGCCTAATGACCAAGACTTGGCGTGAGGTGGTTGAGGAAGTCCCATCCGGCGTCTAGTTTCTTACAAACTTACAAACGGGGCGAAATCGCGGCTCCTACCGTAGCGGGTGGCGAAGGGTTCGAAGCAGGGTGACGGATTGCAGCCGTTTGAAGAGGCGATGAAAGCGGCGAATCGAGAGCGGCGATCGCCGAGACCTGAACGCTCTCTAAACGATAAAAGCACTAACGAATTTGTTTCGTCCACAAATAGCCTTGCTCGACGTTCTTGAATTGTAACGCTTCGAGTTGCTTGACGAGTTCATTTTGGGTGCCATCGACCGCTGTTTCGACCGTGTAGATTCGGCGGTCCCCAAGCCTCTGAATCAGGTTTCCAATCATGAACGTCTCGGCGCTGTCCAAACGCTCGGGATCCTTTCGCTGCGACAGATCTAAGATCGCGTTGTCGCAGTTCATCACCTGGGCTTCCACATCGCTCGACCAGAGGTCCATTTGAGCCAAGATTTCGGCGCTGCGATGGTCTAACAGCGAAAACCGTTCAATATCAAAATGGGACAAGGAGGATGCTAGAGCTGGCTCGCAAGGAATTCTCAACACGTGCTCAAGACGAGTGGTGCGGCGGAACTGCAACGCTTCGCGGCTGACCGGCGGCCGGTAGGAACTGGTCGAGACAACGAAGCGAAAGATTGATTTTCCGCGGTTGTAGCCTTTTCGAGATAACAGCGACGAAGTTCGCGAATCAACGGCGGGAACACCAATGCCATGCCCGACCGGAGGCAATCCAGCGTACCCTTCGCCACGATCGCGGACCACGCCCACCTTGATACGACGGGCTCCCTGCGCCAGAATCGCTTGCTCGGATGCTTCCAGCAGCGGTTCGCATACGTCGAGTCCACCATCGGCAGAAAAGCAGATCGCTCGAATCTGACCCTCGAGCTCCGGCGGTTGTTCGGGTGGCTCAGCGGGTGGCTGTTCCTCGACGAGCTCGGCTGACTTTTCGCCAACACTCGGCGACGCTTCGCTGACCGGGTTGATTCCAAAATGGCACCATGCTCGGACCTCGCCACCGCTCTCGGCGACCAGCAGGTTCGAGCGATGAAAGAAAATTCTCGCCAATATCGCCTGCTCAATCGTAGCCATTGAAACGGGAGGCGAGATACCGATACAGGACCAGTGCTGGATCCATACGTCGACCAAGCGAGGCAGGTCGACGTTGCGGAAAGGCCGGATGATTGACTCTGTCACAGCATCATGGGGTGTTTAGAGGAAGCAGATTGGAGACACTTGCAGGGGCAGGCGATTCGGACTCAAGTCGGAACCGCCAATTTTGACTCCTTCGCTCGAACACCGTTGATAGAGTTTTCTCAAATGAATACAGGTCATTGCTATCATTGTCCTTCAAGAAGAAATTCGTCCCGACTCTGTCTGAACCCCCGTCATCGTCGTAGCGAAAGTCGTCAAGACTTTCGGCTCCAATGTAGCGAAAGTCGATTCTGCAATTGATTGTGACAGGTTTTCTTTAGGATAGCTAGCTAGTTTCACACGGGGCTTATTTTTTGCAAAGAGTTGGCATTTGCTCCGATTTTTTGCTGAAGTTGAAGGGTGAAGGGAACGATTCGATGTCGCTGGTGGGCTAGCGAGCGTTAAGCCTGGTAAACCTTGCGGCGCTGATTTTGACTTGTCAAGCAATCGTCGCGATTGGACCGAATCAAAACGTCATGCCGATCATGCGGCTATTGCTTGGCGTTTCCATTGTAGCGTTCGCCAATTTCGTGATCCGACCGATTCGGGTATAGGGATATATGCGACCCACTATCCTCCATTGCCCGGCGCTTGGCCGTTTGATTTTTTCTGGTGTTGCAGTCGTAGCACTAGCAAGTTTCACACAGTCGCTCGCCGCTCAATCGCCACAGGCTTCAAGAACGCAATCGGATCATCGGCTAACGCCGACCGTGATGGCGATTCGCCGAGCATCACCAGCCGTCGTGAACATACACGGCCAAAAAACGATCCGCGCGACGGCGGCCGGAATGGCCGGGGCGAACGGCCCCGATTCGTTCCGGCAAGTCAACGGGATGGGGACAGGGGTCATTATCGATCCACGCGGTTATGTGATCACGAACTACCACGTTGTCGAGGATGTCGATGACATTTTGGTGACGCTTAGTAATGGTGAAACCACCACCGCTGATTTAGTGACCGCTCGGGTTCGCGACGATTTAGCATTAATTAAGGTCAAATCGAACTCCCCTTTGCCAACGATCCCACGCGGCACCAGTAGCGATTTGATGGTGGGCGAAAGTGTGATCGCGATCGGCAATGCATACGGTTATGTGCACACCAGTACGAAGGGGATCATCAGTGCCCTGCACCGTGACGTGCCGGTCAACGAGACCCAGGAATATCGTGACCTGATTCAAGTCAGTGCAGGAATCAACCCCGGCAATTCGGGTGGTCCACTGCTCAACATTGATGGTGAAATCATTGGGATCAATGTGGCCGTTCGGGTAGGGGCTCAGCAGATTGCCTTTGCGATTCCGATCGATCAGGTGATCGAGATAGTTACCGAGATGATTGAGGATCAGAACGAACGACGATTAGCGACAGGTCTGCGAACCAACGGCGGCCCCCGCGATGGCGACGGCGTTACGCTCGCCCATGTCTCCGCCAGCAGCACCGCAGCGAGTGGCGGGCTGAAGCCAGGAGACCGTGTGGTCCGCGTTGGTTCGCAGGATGTCGACGACCGGCTCGATTTCGCACTCGCTCTGCTCGGCAAAACGCCTGGTGAATCTATCCCTTTTGGACTTCAGCGTGACGGGCAGTCGATGGAAGTTGCGGTTAGTTTGGAATCGGCAACCGACCGCCGCAGCGAGTCGGTCGAAAGTTTGGCATGGTCGGTCATCGGCATCCAGGCTCGTCCGGTGGCCGAATCGACCATCCGCCGCTTGAACGCCCGGATGAGAACGTCAAATCGAGGCGGCTTGTATATCACCTCGGTTCGTGCTGGCTCGCCAGCCGACCAGCAAGGTTTGGCCGCGGGTGACATTCTGATTGGTATCCACGGCTGGCAAACCAATTCGATGTCCGATTTGGCGGGTATTTTGGAGCATCCTGACATGCAGCAAGCACCCAAAGCGAAGTTTTACATCGTTCGCAAAGAGCAAACGTTGTTCGGACATCTGCAAATCGCATCTCAGCGGGATTCGGCCCGCCGCTAGAAGAGCCGATAAAGCCCTTGCCGTACACGTCCCGGGGCGAACTCGATTTTGCTGCGACCCGCAATCGCCGTCGAGTCCGCTGACCCAGCCGGGACGAGTGCGGAAGTGGCTTTTTCCGCGCTTTGGGCATGTGACACAGCGAGAAAACCGACTAGAATGCGTCTTCGAGTGCTTCACCCTCTTTGATTTTGGGGTTTGCCGTTTTGACGCTAGCGGGCTGTCGATTTAATCGGTTTGACTCGACTTATTGTTTAACGACAAGCCATAGGCGACCGCTTACGGAAAAACTGACGCCTTCGGCTAAGCGTTAAACGATTAAATCGACAGCCCGCTAGCCACGGTTCCCTTGAGAAAAACAGGGCTAACGTAAACGGCGAATGTCGCCAAGCCTGAGTTTGCATCTGGTGGAAGCATGGTGAGTCACTCTCGCGCCCATAGCTCAGCTGGATAGAGCAACAGACTTCTAATCTGTAGGTCGTAGGTTCGAATCCTACTGGGCGTGCCTGCGGTGGTGCTACCGAATGGTGAAGAAGGCTAATGGCGAAATCTTGCCGCCACGAATCGCGATGACTGCGGCAGAACAAACCGCGTAACGATGCCTAACGCACGATGCCTAACGCATGATCTCGATTCGGGTATGGGCAACACGAGAAACGCAAAGGACGGACCTGTAGGCGATCAAAGAGGTTTCATCGTGACTCGCAACTCCGCCCCCATCGCGATCAAGCACGACTCGCGATCAAGCACGACTCGCGATCAAGCACGACTCGCGATCAAGCACGACGCCCTTGACGACGAAGACCTCGCTTGAAAGGTCGACACGAGTAGGGGCAAGATTTGACCTATCCGAAAGCCCCCCCATTACACCCCACCAAGCAGCATCTTCTGGCAATCAGCAGCAATCAGGCGACGTAGGTGATTGCGAAAAGACACCGCGAAACGCAAGTTTGTGGCACGCATCCGTCAACAGCAATCAATCAGGATGCCCAGGGCGGGACTCGAACCCGCACAAGCTTAACGCTCGAGGGATTTTAAGTCCCTTGTGTCTGCCAATTCCACCACCTGGGCGTGAGCCGTAGTTTACGGCCTTTTCTTTCTCGCTGCAATGTCTCGTATTTCTGGGTACACCCGATGGTACACCTGTAACCCAGAATCAAGGCCGCTTCCATGTCCACTCGATCCAAGAAAACAAAACGAGCCAAGACCGATTAGGACTTCCCTTTGTTCGCCGATGGTTCAGGACAATGGGCGAAAAAAATAGGTGGCGGCTGGTCGATTTCGGTGGCTAGCCTGGATGATTCATGGGGCTTGCAAATTGTTTTGCTAACGTCTACGCCTTCAAGCGTTTACGTTCATTGCTCGAAAAACAGTCTGCGTCTTAGCCGTTTTGGCGTTAGCGGGCTGTCGATTTAATTGGTTTGACTCGACTTATTGTTTAACGCCAAGCCATAGGCGACCGCTTATGGAAAAGCTGACGCCTTCGGCTAAGCGTTAAACGATTAAATCAGCAGGCCGCTATCGCCAATACGGCTAATGAATCATCCGGGCTAGCCTGGGGCAGCAATGGCAGTTGGCAAGAAAATATCGAATGATCGCAACGCTCGCGATTTCGTATTGTCAATTGAAATAGAATGGGTGTAGTAACCTTTTGCTCATCTCAGGGAACTAAATCGCCATGAAAACTCCGTACACGTTCTCACAACTGTTGTTGCCTCTCTTGCTCGTTTCGAATGCAATCGGAAAGGACGTTGAAAAACCGACCGGCACCTACGCTAGCAGGATCACGGCCGCCGCCGTCCAAAACAAACAGATGCAAGGTGGACTCGTCCG
Organism: Novipirellula aureliae; assembly: GCF_007860185.1. Lineage (NCBI taxonomy): Bacteria > Pseudomonadati > Planctomycetota > Planctomycetia > Pirellulales > Pirellulaceae > Novipirellula > Novipirellula aureliae. The sequence goes on from NZ_SJPY01000004.1 coordinate 345,966, forward strand.
AGTTACCTGGAGCGAAATGGAACCAAAGCCTGGCCAATTCAACTTCGATCCCATCGAAAAACAGGTGCGTCTTCTCAAGCCCACAATGAACTGGACCCTAGCCATCCACGGTGGCTGGACTTCCACGCAGGTCCCCGAAAACTCCGCTCAAGCATGGAGACGGCCTCGTTCCCTCTCACCCGATTGGCTTGTCTCCGACCTGCACGTCGAAACCTTCACAATGAACTTCCGCGGCAACCCTGTGCAGATGCCAAAATACTGGGATCCGCTCGTTCAAAAACGTCTAAAAGAGATGCTAAGCGCCGTCGGCAATCGATATCGATCCGACCAACGCTTGAAACTGATCTACGTACCCCAGATGACGAGCAACGGCACTGAAGGGCATTTCAACGGTGTCCCCACTCAAACACTGCTACAAGCCGCAGGCATCAACCCGCGCGACAAAGACGCGGAAAAGAAATTTGGCGACCTCTGGCTCAAAGCATCCGCTGAGACCACGCACAGTGTGCTCCAAGCCTTTCCCGGAAAAGCCGTTGCCTTCGAAGTCCACGAACTCTTTCACAGCATCGAAATTCCCACCCGTCTCATCAGCGAGTTCCAAAAGCCTCCGTATGAAAATCGCGTCGGCATCGGTATGTGGTGGATCTCTGGCAAAACGGAGTATCAGGCCGATTTGATCCACCTCCTGAGCGACTACCAAGGAGACCTCTACGGCCAGGTTATCGGCCGCTCTGACCAGCCAGATCGCTTTAAAGATCGTGACTATGCCTCGGTCTTCAAACAGGCAGAAGACCTCGGCATGCGATACATCGAACCCTGGAACTACGAATTCGAAAACCACACGTGCGACGAAGACCTACAGAAATTCAACATCTACTCCCGCTCCAAATTCACCACCCCGTAATCTCCTCCTCTTCGACTCGATCACGCGAGAAAAACGGCCATCACAAATTCGGTGGAGGGTGATTCGTAGCCGCTGCTTCGAGAAGAGGCCGGTTATGAAGCATGCATGGGCTAACGTCGAGAAGAAGTTTCAGCTGCCGGATTGGCCCAAAGCATCAAGGCTGCTGAAAAAACAGACCTAAAAAAATAGCGATGAGCGGACTCGAACCGCTGACCTAAGCCTTATGAAGACTCCGCTCTAACCGACTGAGCTACATCGCCTTATTTGTCGCCAGTCTAGCAAACCCTGAATTATCAGCCAATACGGGTTGTGATTTCGTTAATCCCGCCGGCGCTGAAGCGGGAATCTGCACCGCTAGGGAAGATTAACGGGGTTTTCGCTCGCGGGAATTGCATTGGCTCGGAGGTGGAAACCGCGCCGAGCCAAGATAGCCGGCAATCGATGCCGGTCAACCGTTGATCGATTGGTTGGTATTGCATAAACTCCCGCAAACCGCGAAACGCAGCGAGCTGCGTTGTTAGAAAATCTCTATTTCATCCCCATCGAGTTTTGTGTCATGAATGCATCTTCTTCGGCACCTTCGTCGATGCCGCTCGAGCGGGATCTAAATGGACAAGAGGAATCAGGCGAAAACTTGAGTGCTGCTGATTTAGGCTCAGCAAAAGTCTTGGTAGGTGTTTGTACGTTCAACGAAGTCGCCAATATTGTCACCGTTGTCGAACGAATTCGGTCAGCACTTCCTGGCGCCGACATCTTGGTCGTTGACGATAACTCACCCGATGGCACCGCCAATGTGGTTCGCCAGCGATTTTCCAATTTGAATTCGGTGCAGGTCGAGGTGCGTGAAAACGAGCGTGGACTTGGTAGCGCGATCCTTCGAGCGGTGAACCACGCGATCGAGGGCGACTATGATTTCTTTATCAATTTGGATGCTGACCTTAGCCACGATCCTACCGACTTGCCATCAATGCTCGGCCTCTCGATCTCATCCCCGGAAGTCGACGTGGTCATCGGGTCACGTTACGTTTCAGGGGGCCAAATTATCGGTTGGCCGTGGCAACGACGCTTGATGAGCCGAATGGTAAACCGCTTTGCAACGCTCTGTTTGCGGTTACCGGTCCGCGATTGCAGTGGTTCGATGCGTTGCTACCGAGTTGCCGCACTCAAACAAATCGACCAAAGTCGTTTGCGAAGTGAAGGCTATTCGCTGCTTGAGGAGTTATTGGTAGAGTTCAATCGTGACAACGCCGTGATGAAGGAGCTTCCGATTACGTTCACGGATCGTGAAGAGGGCGAAAGCAAGTTGACGATGACCGAAGCGTTTCGATCGATCGGACAAATGGTTCGACTCAGTTTTTCATGTCTAGTCAAAACCCGACAAACCCAAAAGTATAGATAACGGATGTTTGAAATAGTCGTCGGAACGAACAATGCCAAGAAGTTGGTTGAACTGCGTCTGCTGTTGCCCGAGGATTCCATTCGGCTGTTAACGCTTGCGGAAATCCCTGGCTCGATCGATGTGGAAGAGAGCGGGGAAACGTTTGCCGAAAATGCTGCGATCAAAGCGACCGAGCAGGCAAAGCATTTGGGCCAGTGGGTCTTGGCGGAAGACAGCGGATTGACGGTCGACGCGCTCGGCGGACAACCCGGCGTTTATTCCGCTCGCTATGCAGGAGCTCACGGCGACGACGAAGCAAACAACGACAAATTGCTCGCCGAGTTGCAGGGCGTCCCTGACGAGCAGCGGTCCGCTTATTTCAATAGCTACCTGTGCTTGTCGGATCCGGCGGGCAAGGTAGTGCTCGAGTCGCATGCTCGCTGTGCGGGACGCATCGCGCATGCTCGGCAAGGCAAGGCCGGTTTCGGCTACGACCCTTTGTTTATCATCCGCGAATATCATCGCACGTTTGGTGATCTCGACTTAACGGTCAAACGTGCAATCAGTCACCGCTCGCGGGCGCTGAGAAAATTGGTTCCGCAGCTATTGAAGCTGTGTGTTTAGAAAACGAAACAGGCTAGAAGCCTGTGTTACCGTTATTCCACGATTAGCATTCTTGCCAACCAACTTTTAGACAAACCGCCATCTGGCTCAGGCGAGGCGAATCCAAAATACTGTGCCGCAGACGAAGCAGCTTGAATGCCGCTGATGACGGCTCCTTCCATCGTCGATGGCCATCCGGTTGCCGTCCAATCACCTGCGAGCGATAGCCACGGCAATCGCTCGCAACGCGAGCAAGGGCGGATCGCTTCGACGTCGGGGCGAATCGAAAAAACGGAAAAGGGGTCCGTCACGATGCGAGAGTGTTCTAGCCGTGCTTGCTTTGCAATCGGAAAGTGTCCCCCCAATTCCGAGATCACTTGATCGATCATCTCGTCTTTGCTCAACTCGCTGATTGAATAGGCTCCGCTGATGACGACTTGGTAATAGTGATTTCTCGAGTCATTGCTGGTTCCTTCGAATGGTTGCCGAAAAACCCACTGGGCCAACCCGCCAATCAAAACGGCATGGGCAGACGTCATGATCGGCCGATCAAACCAAAGATGGATGCCGGTGATCGGTGAAGAGGGGATGCTACGAATCGAATCGAGATTTGGAATGGCTTCGCTGATACCCGACGCATCGACGAGTCGACCGAATGCGTGCCAGGGGACCGCACTGATAATTGCATCCGCTTTGATCAATTCGCCTGCCAGAGTTTCGACGCCGACAAGCAGCGGTCCCTCGGTGACGATTCGCTTTACCGCAGACTGCGAGCGAAAATGGATGCCAGTCGCTTCGATCGCCTTGACCAAGTCGCAACCCAACCATTCGGACAAAGGTCGCTGTGGCACGAGGACATCGGAGGCTCCTTTGGCAGCCGCGAAACCATCGACGAAAACCTTGCGTGCTGCGGCCATCGACGCATGGTCACAGGTGTCCCCCAAAGCACTGACGAGAATAACACTCCAAAAATCACGGATCGCATCGGCGGATTGGTTCTGCTGCTCGAGCCAATCGAGTGCGGTGACCGACTGCAGACGTTTCGTTGGGGTGCGGAACAAACGTCGCATGGCCGAACGAATTTGCTTTTTCGCTGAACAGCTAAGGTAGCGTTGCTGGCCAATCACTTTGGCCAGATGCAGCGGAGCGGGTAAAAAACGCGATGGCGAAAACTCACTGACTGGAAAAGCGGGGTGATAAAACTGCAGTCGTTCGTAACGGTTCATGGACCGCTCCAAACCACAGCGTGACAACAGGCCGAGTAGGTTGGTGCAACATCCCATTGCGACATGTTGGCAATAATCGACGGCGTTTCCTGTTAGCGTATCGGTAAACGATCCGGCGCGGCCGCCAGCGATCCGCTTGGCTTCGAAGAGGGTGATCTTGATGCCGCTGCGGTCGACCCGAGCGAGTGTTTCGGCAGCGGAAAGGCCTGCTAATCCGGCGCCGATGATCACGACATGCCTAGTACTCATCTTGTTTGTATTTCGATCGGCGGGACCGGCATCCGGCGAAACCGCATCGGCAAAAAATGCTGAACGCCCAAGCCGAGTCGGTCGACGGCGGACAAGCAAATTCGCCGCGAAACGACCGCGGATGGATTCTCTTCGATTCGGGTCAATAGTCGTCGATACGTTCGCCACATCATGCTAAACATCGGTCGCCCATCGTCACTAAGCGAATCCCAAACCCCCCAACCGGAGTTGAATAGTTTTTTCGCTCGTTGAATTTCGTCTTGGATTAAACACAGCAAGCGATCATCGGCTCGCGGATGCAAAAGATCGTCTTCACACAATCCATGTTGCTGGTAATGTTGCCTGGGCAGATAGATCCGTCCGCGGCGCGCGTCCTCGGCAATATCGCGAAGTACATTGGTCATTTGGAAAGCCAAACCGCAATCGATCGCCGCCTCGGTTGGCAGCGGTTCATTGAACTCCCAAATATGTAGGCACGCCAAGCCGACAGCTGATGCAACGAGGTAACAGTAATGCTCGAGTTGCTCGTAGGTATCGAACCGCGTTTTTTGTTGGTCCGCTAAAACGCCATCAATGATTTCCAGGAGGTAGCGGGAAGGGATCTGGTAACGCGCAGCTGCGTGTCGGATGGCTGGTAGAACCGCGTTTGCTTTCGCTGGCAGCACCTCCATCCACTGAGACCCCTTGGCGTCGGGCAAGTCGGGGAGCGTGATAGTTTGCGATTCGGAATCGCCCATCAGATTCAGCGCCGTAGTATGTCGCCACCAATCAAGCCAGCGAGTTCGTAATGCAGTCGGCTCACCGCAATCGCCCACATCGTCGGTAATCCGAGCGAATGCATAGAGTGCAACCATCGCGTCACGTTTTGGCGGAGGCAGCAGCCAAAACGAGCGGTAGAAATTGCTACCACTTTGGCGAGAAATGCGGCGTGCAAAGCGATAGCTGGCAGCGACGGATTGATCGGCGTTCATAATGTAGGAGGATAGCCGTAAGGCTAGTCCTTTGTCACCGCTTGATTTTGGGCTTGGCCAAAGAGTGACTGGGGCATCTTGCCGCAGTAAGCTGCGACTGGAAGTCACAGCCACAAAAGATGCTTACCCTCATTCTTTGTTGCGACCAAGCACTTGCCTACCAAAAATGCTTCAGCACCAAACGTATTTGCGTTCTTTTGCTAACCGTTGGCCGTTGTTTCAAGACATCGAAATCGATTTTTCGAATCGCAGAGATCGTTGCCAGGCCGCCGCCGATGAACAGGCTCAAATTTCGGCCCAGCCACTTAGGCACCCGAGATATGATCGTTTGTCCATCCAAGAAATACTGTTCGGCCCGGTTGCATTCGCTGACAAGCAGTTGCCGTAGCGGTGCCACGGTCGTGGGCAACCGGAGCATCGCATCGTCGACGCCGAACCGCTCCATTTGGTCATTGGGCAAGTAAACTCGGCCGATAGCAAAATCGCGAGCAACATCTTGCCAGAAATTCACTAATTGTAGGCCTGTACAGATTTTATCGGAAAACGCCACGTTTTCGTCGCTGGCGGCATCCGCAAGTCGCAAGACGATTCGGCCAACTGGATTCGCACTTCGTTGACAATAACATAGAAGTTCTTCAAAATCGCGAAAACGTGTTTCGAGTTGGTCTTGGCGAAAAGCGCAGAGCAAGTCATTGAACGGTTGTTGATCGAGATGAAAGTCCTCGACGGTTTGGTGCAGAGCAGGAAACAGCCCACCCGGCGGATGGCCGGCGAAGGTGGCATCGAGTGAAGTTTGAAATTGAGCGAGCTGCTTCAAGGCTGATTCGGGTGAATCGGACTCATCGGCCAGATCATCAGCGGTGCGGCAAAAAGCGTAGACATTCACAAACGGTTGGCGGTAACGACGCGGCAGCAGCAAGCGGCTGACAAGGAAGTTTTCGTAATGCGAATTGGCAATCTTTCGGCATAGCTTCTCCGAGTTCGCAAGGTCGCCCGAAACGGTCATAGGGGACGCTGTTTTGGTTGGCAAAGGTTTACGACGAAACCAAGAGTTTAAACAATTGGCAATGAAAAGAGTACGCGACTTATGAAAATCATCTTAGCGGCACCTCGAGGATTTTGTGCCGGGGTTCACATGGCGATCGATTCGCTTCGTTTGACCCTGCAAAAGTTTGGGCCACCGGTCTATGTTTACCACGAAATCGTCCACAACAAGTATGTCGTTGACTTTTTCCGCGACAAGGGTGCCGTGTTTGTGGAAAGCATCGAAGAGGTCCCCGAGGGCAGCGTGCTGCTGTTTTCCGCACACGGTGTCTCACCTGAAACCCGCCAAGCAGCCAAAGCCAGAAATCTCAATGCCCTCGATGCCACATGCCCGCTGGTGACGAAGGTTCACCTCGAAGCGATCAAGTACGCCAAAGCAGGTTACACGATCTTTCTAATTGGCCATGAAGGACATGACGAAGTGATCGGCACGATGGGCGAGGCACCGGAAGCGATCCTCTTGATCGAAGACGAGGATGACGTTGACGCCATCGAAGTTGCTGATGATACAAAACTTGCCTTTTTGACTCAGACCACCTTGAGTGTTGACGATGCAACGCGGATTATCCAGAAATTGCGGCAGCGGTTTCCGAACATTCAAAGTCCGCCAAAAGGCGATATTTGCTATGCAACCCAAAACCGCCAAGAAGCGGTTAGCAAACTATCAAGTCATGCAGATGTGATTGTTGTTCTGGGTAGCCAAAACAGCAGCAATAGCCAACGGCTCCGCCAACTCGGTGGGGCGAACGACAAACCAGCCTTCCTTGTCGACGGCCCAAGTGATTTAGACAAAGACTTTTTCAAAGATGCTCAAACGGTATTGATCACGGCCGGCGCAAGTGCGCCCGAATCGGTCGTGCAAGCAACCATCGATTGGTTGGTGGAAAGGTTTGATGCGACGGTCGAGGTCCACGAAGTACGTGAGGAGAATGTCGAGTTTCCACTGCCGAAGCCACTAAGAGCATTTGCTGATGAAGTGCGCAAGGCGACTTCGCCGTAAGGACACGTGGCCTAGGCTTCCAGCCTGGGGGGCGTCCCCAGCCTGGGAAGCCTAGGCCACGTGTGTCGCGGCGAAGCGACCTGAAGCAATTCAAGTTTGAAATCCCTAAATGGAGTGTGCATAAAAATGTCTGCGAAAGAACAACATCGTCAAAAAAAACTTGCCAAGAAGCGTTCGAAAGAGATCGCCAATCGCAAACGACAAGCACGCGAAAAGAATGCGATGCAGTCGCTTGCGGGGCAGATGCAGGCAGCGGGGCGAGGCGCGATCGATCGTTGCTTTATCAGCGAAGACGCGCTTGGCAATACCGGCATCGGATCGGTTCTAATCAGCCGCTTCTTGCCCGACGGTCGGGTCGGCTGCGTTCGCTTTTTGATCGACTCCTTTTGCCTAGGTGTCAAAGATGTTCACGGGTTTAGTGTCTACCCAGGAAACTTTTCCGAAATCCTTGAGAGGTTTGGCGAAAATGAATCCTTGACTCCTTGTGCCCCCGAGAAGGCCAAAAAGTTCGTGGAGTCGGCGATCGAGTATGCGGCTAAGTTTGATCTGCATCCTGTACCGGACTACAAGAAAGTCGAGGCGATTTGGACTGGGATTGATTCGAGTAAGTGCCTCGATACGTTCGAGTTTGGTGGCGAAAATGGCAAACCGTGTTACACGGTGGGTCCCGCCGATTCACAGCGGTTCCAGCAGAAGGTGCTTGATAAACTATGGGCAACCGCTGGCGAAGGCAACTTTGATTTCGTCATGAATATCGGTGGACGGCAGATCCCAATGCCAGATGCTGTCAGCGTTGACGAGCTGAACGGGGAAGATGGCGGCTGGATGGACGATCCAGAATTGGATGTCGACATTGACGACGATGTCGAATTCGATCCCAACACGGTCGAAGGACGCGTGGTGGCGCAAGACCAATAACAAGACCACTAAATTTTCTTGGGAACCTCTTCCCACGAAGCGCACCCAAACCGGATGGTGTCGGCGTTTTCGTCGATCACCGCAGGGTCCCATCCGGCTCTTGCTTCTTGCTTCTTGCTTCGTGTTTCGTGCTCTTCACGAACGAAAAACTGGCCCGTGGATAAAAATGGTGCTCTTACCCTAAGAGTATTTTTTTGGCGGTCATCGCCCAGGGAATGCTTGTATATGCGGTTTACCCGCATCATAATCGAAAGATTCCCTATTTTCCGCAATATCGCGATTATCCCGTTTTCCTCGCTTTCCGGGTCTAAACCACATGACAATCCGAAACAGCCGTCTTCGTACAAAAGCTCGCCGCGAGCGTCGTCAATCTTGGTTCCGCACGGTCCGCCTGGAAAGTCTCGAAGAACGGCGATTGCTCGCCTATGTCCCCTTGGCGGAAGAGCAAGGTGTATTTGTTGAGCAGGGGGGCGCGTCGACGAACGGTGGGCAAATCACCAATGTCTCGCCCGACAATCGAGTCACCGGAGCGATCGAATCGGTTGTCGCTCATCCAACCAATCCTGACATCCTTTACGCCGGAACGATCAATGGCGGGGTTTGGAAAACGATGAATGCCACCGCAGCCAACCCGTCTTGGGTGGCGCAAACCGATGCGATGGATTCGCTATCGATCGGTGCGATCGAATTTGACTCCGATGACATCTTCGCTCCTGGGCCTGATCCGTACCAAACCTTGGTCGCTGGCACCGGAAATTATAGTAGTTTTGGTGGGGCTGGTGGTTCGATCGGTTTGGTCTACGTGACCCGCGATGGCGGTGACACTTGGATCAATCCGGGCGGTAACGGCAGCATTGTTGGGGAGCGGATTTCTGGGATCGCCTCGAAAGACGACGCCAACATCATTGTTGCGACTTCGCAAAGTGGTGGCATTCACCGAAGCATTGACGGCGGCGTGAATTTCAATCTCGTCACCGCAGGTGTTCCTGGTGACGGACGATTTAGCGATTTGTTTATCGACCAAAGCACCGAGGATCGGCTCTACGCATCCGCGATGGGTGATGGGATCTATCGATCGGATGATTTTGGTGAAACGTGGCAGATTATTTCGAATGTCTATGCTGAACTCGAAAGGATGCTTCAAGATTCGAGCACCGACAACATTGAAATGGTCGTTCATCCCGATACCGGGCGTCTGTTTGTCGGTGTGGTTCAAGGAGGCCAAGTGGCGGGTCTCTTCTATACCACGACTGGCGACACGGAATATCCGAGGTGGGGGCGAATGGACACCCCTATTCTGCCTGTTGCAGCAGGGAAATCGATTACGGGTGCGAGCAGTTCAACCCCCATTCGAATTACGGTAGCGAACCATGGCTTAGCGAATAATGACTCGGATTGGGTTTTAATTCGCGATGTCCAGGGGAACACGGCAGCCAACGGTCAATGGCGAATCAACGTCCTTGACAATAACACCTTCGAGCTGATCGGGTCGACTGGCAACTTTGACTATACCGCCAATACGGGTGAAATGATTCCGATTGTCAACCCAAGCCCCAAATACAAGGACACGACGGAACCCGGCAGCCAAGGCCGTATCCACTTTTCAATTGGCATTGACCCCAACGATCATGACATCGTTTACGTCGGTGGCGATCGCCAAGAGGTTCCCTTCCCCAACGCGATTGGTGCCAACGGATACACGGGATCCCTTTTCCGCGGCGATATTAAAATCGATCGTGATCCTCTGGAGGTTCCTTCCCCCCAGTGGGATCACTTGACCGATGACTCCCTTGCTTTTGACCCTGAAGGTGGCACGGCCAATGGCAGTGCCCCTCATGCCGATTCACGCGACATGGCGTTCGATGCAAATGGTGACATGATCGAAGTCAATGACGGCGGTATCTATCGCCGGACCAGTCCGCAAGACAACACGGGAGTTTGGGAGTCGTTAGCGGGCGATCTCGGAGCGATGGAATACCACAGTATTGGTTACGATTCGGTTTCTGACGTGATTGTCGGTGGTGCCCAAGACAACGGCACGCAGTATCAATTGGTGCCTGACCAATTGCAATGGCAAGTGATGTCGGGTGGCGATGGGGGAGATATTGCGATCGACTCGGTAAGTCTTGCCGCCCAAGGGCAATCGGTCCGCTACAGCAGTTCGCAAAACTTAGGCGGATTTCGTCGCACGGTTTGGGATGCGGACAACAATCAGGTGAGCGCCAGTTCCCCAGGTTTGATTGTCACCGAAGGTGATAAATTTAAGCCCAAATTCGTCACACCGATCACCATCAACAATGTTAACCCGGTGCGGATGCTCTTTGGCGGCTCGAATGGGGTTTTCGAATCGGTCAACTCGGGCAATTCGCTTGTTCAAACATCGGTGTTTAATACGAGCGCGATGGATTATGGTGGCCGATCGGACGTCCACGGCGACAACCCGTTTGTGATCTATGCGGGCGATTCTCTTGGAAACGTCTACGTTCGGACCGAAGCGGCTGCCGAGTTCGTTTCCAACGTCGATCTGGGCGGCTCGGTTCAAAGTGTCAAGATGAATCCCAATGAATGGACCGAAGCCGTTGCAATCGATACCAATTCGGTTTCCTGGACCACAACCGCTGGCGATGTTTGGACCGACATTACTGGGGATCTCGGTTCGCTCGGTGCCACCGTCTACCGATCCCTTGAATATGTTTCGGGCGTCTTCGATGGCTTGGCGCTCGGTACAAACGCAGGCGTCTTTGGCATGACATTTGACGCGGTGGGTGAGTGGTTCCAATTTGGCAGCAATCTGCCAAACGTCCCTGTTTATGATATGGATTACGATGCCGCCGACGACGTACTCATCTTGGGCACGCTCGGACGCGGTGCTTGGAAGATGGAGCAAGTCAGCGAGTTCTTGGCTCCAGGCATAACGATTGACGTCGACCAAACCGTTCTGGCCGAAGATGGGGTCAGTCAAGCAATCGTGACGGCAAACATTACGCGAGCGGTAGCCTACGATGTCACCGTCAACTTGTCACTCACCGGTACCGCAACCTTGGCTGCCAACGCGGTCTTCCCCGAACCGACCGACTACATTGAAAGCGGGTTGCAGTTGGTGATCCCCGCAAATTCATTGTCGAGCAGCGGTTCGGTCACTTTGACAACGCTCGCGGATGACTTCGAAGAACCGGACGAAACGATTTGGGTCGATATCGATTCCGTCGTTGTCCCAGACCCGCTTCTGGCCGTTTCTGCGGCCGCTCGCGAAGATCAAGGGCAGACGGTTACGATCACCAATGACGATGTGGAACCGGTCGTCACGGTGACAACGCTTGCCACGACCGATGTGTTGGAAACAGGCGGTACAACCACGATCACCGCGACGCTCGATAAGTTGTCACTCGAACCTGTCATCGTCACCTTGGTTGCCTCGGCCGCCGTTGGGGATGCGGTTTACAATACCGAATACGAATTGTCCGATGGACTCCAAATTGTTATCCCCGCTGGACAAATTTCACAAACGGAAACCATCTCGGCATTGCCAGATGTCCTTGACGAATTTGACGAACCGTTCACGCTGACGGTCGATTCGGTGACCGAAGCAACGCTCTCTTCGGCAACGGAGTTTACCTATCGAATTCTCGATGATGACGATCCGCCGGTTGTCACGTTGGATCCCGGTGACCAAACGATCGCTGAAGCCGCAGGCATCGCAACGATCACCGCGACGCTCGATGCGGTGTCCGCAAAAGATGTCACGGTCTTCGTGGAAGTCCGCAATACGCCCTCGCTGCCATCATCCACCGCAATATTGACCGATGATTACACCACGTCGTTGCTTCAAATCGATATCGCGGCCGGTGATTTGACCGGTTCGGTCACCGTGACGGCCGTACAAGACGCAATCGACGAAGCCGACGAAACGGTAGTGTTGGGCATCGCTTCGGCGGACAATGCGACCTTCGATCCTGCACTTGTGTCGACGGTGACGATCACCGATGACGACGACGCACCGTCGGTAACCTTGATTTCGAATCAAACCGAAATTGCCGAAGCGGGTGGTTCGGTGAGGTTCACCGCAAATCTATCCGAAGTCTCTGGTTTGCCCGTGACGGTCAACTTGGTTTCGGTTGGCGATGCGACGAATGGGGACGACTTCACCGCACCTTCCCTGACGATCACGATTCCAGCCGGTTCGGTGCGCGGGTCCGTTTTGGTTTCAGCCGTCAACGATTCGATCGATGAAGTCGATGAGACGATTCTGTTGGAAATCGATTCCTTGATCAATGCTCAAGAGTTCGCTCCGGAGTCTGCGAGTGCGTTCATTGTTGACGATGATCTACCGCCCACGGTTGAATTGGAGTTCACCGATGTCTCGATCAACGAAGCCGATGGGCCTAGCGTCTTAACGGCAACGTTGTCGGAAGTTTCCGCGAAGGACGTCACGATCGAGATACTCGTTGGTGGAACGGCAAACAATTTGCTTGATTACTGGGTCGACACGAGAACGATCGTCATTCCGGCTGGCCAATCCATGGCCGCGCTCACTTTCAACATTGTCGAAGACAATATCCAGGAAGCTGACGAAACGATTGTGACGACGATTGCGAGTTTGCTGAACGCCACGGCATCGCCAACCGAATCGGCGACGCTGACTCTTTTGAATGATGATGCTCCACCGGAAGTCTTCCTGTTTGCAAACCCGTTAGCGATTAGCGAAGGCGATTCGACCGTCGTGACCGCCTACTTGAGTACTCAATCCGGTTTACCGGTAACGCTGTCGTTTGTTACGACAGGCACTGCGACCGAATTGACCGACTACACGACGAATCGAAAGACGATCACGATCCAACCGGGGGTCACTTCGGCTAACCTTACCATTAGCGCCAGCGACGACTTTTTCGACGAACCAGTGGAAACCGTCGTTGTTACGCTCGACAGCGTCACCAATGGAATCTTGGTCGGGCCGGGTGCCCTTGATATTGAAATCCTTGACGACGATGAACCGCCGGCGGTTTCGATTCAGTTTGAAAACAATGCGATCTCGGAAAACAACGGATCGACGGACCTTGTCGTTTCGCTTTCGCAGCCATCCGGTTTTGATGTCACCGTCCAATTAGACGTCCAGGTCGATGGCATGGGTGGTTCGCCCTACTACACCGGATTGACTCAGCAAATCATCATTCCGGCGGGACAGCAAATCGCTCGTACCCCGATCACAGCCATCGATGACATTTTTGATGAGAACAACACTGTCATTGACGTTTCCATTGCATCGCTGCTACAAGCGGTCCCCGGATCGTTCACAACGGCCTCACTTGTCATCGTCGACGATGATGCGACTCCAAATGTCTCGCTTTCGGTCGATCAGCCGACGATCGTTGAAGCGAATGGTTCGGCGGAAGTGACCGCAGCGTTGTCCGCGCCGTCGCTGTTTGACGTGACGATTGATCTAGGCGTAACGGGAACGGCCGCGACGACGGACTACCGTATCGATGGAACTCAAATCACAATTCCTGCCGGGCAAACGACAGGCCTCGTAACGATCGATTCGGTGGATGATACGATCTTCGAACTGGATGAGACAGTCATTGTCGATATCGTGGGCGTTACCAATGCCGTCGAAGGATCGCCCCAGCAAATCACGACGACGATCGTCAATGATGATTCGTCACCAAGCGTTTCATTATCAATCGCCGATACGAATCTGATTGAGCAAACGGGATCGACCACGATTACCGCAACGCTGTCGGCGATCTCGTCGCTTGATGTGACAATCACCTTGGCGGTGGGTGGAACCGCTTCAGCGACGGATTTCAATCCAATCGCGACCACCATCCTGATCCCCGCTGGGCGTTTGTCCGGTTTCGTTCCGTTGTCCACGATCGATGATGCCATCGATGAGCTTGATGAAACCGTGATCGTCTCGATTGACACGGTAACCGGCGGCATCGAGAACGGGCCCCAATCGGTAACGGCAAACATTGTGGATGATGATGCCCCACCCGTCATCAGCGTTGATTTCGATCCCGCTTCGATAGACGAAGGAGACCAACCGGCTGTGCTAACGGCGCGATTAAGCGGTGTTTCATCGAAAGATGTCACCGCGACGATATTGATATCCGGAACGGCTGTGCTTGATACCGATTTCGCTTCGTCGTCGATAAGTGGTTCGACGATCGATGTCATGATTCCAGCGGGTACTTTGTCAGCGGCGTTCGATTTTAGTTCGATGGAAGATGCGATCGATGAAAACGATGAAACCGTGATCGCCACCGTTCAATCCGCGACGAATGCGTCTTGGGGATCGACGTTGCCGGCAACGCTGACGATCGTGGACAACGATCCGCAGCCGACCGTGACGTTGGCACTTGATCCAATTTCGATTGACGAAAATGGTGGTACGGCGACTTATACAGCAACGTTATCGGAAGCGTCGAGCTTGGACGTAACCATTGTGCCGTCGATACTCACCACGGCCTCCGCGAGCGACTATGCATTGTCGAGCACTCAAATTTTGATTGCTGCAGGTGAGACCTCGGGCACGATAACGATTGCTGCCGTCGAGGATGCGTTGTACGAGCGTGATGAAGTGCTCACAATCTCGCCAGGCCAAATCAGCAATGCGAGTGTGGGTAGGGACCAGGACGTGACCTTGACGATTCTCGATAACGACCTCTTCCCAACCTTGTCGATCGCTGCCACTTCCGCAAGCGTTGTTGAGGGAGCTACAAATCTGATCTCGGCGACCCTCGATGCGCCCGCGGGAGTCGACATGACCGTCAACTTTGCGCTCGGGGGTACGGCGAGCGAAGGTTTTGACTACCAAGCGTCGAGCAAACAAATCATCATTCCTGCGGGATCGACAACGGCGTCAATGGAGATTGCCACGATCGACGATGCCGTCAACGAGATTGAACAATCGGTCACCATCGATGCGACGGCGACCGATGGCGTCATCGTAGGCGAAAAAGCGAGTACGAGCTTCGTTATCGGCGACAATGATTTGCCTCCGGTCGCTAACGTAAACTCGAATTTCTTTGTTGTCGATGAAGTCGCAGGGCAAGCTGTTTTTGAGATCCACCTGTCTCAGCTTTCGGAGCGAGACATTACCTTCAGCTTGACGCCAAGCGGAGCGATTGCTGAAGGAGCCGATTACACATTGTCGCAACCCACCATCACAATCCCAGCTGGCTCTTTAACGGGTGATGTACAAATCGATTCGGTTGACGATGAAGTGTTTGAAGGCGACGAGGTCGGGGCGATTCGAGTCGCCGCAAGCGATGCCGATACGGTAACGTTCCAAAATCAATCGATCACATTGACCATTGTCGACAACGAAACGGCACCGACATTATCGCTCAGCGTCGACCATGCATCGATTCCTGAAACCGGCGGCGTCTCAACATTGACCGCCACCTTGTCAGGACCTGCCCAAAGCGAAATCGTGGTCGCACTTGATTTTGTAGGCCAAGGCGAAACCACAAACGATGACTTCAGTGCCGCATCGAATCAAATTGTCATCCCCCGTGGGCAATTGTCAGGAACCTTGGTTCTGTCGGCTACCGACGATACCGCTGTCGAACAAGATGGCTCCGTCAACGTTAACGTGAAGAGTGTTTCTCGGAACTTGGCAATCCGTCCCGAGCAGTTGAGCATAACGATTCTCGACGACGACGATGGGCGACTCGTTGTCACATCGACGTCGACGCCTGTGATTGTCAATGAACGGGGCACAACGGCGGAGTTGCAAGTTCAATTGTCGGCGGCTCCCCAGAGCGATGTGGTCGTTTCGGTCGAGAGTGACGATACGGGCGAAGTCGTTGTGTCACCTTCGGTCATCCGTTTCACCCCTGCGAATTGGAACACCCCTCAAGCCGTGGTCGCAACCGGTCAACCCGACTTGCTCACCGACGCAAACGTGGCTGCGGATATTTCATTCTCGGTGCGTGAAGCCGACTCCGACCCTGGCTTTGCCGGTCTTGGCACGACGGTGGTCGAGGTTGTCAACCAAAACGTCAGCTTCAGTCATTTGACCGTGAGTGTGCAAGCTGACCAATTGGTTGTCAGTGACGACGCTAGCGGGCAAGTTTTGGATTCACGGCCAAGCAACAGTACAGATCGATTGCGTATCGATCTCGGCGGTGGCGCGAAGACACTTACGATTGGCGATCTAGGTCGACTGCGAAATACCATCGACATCGATGCTCAAAATGATGATACGATTAATTTTGGCGATGGTTGGACAGCAGATACACCAAAGTTCATTGTCGGCGTCTTTACTCATGTTCTGCTCCGCGACGATGCCGTTTTGCAGTTGCACAACGAAAAACCGAACACCAATCCGTATAATCGCCATGACACCAATCGCGATGGCACTGTCACGCCAAGCGATTCGTTGGTCGTCATCAACGCACTTGGTGCTGGATTGGGTGGCCCGGTTAGCGATCCACAACCGAGTGATCCACCCCATTCGTTTTACATGGACGTCAGCGGTGATGGACAAATTTCGCCTCTGGATGCCGTCATGGTCATCAACGACATCAATGACCCCCATAGCGGTGACGGTAACGCGGTGCCATCGGGGCTCTCGGGGCCGTCGGGGCTCTCGGGGCCGTCGGGCGAGCAACTGATTTTGCTTGCGAGCCGGAATGCGGAAGGTGAAGCGAACGCCAGCGACGTGGTCAGTACATTGGCAAACAGTACATTGGCAAATGAGCCTCTATCGACGCTTCGATCCGCGAGCTCGCCTAGCGATTTCGCCACGCAATCGGCTTCGGCGGATCAAGCGATCCTTGATTGGCAAGTGGACGAAGAAGCGAGCGCAGAAGAATCGCTCGAATCCTTGGTCGAGTTGTTGGGGGGAGTCGCCTCACGTTCCTCGTGATGCGTGAAGGTCTCGTCCACGACGACCAACCCTGATTTCTTGGCTCTTCAGAAGAATTTGTGGGTGAAAAGGAAGTTGCGGAAGTTATGAAGTTATTTTGGGGCATGCAGTCGCGATACCCATTGCCACTCTTGCTCGACTCCCTCGATGCCTCGGAGCAAGAAACGCCGCCGATCGAAGATCACCTTGAGGACCGCGAACGGTGTTTCGCCGAAATGACGGCGGCGACGGTATGCGATCTTGGACTCCTCCTTCGGCCTGTGGGTCGATGGGGCAACTTTCCACGGATCGAAGGGATCACGTCACCGGCAGCGGATGTTTTCGGGCTCCGGGCTAGCCCTGCTGAGGAGCAACTTACTTAGGGACAACGGGGTCAGGGAGGGAAGAATGTCTTGCTTGGCCTTGATAAAACGGCTTGTTTTGCTGGGGTTTATTTTTGAACGTCCGATTGCTGATGCACCGAAAACATCCTTTTTGCCCTGCGGTGCCTGAAAAACCTACCCTTCGGTATTTGGGATGGATGAATCAAACCACGGGTTCTTCGGTCGAGCCTGATTTTCAATCTGGACAAAACGCGAGGCCCTGAATCAATTCGCTAGCATTGCAGGCGTCTCTCCACGACACGGAATTGAACGGTTCGAGAGACGGCACGGCACGGATTCTTGAGTTTTTTTGGGGAACGGAGCCTTTTCTCTTGTTCCTAGCACGTAATAATGAGTACAACTGCGTCAAATTGTCACTTTTCTTGGCGGGCAGATTGAAGGTGAGGACATTTGTTGTAAGAGTCACACCTTCGTGGCCCGTTTAAAGTTAACCCTTTAGAGTCTTTTTGGAGAACAACTACATGTCACGTTTGTTTTACGGATCAATGTTCGCTTTTGCTTTGGTTGCCACCCCTTCGATCGCCGGGGATACTGCTGCGACTGCGGCCGAATCCTGCCCGACGAAAGCATGCTGCTCGGAAGCTCAATGCAGTGCAGATGCTAGCAGCTGCTCTGCAGAAGACGGTGCCTTGGTAGAGTGCACTACAGAGGTCGATTCATTGAAGGAAGGCGACGCACTTGCGGCTTTCCACGTCACGAAAATTGCCGGTGCCGCCGATGACGGTGTCGATCAGGGGCAAGAGCTTTGCTACCGCTGCCGTTACGGCTCACGGCCAATGGTTTTGGTTTTTGCTCGCGATACCGGAGGCAGCTTGCCTGAATTCCTGAAGCAATTGGATTCGGCGGTCGCGGATCACGAAGACGCAAAGTTGAAGGGCCTGGTCACGCTCTTGGGCGACGATTCGGATGCACTCAAGGCAAATGCTGAGAAATTGGCAGAAACCGCTTCGTCCAAACACGTACCGGTGGTCATTGCCAAAGAGACCAAAACGGGTCCAGCAAAATACAAATTGTCATCGGACGCGGCCATCACCGTTGTTGTCGCGAAAGACAGCAAAGTGGTAAGCTCGAAAACCTTCGCAGCCGACCAAATTGATGTTGCAAGCGTTATGAGTGACGTTGCAGGAATGCTGAACTAATTGCCAGTGTTCCAGCTAATTTGATCAACGGATGAAGCCGATCTCTAAGGAGTCGGCTTTTTTTGTTGTTTTATGACGATTATCCGTTTTGGTCTAATCGTAACGGTAAATCAGGCCGATACAGATTGGTAGATAGAATGCCCTATTGAGCATCCATCGATTTTTTGCAGAGTGATCCTTGACGCCCGCGACGACACGGCTTAGACTCTCCAGGAGCGTTTAAGTTGAAATAGACAAAGGGTTTACATCGACCACACAAGCACCAAGTCGTGGTGTGATTTAGGGAGTCAGTCGTGACCAAGAAGGATATCGTGCGAACGATCTCGGAAGAGGTTGGGCTGACCCAGCAGCAGACGAAAGCGATTGTACAGAAGACATTCGATGCAATCATTGAGTGTTTAGTACGCGAACGACGGATTGAACTGCGGAACTTCGGCGTGTTCGAAGTGAAACCGCGAGCGGCACGCAAGGCGAGGAACCCCCGGACTGGAGAGCAGGTCGAGGTACCGAGCAAGCATGTTGTAACGTTCAAGCCGGGAAAGTTCATGGAAGCCAAGGTGCGTGACTTGGATGAGTCGCCACCACCCACTAGTGAATTAAAACAAACCCCAAGCCGTCCACCAAATAACCCGACATTCGATGCCCCTAGCGGTCATTGGAACGAGGATTAAGGTTGGCCTAGACCGTTCATGGAGGAACGATCGATGCGAAAATTGTCACGAAAATCATCGCTACGAAAGTCATTGCGACGAGTCGTGCAATTGACCATTTTGGCGTCTGCGATCACCAGTAGCGTCGGATGCTTTGTCCCGATCTACTCGGCTCGCCCGGAACGCCGAGTCCAACAATTGCTGTACACCTCTGAAGACCTCCGAGCGATGGTTGCCGAATGGGAACGTTTCTGGTTTCTTGATTCGCCAAGTCACCTGACACCGATTCGTACGCATGGTGGAATCATGTAGCGAATCGTTCGTAATGGCAACCACCCAAGGCAACGGAATCGTCAAGGCCCCGATTCGATCGCAGACCTCAATCCGGTCGATTCCATTTCCTTCAAGGTGCTGCAGACACGATCGCTGATTTTTCCCGAAATTCTCTCAATCAGCGCAAAAAAATGACCTAGGTTTGAAGGAACTGTCTTCGAACTCTTCGATTGTCATTTGCCATGTCTGCTGCTCCGATTCCGTGGAAACACGTTCGCAATATCCTCGTCATCTTTGCGCCCCTTTGGTTGGGCGCAGCGATGGTGTTTGGTTTCTTTGGCGTATGCTATGGCTTGTTTCGTAGCGAAGTGTACTCGGCTCGTTTGCCGCTACTGGTGCGTAGCGAAGCGTCAACGAGCATGGTCGGCTTGGGACGGTTCAATAGCCAGACGGAAATGAAGGCAGCGCAAGAAACGATTTTAGAGATGACTCAAAGTCCAGAAGTCGTTGGCGGAGCCCTTCAGCAAGTGGGGCCACCGAGCGGCAAACCGGATGTCCATTGGCCGTCGACAACCGTCATTGATGCGGTTTCGGACAGCGGCGTCAACCTGTTGGCACCTCAAGGCTCGGAGTTCGGCAATTCCGAAGTCGTCTACTTGCAAGTGAAAGCGGAGAATCAAGAACGAGCATTCGTTTTTTGCAATGCCATGTTCGACAACTTGGCGAAACACCTGCGAACCATTCGGCACATTCGAGCCGACAGTGTGATTGGCGAACTCACCGACGCTAGGGATTTGGCAGCGGCGAATCTGAACGAAGCGGCGGCTCGCATGCAACAGCTGGAAATGCAATTCCCGACCGACCTCGGTGAATTAAGAAATCTCAGCGAAGCGATTGCCAGCGAAGGAACCAACCGCCGGACTCTCGAAACCACAGAACATGAGTTGCAAACGGCTGAGTTAGAGCTGAATAAGCTACTGGCACTTCACCAGTTGATGGTCGCAGGCTCCAAGAACCCCAATCATTTGCTCGTCAGTGGCAGCGACCTATTGACGCTTCAGCCTTCGCTGTTGCGACTAAAAGATGGTTTGATTGACGCTCAAATCATCAGCAGCCGATTGGCTGCTAGCCGAACGGAGGAACACCCTTCGGTCATCCAAGCCCGCTCGACGGAAAAACAAATTCGTCGGCGAATGCAAGACGAGGCCACGTCAGTGGTCGAAGCGATGAAACCGCTTTTAAACATGGAACAGGCGCGTGTGGCAAAATTGTCACAAAAGCGAGATGAGCTGAAGGAACGGCTCGAAGCATTAGCAAATGTTCGTACCGAGTATGCGAAAGTCGATGCGGAAGTATCGCATCGAACAACGCTTCTGGAAGAAGCACAGCGGGCTTTGGCCGAGGCCCACGCAAGTCGCAAGGCGGCCTTGTCGACCGACTTGGTGGCCAAACTCGGGCCACCACAAGTATCCGACCATCCACTCGGCCCCGGTGGAACCATCATTGCCATCGGTTCGACTGCCGCAGGATTGATGTTTGGCCTCGGAGCGGTCTTTCTGATTGCACCGGGACCGAATGACACGGGCCGTGGTCGCCGCTGGACCGACTTTTTGCATGCTGGAGGCCGCCGGACTTCCGACCGACTCAACCCCCTCCTGAATCCGGAGGTGAATCCCGCGATGGCCGCCACTCCAAGCACCGACCGCCGTCGTCAGCATCGCTGAGTCAATCGCTGAGGTCAATCGCTCAATACCGCTTCCCCCCACAAACTTGGGTCTTCGATCACCGGATACTCAGGCCCAAGGGAAAACGTTTGCCAGCCCAACTCTCGATCGACCACCGCATAGTAAAAACCGATACGTGGCTGATCCGATGGATCGAATCCGGTCAGACAGCTGGCCGGTGCAAAGCCGGACAATTGATAGCCGTCATGACGGGGAGCGGCAGCGATTTTTAGCGAATCCGCTCGAATCGGCTTCGGGTTCGCGCGGGCTCGATTGATCGGGATAAGCGCAGCGACGGGATGTTCACGCTGCGGTCCGCCGCCAGCAGGCATCCATAAAAACCGATGGCAAAACTGGGTCGCCCGATGAATCCCAGGGCTTGAGCGCGTATCGACCCAAAGATGAAAGCCGTCACTGTCGTCAAGCCGTGAATCACGACACCAAGGCAATTGCCGCTTTCGAGCCACGCTGACCTGGACCCCGATTCCGGTCTCGTTCCATGCCATGCGAACATCCGCGTACGCAGCTTGTTCGGACAAAACGCCAAACGAAGGCAAGCGGCACGATTCGGGTAGACTCAGCCCTTTGCTCGTCCACGGCATCTCCTGGCGATACAAGCGGATTTCGAAACGAAACAGGAATGAGGGATCAATCAGCGACGATGGTTTGGTTTCGCTCAAAGTTTGCGGTCTCTGCGGAGGGAATCGGATAATCTTAAGGACGTCATAAAATAGAACATTCGCCTTTGACGGACCTGATCGATGAAAGTCACTTTTCTGACGCCCTCCAACTCAGGCCCTCCAACTCAGGCCCAAGCAACTCAGGCCCAAACAACAAAATTATCCTCTTTTGAGCCGTTCGGGAAAGGGTATCGACGTCCTTTCCCGCTATAATTGACCAGACATGTTACCCAGACTCCTTTTGCCTCTCCAAACACGGATCCTTCCTTGCGTTTTCTCTACCGGAATAAGCTAGCATTCTCAGTATTTTTGTTTCTTTCATGCGTTAATTCTCCATCCCAGGTCTGGGCTGGCGTTGTTGCCGAAAACGTCATTGTGGTGGTCAATGCCCACTCCGAAGATTCTCGCACTTTGGCAAATCATTACTGCGAACTCCGAAGGATCCCGACTGGCAACGTGATCTATTTGGAAGATGTCCCGAAAGCGCTGACGATCAACTTGGACGAGTTTAAGTCCAAAATCCTCACTCCCATTTTGCAGACTCTCGACAAACGTCGTTTGGCCGCGCAGACGAAAGTGATTGCCTATTCGGCTGGATTTCCGACCTCGGTAAAGATCAATGAGCATACGGAGCGGATAACCGATTCGGGCATCAAACAATACCAAAAGCCAGTCGCATCGTTGACGGGCTTGACGTTTTTCTACCGCTACATATTGGCGGACGAAGAGGGTTATTTGGGATGGGAATCGAACCTCTACGCACGCGGGAATTTTGAGCGTACTTTCCGCAACCCGTTTGCTGGTGAAGACGGCGAAGCCTTCGACAAAGCGATCGCCGAACTGCAATCCGACAACGCGAAAGAATCGGGCGAGACACTTAAAAAACTATACGAAGAGCATCCAACATTGAGCGCTGTGGCAATCAAAGCCGCAGAAGCGTTCTCCGCAGCGGAACAGATCGATGCAGCAGAGGAAATGCTCGAGGCCGCGATTCATTCCGGTTGGAATTACGAGCGGTACATCAAAGAAACCAAATCGTTATCACGGCTGATGTCCAACCAGCGGATCGCTGCGGGGGTGGATTCGATGAAGAATGCACCATTGGGGATGCAGGAGCCGCTCGGTTTTTCGAGCTTGAAAGGATGGTTGCCATCCGGCGAAGCGGTCCCTGCGAAGCAGTCGGGCATAACGTATTTGCTGAGTTGTATGCTTGGCACGGTTCATCCTAACGCCAGCACGATCAATCGGGCGGTTGACGTTTTGCAGCGATCGGCAACCGCTGACCGAACGTTTCCCAAGGGGCAATTCATGTTTTCGATGACGAGCGATGTGCGCACGAAAACGCGATTGCCGGGGATCGCTAATGCAATGGTCTATCTATCGAGTCTCGGGCAAGACGCAAAGATTTTGCATGGCAAGCTGCCAAAGGGCAGTGAAACGATCAGTGGGCTAATGCTGGGCACCGCTTCATTCGATTTAGTGGCAACACGATGGAAATTTGTTCCCGGTGCGATCGCTGATAACTTGACAAGCTATGGTGGCCGCTACGAAACCGCCTCGCAAACCAAGCTGAATGAACTACTGCATGCCGGAGCGGCAATGAGCAGCGGAGCGGTGATGGAACCCTTTTCGTTGCAATTTAAGTTTCCCAACCCGATCATGTACGGCTACTACGCCGACGGAGTGACCGCGATCGAAGCGTTCTACTTGTCGATCACATCGCCATATCAAACTTTGATTGTCGGCGATCCGCTGTGCCAACCGTTTGCCCGTCCTCCTCGAAACAACGTCGAGATGTCGATCGCATCGAGGGTCGATGCGAATGGGAAATTGGCCAACAACGTCCAGATTCGTCGTCGCATTTTAGAAACGGATGCTCCGACGACCGAGCCTCATCATGCCGAGATCTTTCTCAATGGGCGAATGGCTCGGGTGACACCTGCGATGGAAAAGTACAACTTGACATTTCCCGAGCAGTATTCGGGTGTCATGCAAGTGACGTTCGTTTTAGTCGGTAAGGACCCAACGGAGCCAGCGATCCGATACTCTCAATCGTTTGACGTTCCTGGTTTCTGGAAAGGCCCGAGAATCGAAGCCAGAATCAATCATCCCGAAAAAGGAAAAATGACGATAGCGGGTGAATCGGAAGGCGCTAGTTCGATCGAGATCACTGTACTCGGCCGACCGGTCGGCACGATCGAAGGCAGTCGAGGAGCGACAACGATCGAGATGAAAGACCTAGGCGAGGGGCCACTTCGCGTACAGGGGATTGCCAAATTCACCAATGACGAAGGCCAGTTGACAGCAATGGTTGCCGGAGAGCAATTTATCATTGCCACAGCCGAGTAAGCGAGACGACGCCCAAAGCGACGTAAAAAACGACCAAAAATGTCTGAAAACAGGGAATTCGGAACCCTCTTGTACGCTCCATCGCATCCACTCTCGCACTACGGCGGTTTTCGGGTTACACTTTTGCGAGTTTATCAATTGAATCCGATCCGTTGTCCCATCAAATAAGAGCTATCTCAATATGGCAGGCATTGAACGCACTCGTGAAATCCGTCGTCGTCGCACCCGTCGCAAAAAGACCCGCAATCTGCTTGATCGTGCCAAGAAAGGGACGATGGAAAAGAGCGAGGTAATCCGAAAATTACGCAAAATGACCCCTGGTTCGGAAATCATCATCGAGCGAGAAGGGCTGAAGGGTTAGTCAGAGCGTGCCCCTATACGACGAGTGCTTTGTTCTCCTCCCCACCTCAACGTTAGAAGATTTTCCGGTCGGGATTCCTGAATCCGACGCTCGTAGCTTGTTGGCGGCTTGGACGGTGCTTTGGCATCCGCAGCTGATCGCTGGCTCCGCAGCGATGCCAACTTGGTATCGGGCGGACGAGCCACCGTCGGCTAAAGACACCTCGGTAACGGAGCACACGAAATCGGACTCGCCCGTCAAACCGCGAGTCATCGCGGTGCCGCAGTCGAGCTTGTCGATGTTGCCGGATGATTACGAGCAAGCCAACGCGGATAGCGATTCGGTCCTTTGGATTACCGGCCCTTCGCGAACCGAGATGCTCGATCGAATACCGCTCGATGATCGGTACAACCATCGTCCGCTGCAAGCGAAGCATCGGACGATCGGTATCGAAGACTTCTTTGCATTAGGTTACGCTTACCTGCAAGTCCAAGTGCTGACGCGGCGACTTCGGTACACCAGCAACTTGGATCAAATCTACTTTGAGTCGTGCGTGCTACAGGCAGCCGAGGCTTTCACCGGAAGGGCGAAAGCGGACGACAGCGACTGCGAAGCGATGTCGCCCGCTGCGGATGCCGCCGCTGCCGCCTTGCACGACGCTTTCGATTGCTTGGCACAAGAACGCGATCATTTTTTTGCATCCGATCCTCATTTGATCGAGCTAACTCTGTTGTCGGCATCGACTCTCGATACCTTTCTCGACCACTTGCCGAGCGCTGGCAAACCGTCAGAGTTGGAAGGGGTTTTGCCGACTCCTGGGAACGTGCTGATCGATGCGGGCGTTGCCGAGAATCTGCGCGTCGCCGACCCCGAAAAACGAGCAGCACTACGAGCATGTTTTGAAAACAAATCACTCGGATGGGCTGGCGGTGGCCCAACCAGCGATGTTTCACTCTCAACGAAAACGTATACCGATGCCCAGCGGCACATTCTCCAAGCGTTCGAAGAGACCTCCGCTGCGGTAGAAATCGCTCCTCCCGTCTATGCTCGCTACAGCGGTTCAACGCCACGCGATTTCGTCAGCACGATCGCTTCGCTGGGCGTTTCGGGAATGATCTCGAACGATTTCGAAAATGCGACAGGATTCGCCGACGAAGCCAAAGTCGTGCAAAGCATTGCTGGCGTGGACCTGCAAACGCTCGCCGCGAAACCGATCGATGCTTCGAGCGAAGTCGCTTTCCTGGATCTCATGGCTGATCTGGGCCAATCGATCGATCGCGGCGAAATCGCAGCGGCGTTAATGGTTCATTGGCCGGGGACCGAAGGCGATACCTTCCAACTCGTCCAACGTACCGCTTCGTGGAGTTTGGTACTCGGACGCATGTGGACGCTTGACGATTTTTTTCGGCATGGCGAACAACCCTATCACCACAACGACAAGCTTTCCACCAGCGAGCGTGCCGATTTGACCTTGAAGGATCAAGTGGCCGCTGGCGAAGCGAACCCGCTTTCGGCGATTATCGCGCAAACGCGCCGTGCCATTGTAGAACAAAACGCCGCCAACTTGCGGGCACTAGTGACCTTGGCAAACGGCAAGGAAATCGGTGCCGTTTCAAGTGCCGCAGATCACACGAAAGAACCCAGCGTCGCGAATCCAAAATCGGATTGCCTGCGGACGGTGGGATTAACACCTGCATCCGGCAACTCGAACATTTGCTTGTTCAACCCGACCTCCGCAGCCCGCCGCATCAATGTCGAAATGGACGGCACCCCTCATGCGGATAAGCATGTCTACGCCGCGAGCGGTCATGGCAAGCAATCGATTGTGACCGCCGACGTTTCCGCTTTTGGGTTCTCGGTCATTCGAAACCAAGACGCTGGATCTTCGCCGGCCCGCTCGTTAAAAAAACGGCTTGGTGACGTTTTCTCATTTGGTTCTGCCGCTGCAATTCGAAAGCCAATCGCCGTCGAACATCTGCTTCAAAATGCGTTTATGGAAGTTGCGATCGATGCGCAATCGGGCGGCATAAAAGGCGTTTACTGCGGCCAAGCACGCGGCAATCGTTTTTCACTTCGGCTGGTCTCTGAAATCGCTGGAACGCCGAAAAAAGATAAAAACACGATCGTGATGAAGGCCGATACTGTCGAGACAAAAGTATCGCGGCCTGACTTGGGGGTTATCGAATCTTCAGGCTCGTTAGTCGATGCCGCCGGCGAAAGACTCGCTAATTTTGTACTGGCTTATCAACTTCAACGGGGCAGTCGGGTTTTGGAAGTTTCTGTAAAACTTGAACCGCTTCGCAACGACTTTGGTAAACAGGATCCCTGGAAGAACTATATCGCACTCCGCACAGCCGTCGCCTCCGAAGCGATGATGCCGCGATTGATTTTGCGAGATAAAATCCAGAAGCCATCGCGACGTTCGATGGTATCGCCGCTGGGCGTTATCCTAGACGAATCGGAACGGCAAACCCTGGTCGCCTCTGCTGGCTTAGCCTATCACCGCCGCGTCGATGATCGCTTTCTCGATACGCTCCTGTTCGTCCAAGGTGAAACACAAAGGGAGTACAAGATTCATTATGGATTCGATGTCAAGAATCCTGTTTCCGTCGCACGCAGTGTTTTCGAGGACCCCATCACGGCAACTGTCGAATCGGTCGATGCCAACGTTTCACGTGGCTGGCTCATTCATGTTGCTCCCAAAGAGGTGCTGCTGACGGACCTACGAGCGTGGACCGATTCGAGCGGAACACTGTTTGCGTTGGTGCGATTGATTCAAACAAAACCACGAAAAATCACGTCAGCCCTTCGGTTTTGCAGGCCAGTCAAACGGGCAATTAAAATACAGCATGGCAGCTTCGAACCTCTGCAGGATCCGATGCAAGCGTTTGCAAACAAGTCGGAGAATGATTTATTAGCGGTCGACAATGATTGTGTCAAACTCGAATTGCGATCCCATGAAGTCGCCGATTGTTTGATCGAGTTTTAGTATGGAATCTGCCGGATCAAAACCGAAGCCTGCCAAAACCTCGTTCAAGGATGCGGCAATCCGTAGTGGCTTGGTGTCCTCCGAGCGTTGGAAACAAGTTGTCGAGACGGTCGGATCGGCAAACGATGACGAAGCGATCGCTGACCTGTTGGTGCAAAGCGGTCAAGTGACGGAGTACCAGGTCAACCAACTACGCGGCGGTCGGACGAAGTTTACGCTCGGTCCCTACCTCATCACCGGATGGATCGGCCAAGGAGGCATGGGGCAAGTTTTCAAGGCAGTGCATAGTGTGATGGGTCGTGAGTGCGCCGTGAAAACACTTCCGCTCGAAAAGTTGACTTCGGAATCACGCACGGCATTTGTTCGTGAAATCCGTTTGCAAGCGGGACTCGATAGCCCTTACGTCGTCCGTGCTTACGATGCGGGGCAAGACGGTAACGTTCATTATTTGGTGACCGAGTATGTCCCGGGGACCGATCTGCGGAAGTTGGTTCGAAGCAATGGTCCGTTGACGATGAACCATGCCGCTGGGGTCATCTCGCAAGCTGCGATGGGACTTCAATATGCTCATGATCTCGGCTTGGTCCATCGTGATGTGAAGCCTGGGAACATATTGGTGACGCCCGACGGGCATGCGAAGGTATCCGACATCGGGTTGGCAGGCTATCACTTTGGCGGAATTGACGATCCGCGTGCTGGCAAAATTGTCGGCACTGCAGACTATTTGTCACCCGAGCAGATCCGCACGCCTTCGCTAGTCAACCCGCTAAGCGATATCTATTCCCTTGGATGCACGCTCTATTACGCGACGACTGGCAAAGTGCCTTTTCCTGGCGGCGACGTCAAATCGAAATGCAAACGCCATTGTGAACAAACGCCGTGGCACCCTCGCAAGTTTGTCCCGGAATTATCAGAAGATTTCGTTGATGTCATTGCTGACATGATGGAAAAGGATCCGGCCAAGCGAATCCAATCGGCTGCGGAGGTTGCCGAGCGGCTCGAGCCCTGGTCTGCTGCGACGATGGAATTCATCGATCGTCCGATCGATCGTCGCTCTTGGACACCACCGCCACCACCGAAAGAGCCACCGCCGTCGCGTGACCATGGCGAAGACCTCGATCCAACCTCTGCCGGGTATTCGGAGGCGTTAAGTCAATCGGGCGCCGCGTCCGATCAAGATTTACCGTCTGCGATGCAGCCGGAAATCGGAACCGGATCCGATCTGGTTTTCCCGCCAACCGGCAGCGTATCGCTGGATCCCAATCTCAAGAAAAACGACTCCCCGAGTCTGCTGCTGCCGATTGCTCTGACGTTAGCAATCGCGGTACCCATCAGTTTGCTGGTGGGTGCGATCATTGGGTACTTGATCCGAGAATCGATGTAAGCTTGATACCTGACGCAGCATTTTTCCCATCCACCCGTTCTTCCGAAGAGCCTAAAAACTCGGGTTGACGGTAGTGGATCTTGTTAAAGATCCTGCAGCTCGGGTTGGCGGTAGTGGATCTTGTTAAAGATCCTGCAGCTCAGGTTGGCGGTAGTGGATCTTGTTAAAGATCCTGCAGCTCGGGTTGGCGGTAGTGGATCTTGTTAAAGATCCTGCAGCATTGAGAATTTCAACAAACCCCACCAAACCCCACTACGAACGCTTCTCCGCTTCAACGCCTTGTCGCTTGATTCTCGCATTCCATTTTTCGCGGGCTAGTTGTTGCATATCAACCGCTTGATCTTGCTCGTCGACAATCTCCAGTCCGAGCAGTGTTTCGACGACATCCTCAAGCGTCACGATTCCTTCCATGCCACCAAATTGGTCGACCACCAATGCGATATGGGCACGATTGTTTAACAGCAAATCAAACACGCTGGCGATTGAATCGGCTTCATGCACCGATTCGATCGGTCGAGAAAAGTTCGCTAGCGGTTGTTCGTCATCGCCCGAAGCAATCGCAACAAGTATTTCATCTTTTAGAACAAAACCGGTAACATGGTCTTGGCGATCATGATACAGAGGCACACGTGAGACGGGCCACTTCTTGACGATTTCGGCTACCTCGCCAAGAGTCTTGGTTTGCTCAGCACTGATGACGACCATTCGCGGTGTCATCACATCGCCAACGGTGATTGAGTCGAGTTTGAGAAGGTTGCGAAGGATTCGCGATTCACGCGCTTGTAGTAACCCTTCGCTGCTGCCCAGTTCCGCCATCGCCTCAATCTCTGCTCGCGTGACAAGCTTTTGATCCTTATTGCCGGACAGCAGTTTGGTCAGGAATTCGGACATCCAAACCAAAGGCCACATCAAATAGATCAAGCCTTGCACAAAGATGGCGACCGGTGCGGCCAACCGTCGCCAATGGAGTGCTCCGACCGTTTTGGGGATGATCTCGCTAAGCACCAGGATCAACAGCGTCAAGATTGCACTGATCACACCTACGTATTGGTCGCCATAGATTTTGGCTGCTTGAGCACCGACACCCGCTGCGCCAACGGTGTGGGCAATCGTGTTGAGGCTCAGGATTGCCGCCAACGGTCGATCGATATTCTCTTTAAGCCGTAGGATTCGGATTGACGATTTGCTGGAATCTTGCCGGCGTTCGGCCAGAAAACTGGGGGTGATCGAAAGTAGGACTGCCTCCGCGATCGAGCACAAAAACGAAAATCCGATGGCGATTGCCAAATACAGAAAAAGAAAGAAATGTTGCATCCGTCGTTCGTTTCGCGAGTTGGGGCCAAGTGGAAATCAACCCGCAAAGCATAGTATACTGGTAGCAATAGCGAAACTCGCCCAATGGTCGGCATCGTTCTGGTCTTGGTGCTACGGTTTATCGGAACCGCTCGGCTTCTTATTTAATGCTTCATTGACTGGCATTTTTTTTCGCGACCTAAATCATTTATCGAGGTAACAAACGGTGGGTCCACAATTACCCGATTTCGGATGCTTCCCGCGATGGCCCGAAAATGGATACGATTTTGTCCATCCCGACGATCACGAAATCGTCCTCAAACTTATTCCCAGCGAACGAGTGATGCGGCGGGAACACTTTGACGGTGCCTATTATCACTACTCGTACGGATCGACTCGCTTCCGGTTGAAACCGTGTCTCTGGCTGAAGGTCAAAACGGACGGTATCGACATTGGCGATTCGGTGGAAACGGTTGGCGTTAATATGGAACGAGAACGATTCGTGGCGAAGGTCTACGGCATGTATTACATTCGCCGAAAAGGTTGTATCCTATACCGTCTTCGCCGAGACGATACGATCGTTCCAAATTTGTATTTGGCGGAGCATTTGCGATTGTTGACCGAGAAAGCAAAGGTGCGGCGAGGCGAAATTCCGCATCCGACGCCGAAAGCGTTTGACCGTAGCGAGCGGTTAGAATTGTGAGGCGAGCGACGGACCATCCTTGCCGCCCTAAGACAAGTAGAAAATTTGCTGCCACTTGCCTAAACGGGGGCAGCAAGCTTGCACGCCAGACGTTTTGTCGCTTTCGTGCAAAAATCGATTGATTCCGCTTTTCCTTTGTCATTGCACAAGGAATAATACGGCAATCGCCTGTCGAAAAGGCATTTTCCAATCCTGTTCGCTTCGGTCGTCCTTCCAAAAATGTCCATGCCAGTAAAATCGAAACAAGCGACGACTGGACCAACGGCGGTGCGGGTTGGATCGCGACTTGGCAAGTACCGTATTGAACGACGGTTGGGTGTGGGCGGTTTCGCAACCGTGTATGCTGCATTCGACACCCTGTTAGGGATCAAAGTCGCGTTAAAGATTCCCTCTCCCGAATTGGTCTCACCCACGTTGCTTGACGAATTTCGCCGCGAAGCGAGATTGACGATCCAGTTGGACCATCCCAATATTTTGCCGATACGCGATGCAACGTTTGTCGAGAACCATTTCGTAATCATCACACCGATGGCCGAACGAACCTTGAGTGACCGTCTGCAGAACCGAATGGGTTTTGACTTGGCATTTGATATTCTGACTCAACTTCTTCAGGGTGTCGCCTACGCTCACGAACAGGGCGTGATCCATTGTGACATCAAGCCCGAAAACGTATTGATGTTCGACGACAACCAAATCAAGCTGGCTGATTTTGGGATCGCCAAGGCGACTCAGAAAACGATTAGCGGATCGGGAACGGGTACGGTCGGCTACATGGCTCCGGAGCAAGCGATGGGAAAACCCTCTGCTCGATCGGACGTTTTTTCGATCGGATTGATCGCCTATCGACTGTTCTCTGGGAAATGGCCTGAGTATCCGTTCGAATGGCCTATGGCGGGTAACGCAGCATTGCGCCGCCGCGCCCATGGTGATTTAATCGCCATAATCCGCAAATCTTTGCTGGTGACCCCGCGCAAACGCTATCGAGACGCCGGGCAAATGCTAGCGGCTGTCAAACAAACTCGCTTGAAAGCGATCCGGTACTCTCGCCGACACCGAACAACAAGCTAGAATGATAGTGGAGCCTGTTTGATCGTCGGCTTTCGCGGCGAGAAAGGGAACGAAGCAGGATCCGCGCCCCTTTTTGCGACCAATCCTTCAACACCGTACGATCATGCTGACCACGATGCCTGAAACGCAGCGAGACTTTTTCGTCGAGAGCGATATGCTCGAGTCGCAATCGCTTGCAACGCTCCGTGGGTGTGTGGTCGCAATCGCTCGCCGTTGCCCCGGCAAAGAAGAACCCAATGACGACAGTGCCGTCGTCATCCGGGCGGCTTCGGGGGCGATCGTCATGGCGGTCGCTGACGGCGTCGGTGGTTGTCCGCTCGGCTATAAAGCATCCGCGATCGCGGTTGAGTGTATTGCCGAAGCGGTCTTGGCAGCCGATTGGAACGTGGACCTACGGGCTCCGATCTTGGACGCGATTGAAAAGGCGAATGAAGACATTTTGGATCTCGGCGTCGGAGCCGCAACGACGTTATCGGTCGTTGAGATTGTCGACTCAAAAGCGAGAGCCTACACCGTTGGTGATTCGATGACGATGATCGTCGGGCAACGTGGCATGCTGAAGTGGCGATCCACCTCTCATTCGCCCGTTGGTTATGCGGTCGAATCGGGATTGCTCGACGAGGAGTCCGCGATGATTCACGACGAGCGACACGTCGTATCCAACTTGGTTGGATCTTCGACGATGCATATCGGCGTGGGCCCCGCACAAACGTTGCGACCGCGCGACCGTGTGCTGATCGCTTCCGATGGATTGTTCGACAACTTGCACATCAGCGAAGTGGTTAGCAAGATCAAGAATGGGGATCCTCGGAAACAGATGGAAGCGTTGATCGGTTTCGCAGATGACCGAATGAACGGACGCACGGACGAGCTTCCAGGCAAACCGGACGATTTGACCGTATTGCTGTACTCGCAAAAGTCCTAACGGCGGATTGCCAAGTGACGCACACTTCGTGAGCCAACACTCCTCTCTTAGCCCGAATGATCCTTAGCCCGAATGATTCTCAGGATTCGTCAAAATTCGAGTCGCTCGTTAGAGCGAAAGAGTTTTGTGTGAATCCTTGGAGAATCACTCTGCGAATTAACCGGGTTAGCGTCGATTACCGAGCAGGATGAAGACGTAATAGGCGAGCGTCATGACGGCTTGCAGCGTTGCCGCGACGTAGGTGAGAGCGGCGGCATTGAGTATTTTTGCCACGTAATGCTCTTGGTTTGCCGCAATAATCCCATGCTCAACCAATTCCTCGCGCGCTCGCGACGACGCATTGAACTCCACGGGCAAGTTGATCAATTGGAAAAACACAACCGCAGAAAACAAGATGACGCCGAGCCAAGCCAATGGTTCGATTCGGAAAAACATACCGCCGAACAGCATCCACATGCCTGCACCCGAACCAAAATTCGCTGCCGGTACCGCCATGTTTCGAATCACCAACGGTGCGTAATGGGTGGCATCCTGAAACGCGTGTCCCGCTTCATGACACGCGACACCGACAGCCGCCATGTTGGGGCCATTGTAAACATCGCTGCTCAAACGCAGTACCTTGGCACGCGGGTCATAATGATCGCTGAGCATTCCATCGATTCGCTCGATACCAACGCTGCTGAGCCCACCACGATCGAGCATCAATCGGGCGGCCTCAAACCCCGTCATGCGCGACGGAACTTGACTCATTTGCTTGAAAGCCGACTTCACTCGCCATTGAGCGTAAAGCCCCAGCAAGAATGGAGGAATGACAAACAAAAGGTAAAGCATCATCGGAAAACTCTCGTCGAGATTTGTGGGTTGTTGTGGAAAAAGGCGCCGAAAGATGCCAAAAAGACAGCCCCAAACGCCTTGCGTGACTCATTATACGCAACTACTAGACCAAACGTTTGGGGTTTTGTCCGAAAACGGGGCTAACCTTTGCCGGAGGGGGGAAGCCCCCCTATCGGTCAAAACCCCCTATCGGACAAAACCCAGCTCAACCATCCGATTTGTTTGCATGGTCGCAATTTGTGACCTAACTTTGAGTAAAATCGTTTCGTCATTTCAAACACGATGTTTGTCGGTTCAGCTTGCTTCGTAGCAGCGATGGATTATTGACGATGACGAAAGCAGCAGCGTCGCTAGCCCGTGTATCGCCCTCTCATCAAAGCCAATCGTTTCTGTTTTGAAGCGACAAGAATGTCGTTTCAGTGGAAACGGATTGCCAAGGGATCACTCCTCCGTCATGACTTGTCACGAACTTGCAAAACGACTCGCCGACTTACGGCCCGAGTTGCATGCGATCGAAGTCGCACGACTAAGCCTTTTAATACTCATCCAAACCGAAAACGTCGAGAAATTGCTTGACGACGAAGCGTTGCTATCAGCATGGAGGAACGCCAGTTTTCGGCTCGAGGCCGCCGCCGATCAATACGCCGCCGTCGCTGCGGAACTCGATCAAATGTGCAGCTCCGGACCGGTCCAGTTCACGCCCGACCAATTGTGGGTGCTGCTGCGAGCTGTCAAGGTGCAAAGCCAAATGTTAGACCTCTACACCGATGAACGGGCTCTCGCGTAAAGGGGGCTCTCGCGTAAGGCCGCGAAAGAACAGCAAACGTCTTGTTACACAACGGAGATCAGGCCCCGTCTACGCCGACTTGGCCAATTGCTGACGAAATCGCCTGTTGGCTCTTTCCGGTGCAAAAGCCCGTTTTAGTTCTTGGCGATTTTTTCGAAACCAAGACGTCACGAGCCCTAGCGTATGCGGATAAGCTCCGTGGCCTCGGTCGACCGGGTTTGCTGCCGCGGCTCGCCATTGTTTTAGCTTGGGTTTGAGTGCGATGTAATCCGCATCGCTGACAGGGGCTGCCGCTACATCCGCGACTTCACCACTGTGAATAAAATACCAGCGGCCACAATTGTCGAATCCTGCAACGGGATAAATAAAGGTGTACTCACGACGCGCGATCGCTAACATCGACAACCGACGGTGGACGTATTGGAGTGACTTCAGCGTTTCTTTGGCACTCCCGGCTAACTCATACTGCCGATTTGCCGCTGCTTGCTCCATCGTTTCCAAAAGGGCAGTGATCGGTTCATCGTTGAACCCGTCGACAAAACTCTCCGCAGCATTGACGTGCAACTGATACTCGCTACGGCTGCAAGCTGCTGCACAAGGTCCGAGACAGGTGCCGAGCTCGAGACGCAGACATCCGGGGCGGTGGTCAAGCTCGAACAATTGCAGTTGTTCCCGAAAATGAAAGGCTTGCTTCTGACTGCAATCGCGAAGCTTAAAAACTTTATTGAGACCGTCGACGGCTTTCTGCATTCGGCCGAGTCCGAAGAACGGGCCTTCGATCGCCGTGCAGTCTTTGGGTGGTTTACTGGCCAAGAAGAAGTAGGCTGCGGGAGGGCGGCCTAGGCAGAGGTAGACCGGTCGTTGACGTTTGGGGACGCCCTGCACATTCCAACGTGGTGTGAACCGCCGAATCAGTTGCTGCTCCCTTAGTAATGCCGCGAACTCACTCGGCTGAGTCTCCCACTGAATCGCTCGCGTGTTATCGATGATGCGACCACCCTTTTCTTGCGCATTCGAGTCGGCGAAATAGCTAAGTAAACGCGAACGAAGTGCCTTGCTTTTGCCGACGTAGATCAATTGACCTTTGCGGTCGAGCATGCCATAGACACCAGGAACGGAAGGGCAAACTCGAGTCACTTCGTCGCGAAGCTCTCGTTTTTTCATGCCACCGATCGCTTCGAGCGGACGTTCGCCGTGAGGGTTGAGCGAATCCGCTCCAAAGCCAAACATCGGCTGCTCGAGCCACATTGCATCCATGCTTTATCGTTTGTTTAAAGATGAAAAGTACTTTCGTAGCCCTGGTCGCCATGACTTTCGCTACGAAAAATCACGGAAAGCCTACCTCATTGCCACCCTTTTTGTCTAACATTTTACGGTAACTGTCCACCAGTCTATCCAGATTAAAAACGCAAAATGGATGCTCACGACTCTTTAGAATTGCTAGCGAACTGCGTCGACGAAGCAATAAGGCTAATTGATAGCGTAATTCGGAGCGAACCGATTCGAGCTGACTCGAGAGTGCGGCATTGATTGCTTCCATTCGCCGTTGCCACTCTCGGCGATGTCCCTTCGCAGGGATGTCTCGAATCAGACGCCGTTTTTCTTCGATTAAGCCCTCATCCAATTCCGCTTTGTCCGCAAATCGTTCGGGTTGATAATCGATATCACGGAGTTTTCGTCTGAGCACGCGAATCGCTGGATCGAGGCCCTCGGGCGACTCGCCTGGCAATTGGATCGTTGCCGAAACGACCATGAACTGGGGCGGACGGATCGCAAAGAACTGTTCGGCGATTCGATCGCCCAACTGATCGTACTTCCCGCCACCGATCCCATGCAAAAACAGATCACTCAAAATCATTCGAGCATACATGGTCGTCAGTAGAGCGCGTGGACGAATCTTGAACGAGTTTGTGTTCGCATCCGCCAAGGCCAAGGCGACTTCGTCGGAGGTACAGGGGTGATCTGGACCAAACTTAAATCGATGACTCAGTCCGCTACGGTTACTGATCACAAGTTCTCCATCCTCACACTTGATCCAGCCCGCTTTTCGTTGTGGTTGTTCGTCGCTGTAAATCCAAATCGGTGCCTCGATCCAACCATCTTCGCGAGCCAAATTGGGGACGGGATGGGCATGGCTTCGAATCCCATGGGCTTCACGATAGAGATCGGTTTGGGAATTGTAGATATCCTGAAAGCGATCGACGTCGCACAAAATCTTCAACAAGAACACAGCGAACACGCGTCCTCGGCAAGCGACCCCGAGAGGCAATTCGAGAGTCGATAGCCCGATGTCGCCCTCCAAAGCATGACGCGCTTGAGCGAGAGCGCAGCCCGCCACTCCGCAGCGTTCGACCGATGCTTTGGCATGCTTCCACAAGGGGCCTATGATTGGCTTGTCGACGATCGGTGCAACCGCTTTGCTGACCACATCGTCGAAACGATCGAAGCGTGCTCGATCGCTGATCGTCGTTTGCTCATGAGGCACCCCGCCGCCGAACCGGTCATAGCGAATGTTTTTCAGAGTGTAGTCGCCGGAAATTTCGTCGATGGTGGGAACGCGGATAGAGCTGCCGGATGCGGCATCGTTGTCGATGACCAAGTTGATGGCAATCGCATCATTCGCTTTTGCAATATGGTCGAGGGCAAAGTTTTTAAACCAAACGCCCGGATGGAAAAGTGAAGGTTGGTGGCCTGCCATCACGATCGGTGCGGTCTCGCGATTCACCGTCAACTCGACTCGTCGGTAGGTCGACGTGTAACGCACCGCATCGCTAATCAGTTGTTGGCGTGCTTCGTGGCGTAGCGATTGCCACTCTGCGGAATCGAGACTTAACCGCGTTAGGTTTTCGCGCAGCAACCCACCTGCTTCATCGATACTTGGATCGGCAAACGATTCCCCATCGTTTTTCGGAGCACGGTAGGGACGAAAGGTTTCAGCGACGTTCAAAGATAGCACCTAACCGGTCGAGTGACTTGGGCGGGATGGCAAACGGTCAAACGTCGCCCCTTGTTCGGTCGCGACTCGGATTGCATCATCGAGCACTTGGTTGTAGTACCGTAGGCGAGTTTCCGATTCATCAAGCGATCCGCCGAACGATCGACTCAAGTCCAAGTAGATCAATGGGACGGGGATTTCGATGATCCGCAAATTTGCAGCAACGGCTTCTACCCAAAGTTGTAATGGCATCGCATAACCGGTATCGGTGATACGCATCTCACGAATTGCAGAGGCTCGGTAAGCCTTGAACCCGCAAAACGCATCGGTCAAATTCAGACCTAAACGTTGGTTCAATTCGCCAGTGATACGCCGATTGATGAACATCCTTTCCGCAGGCGGTTCACTATCGCCAGCATATTTCTTCAAATAGCGGCTACCCGAAACGATATCGGCCACAGCTGCCGCTTCGATAAACCGGGGGATCCGCTTGGGTTGGTGTTGCCCATCGCAGTCGAGGGTGACAACGCCGTCGTAGCCTTCATCGATGACAAACTCAAACGCGCTGCAAAGGGCGGCTCCATAACCCTGGTTCGATCGATGGTGGATGACGTGCACGTCATCGCGAGCACGAAGCAGATCGCTCGTCCCATCGCTCGATCCATCGTCGACCACCAACACCTCCTCGGCGTATTGGGTGACCTGATTAAGAATGTCGTTGACTGTATCAACCTCGTTGTAGACGGGGATAGCAGCCAGCCATCGTTCGCATTTCGTCATAGGTTCTCAGATTTCGTTGATTTCTCAAATTTCTTGGGCGGGTAACTTAACGGTATTCTAATCAAGGGTTAAGCCCTTCATCATATTGTCGAAGTATCCTCTGTCCAGCAAAAGGTGTTCCAACTAGGTTTGCTCGTGCTTCCCCCACATTTCAACCTAGGTTTGGCAACATGAGCCGTTTGAGCCCTTGGCGCCGGTCATAGCCGTTTGGCCGTTAGCCCCGGTTCCGTGGAAAAAAACGAGGTTAAGGCCCAAACGGCTAACTCGAAAATCAAATTTAGGGGGTAGCCGATCTCGCCCGAGATTGGTTTGCTGCAATGAATGCCATCCAAAGCCCAGCGATTTCGGCGACGGCAAGCCCTGAGTTCTATCGCCCTGAGTTCGATCGCCCTGAGTTATATCCATGTCTAACCACGAAAATTTCCCGCCTCGTGGTTTGTCACAACGAAGAAATAGGGGAAGAATCTTCGTCGCTGTGGCTTCCAGTCGCAGCTACCTGCGGGGCAAGCTGCCCGAGCCACTCTTTTGCCAAGCCTAAAATCAAGCGGTGACCAAGCCCCCGTGCTGCATCCCTAACCGCTTTGGGTTCGCCGTTTTGGTTCGCCGCGGTTCTGTTGGAAAAAACGGTGCCGACGGCCAAACGGCAAATGTTGCCAACGCTAAAGATCGCCTCGGGTTGAAGCACTCGTCTCAATCCCTCGGTTTTTCTATTGCGTTTAAGAGCCGATTTTGGGAATGTCGCATTGGCAAGTGCTGTCGAGTCGTTTTGAACACTCGCCCACCATTGCACCACCCATTCCACAAAGCCTGTAAAAATGTCCTCTAGGATGGAGCCGTTTGTTGTGAACCACTTTTTTTGTGCCAAATTGTCAGTTTTTCTTTTTGCTGGTTTCTCCATGCTCATCGGGGGGGTTGCTCCCGGGGTCGCGGCGGCGGAGGAGCGATCGGAAAAATCGCAGTCTTCCGTTGCAGAGAGTGTTCTCGAGCGGTTTACGTTGGCATATTCCCTCCAACCTGGCGAAAAGATCCGCTACGAGGTCACCCACCAAGCCAAAACGAAGACTCGAATTCGTGGTGCCGAAGAGGTTTCGCAGGTTCACACAATAAGCCAACGGCACTGGGACGTTCTGCCGTCCTCGACCGACGGCGAAATGACTTTCGAGCATACCGTCGACAGCGTCGAAATGACTCAGCAGCAAGGCGAGGAGGA
The DNA here is from genome assembly GCF_007860185.1 of Novipirellula aureliae. NCBI lineage: Bacteria > Pseudomonadati > Planctomycetota > Planctomycetia > Pirellulales > Pirellulaceae > Novipirellula > Novipirellula aureliae. The sequence continues at coordinate 385,577 of NZ_SJPY01000004.1, forward strand.
CGAGATTCGCTGGGACAGCCAGAGCGGCAACGAACCGCCGTCCGTGTTCAGCCTCGTTGCCGAGCAAATGGGTAAGAAATTGGCCACGGTGACGATCAACACGCACGGCCACGAAATCAAACGCGAAGATCATGCCGGCAGCAAGGCATCACTGGGAATGGGAACTTTGACGCTGCAATTGCCCGAGGAACCGGTCGCAATTGGCCAATCGTGGACCGTGCCTCACGAAGTGAAAGCCCGTTTAGAGAATGGCGAAATCAAAATCATCAAAATTCAAGAGCGTTATACACTCGAAAAAGTCCAAACCGGAGTCGCCAATCTCTCGCTCCGCAGCGAACCGCTGACACCAATGCGCGATGAATCGGTCCGCGCTCAGGTGGTCCAACAGCTAAGCAACGGCGAAATTCGTTTCGATATCGATAATGGCCGAATGCTCAGCAAACAGCTTGATTGGGACGAAACCGTGATCGGTTTCCAAGGCCCTAACAGCTTGATGGAGTACCGGGCACGGATGACCGAGCAATTGGTCGACGATGTCCAGCGAACCGCCAAACGGAATTAGCCAACACGCTGCGGTAATCTGTCTCAGTGCTTCATCGAGCGAGCGAAACCCTTTGCAATTATGCCGCAAGGGCTCTAAATTAAACGCTTCGTCTTCGCTCGGTGATTCCAGGCAACCTTGAGTTATACCCCGACGAGTCATTCGAGCTTGATTTCCTGATTCTCATTTCAAGGAGTTCGTCTGATGGCACGCACATCCACCCTTCGCTGGAGGAATCTCGCAGTCTGCGGTCATTCTTCGGCTGGCAAGACTACACTCGTCGATCGCTTGCTGGCCGAAACCCAAGCCGTTTCTGGCTCACCAGACGTCCAGAATGGGACGAGCATTTGTGACTTTGAACCGGAAGAAAAAACTCACAAACATTCCATCGAATCCTCGCTCGTGCATCTGAAGTGCGGGGAAGACGAATTCAATTTGATCGACACTCCGGGCTACCCCGATTTTGTTGGCGGCATGATCGGAGCCTTAGCCGCTGTTGAAACCGCCGTCGTATGCATCGACGCCCACAGCGGTATCCAAATGAACACGCGCCGTGCGATGGAAGAGGCCGGAAATCGCGGGTTGGCACGTATCTTGGTCATCACCAAAATGGATGACGCTCAGGCCGACTTCAAGTCATTGGTCGAACAGTGCAAAGAGATATGGGGGTCTGCCGTGATTCCGCTGCAAATCCCGGTCGGCCAAGGCGAGACGTTCCAATCGGTCGCATCGGCGGTCGAGTTGCCAATCGAAGCACGTGCTGCCGTCGTCAACGTCGCCCATGCTCACGAACAATTGGTTGAAGAGTTGGTCGAGAGTGATGAAGTATTGATGGAGCAGTATCTCGAAGGAAAAATGCCGGCGGTTCCCGCGATCAAGGAATTGCTTCGCAAAGCGGTCATTAGTGGCGATGCGATTCCCGTCCTTTGCGTGTCATCAACAACGGGCGTTGGCGTCAAAGAACTCATTTCGCTAATCGACGAAATCGCTCCAGCACCCGACGAGATTGAGCGGACCGCGACCGACGAAAACGGCGAAACAGTGACTCTCGACCAATCGGTTGATGGACCGTTGGCCGCTCAAGTGTTTAAAGTACGGGTGGACCCCTTTGTGCAAAAACTCAGCTACGTACGGGTCTTTGGTGGTTCGCTGAGCAAAGACCAATCCGTCGCTATCACCGATGCGAGGAAAGATGTCAAACTGAACGCTTTGTTGCGAGTTCAAGGCGAACAGAGCGAACCGATCGAATCCGCATCCGCGGGCCAAATTGTGGCTATCGCCAAAATGGAAGACATGCACGTCGGTACCTCGATCGGTGCGTTCCAATTGCCCAAGATCGCTTTCCCCGAACCAATGGTCGGTTTGGCGATTTCCCCGAGCCGACGAGGTGACGAAAACAAACTCTCGACGGCGATGCACAAATTGACCGAAGAAGACCAGACGCTGACTCTGACACGCGATTCGCAAACGGGCGAATTGGTAATGACGGGTATGAGCGAGCTGCATCTGCAAATGCTACGCGAACGTTTGGCTCGGCGCGACAAAATTGAAATCGAAACTCACGATCCGCGTATTCCTTACCGCGAAACGATCACGACGTCAGCGGAAGGATCCTATCGGCACAAGAAGCAATCAGGTGGCCGTGGTCAATTTGGCGAAGTACACATCCGCATGCTGCCGCTGCCACGCGGGACCGACATTGAATCGTTCGCCGTGAAAGCAAGGTTCCCGAGTATCAAGTCGTATCACTACCACCCCGAAAACAATTTTCTGTGGGTCGACTCCGTGGTCGGTGGGGTGATTCCCGGCAATTTCATGCCTGCGATCGAAAAAGGTTTCATCGAACGGATGGCCAAAGGTGTCATCGCTGGCTACACGATCCAAGATGTTGCCGTCGAAGTTCACTACGGAAAACACCATCCCGTCGACAGTAGCGAAGCGGCCTTCAAGATGGCTGGCAGCTTGGCTTTCCGCAATGTCTTTCGAGAGGCCAAACCGGCTCTCCTGGAACCTGTCGTCCATTTGCATGTCGTTGCCCCCGAGGATTCGGTCGGTGATATCTATAGTGACATGAGTAGCCGTGGCGGACGGGTGCTCGGCAGTACTGCGATGCGTGGCGGTGTGCACTCGATCGATTGTGAGGTTCCGCTTCGCAGCGTCGGTCACTACAACCGAACGCTAAGCAGTGTGACGGGCGGCCAAGGAAGTTATTCGATTAACTTCAGCCACTACGAAACAATGCCAGCCGACGTACAGCGTCAACTGATGGAAGCGGTCAAGGAAGAGCTCGAAGAAACCACCGCGTAAGAAGGTCCTACCTGGGCCATCGGTTTGCCAACTCTCGTTAACCCGCTGGGCATCGCCTTACGGGTCTGCATGCTCGCTCCGCTCTCCGAGCGGAAAGCGTTTTCAAACGGGGAAGCGAAAGCAGGTTGGTTCAATTCGCCAATGGCGTTAGACAGCCCTGGGTACAGAATGGAAAACCATCAGGACGGAGGGGGGTGGTCGCGTCCCGAACCCAGGGCGGAGCAATGACCCCCGCCGTCGCTTTGCGGCTGGGCGGCCAATTCACTGGGCGGCCAATTCACTGGGCGGCCAATTCACTGGGCGGCCCGTTAACTGGGCGGCCCGTTAACTGGGCGGCCCGTTAACCGCGCGGCCCGACGGCATGCCATTAAGCAATTCAAGAGCTCTCTAGCCGGCCCGCCTACGCCGTATGAATCGCCTACGCCGTATGAATCGTCTACGCCGTATGAATCGCCCGGCCGCCGACCGCTAAGGCAGCTTCGTGGACCGCTTCGGCGAGGGTTGGATGCGCGTGACAGGTACGGGCGATATCTTCGCTGCTAGCACCAAACTCCATCGCCGACGCGGCCTCGGCGATCAAGTCGCCAGCCCGGTTACCGATGATATGCACCCCGAGAACACGGTCTGTCGTTGCGTCGGCCAAAATTTTGACTCGTCCCTCGATATCGTTTAATGTTCGAGCACGACCGTTGGCACCAAACGGGCAGATCCCCTTATTGAACTTAACCCCTTGTTCGTTGAGTTCCTCTTCGGTCTTTCCAACCATGCCAATTTCGGGGTGCGTGTAGACCACCGCTGGGATCACTTCGTAGTTCATATGACTCTTCATTCCCGCGAGCCGCTCGACGCATACGATTGCTTCTTCCATCGCCTTGTGCGCCAACATTGCTCCTCCGATGCAATCGCCGATCGCATAGACTCCTTCGACGGAAGTTTCGTATTCCGAATTGACGGTGAGGAAGCCGCGTTTGTCGGTTTCAAGTCCAATCGTTTCGAGACCAAGGTTGTCGGTCGCGGGTGTTCGTCCGGTAGCCAACAAAACGCGGTCGCACTCGATCGATTCACCGTCTTTAATCTTGACAATGCACTTGTCACCGTCGCTGGTCGCGGAATCGACAAACGTACTGGTGCGGATATCGAGTCCTTGGCGTTTGAAGGTGCGGTGGGCCATTTGAGCGATCTCACCATCGATCCCTGGCATGATCCGATCCATCGCTTCGAGCACGATCACTTCGCTACCGAGTCGGTTCCACACGCTGCCCATTTCCAAGCCGATGTAGCCACCGCCGATCACGACCAACCGTTTCGGCACTTCGCTCAGCGAAAGCGCCATCGTGCTGTTCCCAATCCGCTCGCCATCTTCTTCGATAAAGCTCAGTGCAGCTGGCCGACTACCGCTGCAAACGAGAATCCGTTTGGCTTGAATCAATACCTTGTCTTTGCCCTCGACTTCAATCGATTCAACATCACGAAACTTTCCGCGACCACGATAGGGTGTCACCCCTCGTTTTTTAAACAGCATATCGATACCGCCAGTCAAAGCGTCGACGATCTTGGTCTTGCGTGCCATCATCTTATCGAGATCAAAATCGACATTGTCGATTTGTACGCCATGATCGGCGAGTTTGTGTTTGGCTTCGTGGTACAGATGGCTCGATTCCAATAGCGCCTTGCTGGGAATACACCCCACTCGCAGGCATGTGCCGCCGAAGCGATCATTTTCATCGATACAGGCAACGTCGATGCCAAGCTGGGCGGCGCGGATCGCGGCGACATAGCCAGCTGGACCGCCACCAAGGATTACTAAATCATGCTTTACAGTTTTCATGTCGCTATTCGTTTCGTTTTCGTCGAGTCGTAGATACTTGGACTTTACCACCCCTAGTGATTTGTCACAGCTTGATTTTCGGCTTGGCAAAAGAGTGGCTGGGGCATCTTGCCCCAGTGCGCTGTGGCGGGAAGCCACAGCCACGAAAAATGCTCGCCCAAATCTTTAGTTGTGACAAATACTAGTTTGCCAAAAAGATGCCCGGTTTGACTATGGGGCATACAGGCCCAGCCTACGCTTACGAAGCATCCGAATCGGGCGATTGCAGCAGAGTACTGATCGCATCGAGGTAGCGTTGGATCGACGCGGCGTCGATTTGTTCCCACTTAGACGATTTATGCCTGAGCACTGACAACTTTAGCAATTCAACGGCATCCGCTAAATCGTCGGGTAATTGAGGTAACCCGGCAAACGGTTGGTTTAGCGGCTTATCAGGATCATCGACAACGATACTCTCGGAGTCATTCTTCGGCTTGTTACCCTCCAACGACGCAAACTCTTCGCTCTCTCCAAAATCAGGTTCTTCGTACTTCGGACCGCCCGAAATGGCCGCGTCTTCGTCGTACTCTTTGGTTCGTCCGCCCCCTTGGGCTGGCAAAACGACGTCTTCATCGGTATCGACTTCGACAATCTGGCTGCTGGTAGGACGTTGTGATTCGACCGCACCGGTCGCCTCCCAGCGTTTTTCCCGCATCCCCGAAACGCTCCACGATTGCTGAACCGCTCCCTCTAGCCAAAGCGGAGCATCGTCCCAATCGAGTGCTGCCAGGAAATGGCTCCAGTACAAACCGTGATAAGTCGCATAGGTTGAACCGAAACGATCAAAAACGCGGCGAAGTCGTCCAACGTGCGGTGCGGTCACCCCACCGACTCGCCGCGCCCAAGCGTCGTCCGAATACTCGGTTGCCGGTGCATTCGACTCGATCAGCTTTTCGCGCCAGCGATGGATGATCTCTCCTTTTTCCCAATTCGTGGTACTGATCAACGTGTTCCACCTGCCCACAAACGGCTCAGCCAACTCCGCAAGCTTCGGATCATCATCCTCCCAAGCCTGCTTCGCTTCGACCAAGTCGGGTTCGGCGATTGTCTCAAAGTCGTTGAGAGCATCCCGGCCGCTCAGCGCGTCGGTTTGGGAAGATGCTTCCGGTTCGGCGGAAGGGGCCAATTCAGCATCGGTCTCCAAGGCTGTTTCGGTTTCGGATTCCGTTTCGGGCTCGGAAAGATCTTCGTATTGATCGTCAACGGAGATTGGCGTTTCGTAAGAATCGTCTGGTGTCATCAGCATCCATCGCATGGAAAAAGGTCGAAAATCGGACTGCTGTTAGGCTAACCGGGAAGGGCAATACGATGAAGCGATAGCGTAGAATTTTGACAAAACCCGCCAAATTGTCGGACGGTGAAGCGTTCTACGAAAACCTTAGGGTGTGGAAAAAGTGTTACGAACCTGCCGATTCGATCATTTCGTTCATCTCTTCGACCACTTCCCCCCCAAGCCGCACCGCTTGGCTGGTTTCAAGAATCTGGTCCGCACGCCGAGCACCGACCAGTGCTGCGGTCACACCCGGCTGCGAAATGGCCCAACCGATCGACAATTGACCAACCGTCAGCCCCTCTCGATCCGCAATCGGTCCCAGTGCGTCCAAAATGTCGTGTGTTCGCGCTCTTGCCTCCCCTTGAAAGACCGAATATCCCGGTCGGCTATCGCCTTCGGCAAAGCGATGGTCTCGCGAAATCCCTCCCGACAATAGCCCCTTCATGAGTGTCCAATAAACATAAACCTTGCAGTCATCGGCCGCACACGCGGGAATCAATTCATCGAGTGCATGACGTTGTAACCAATTAAGCGGCGTTTGTATCGCATCGCAGTGGGCCACGCTCTTGAACGATTGGTACTGTGATTCATCCACATTGCAAACGCCTATGTTGGCCGCCAATCCTCGCTGCCGCATTTCTTCGATCGCGCAGGCCGAAATCTCAATCTCGACCTTCGGGTCAATACTATGAAGCATGAGCGTATCGAATCGTTCGATACCTAGTCTGCGAAGCGAGGTTTCCGCATCGGCAACCAGTTGCCGATGCGATCCGTCGATCACACGCTTTTTGTCCTCGGTCCAACGTTGACCTACCTTCCCGATCACGAAGTAGCGATCGCGATCCTGTTGCAAAAACGGACGCAAGGCCTTGTCACTTTCGCCGTCATAACCGTAGCTGAACGCGGTATCAAAACGAGTGATGCCGCTATCAATCGCCGCACGAATGGTTGCCGCAGCATCCGCTTGCGTCACACCGATGGTCGTAACGCCAGCGATCGGCCAGAGACCAAGAACGATTGGATGGGTGGGAGTGTCCATGGTGCCCTCGCTCATTCCTTCCGCGTGTAGATTTGTGGATACATAAATTTGGGAGTTTCGTCGGGACACAAGTAGACAAATCGCTCGGATACGTCTTTGCCCGCGTGCATCAGTGCGACCGTTACCTCGACCGGCGCGTGCTCGATCGGTTCGATTTCAAGGGAGACGAGCCTGTCACCTTGTGTCGTCTTTTTTACCGTCTTGGATATCAGGTTACCACGCACGGTATGAGCGTCCACTATCAGCGATTGTGGGTCAATATTCTCCAAAATCTGTCCCGCAAAGCGGACATCGAGCTTGATCCGTTTGAAATCTCGATTCCGCTGTTCGCTCCTTTCAACACTCAACTGCGTGGCTTTGGCTACATTTGAGTCGCCACCGATCTCTTGCGAAGAAAAGTGGACGCGGTAATGAAGATTGTACGGCTCGCCTAAACGAGGCGGTTGCTGAGGAACCCAATAGGCACCGATATTGTCGACACCTTCATGAGCCCCGGGCAGTTCGAGTAGTTCGATCGATCCTTTTTCCCAATGATTTAGCGGCTCGATCCAGACGTTCGGACGACGATGGTATTGCGCATTGGAATCTTGGTAGTGTTCGAAATCCCGGTTACGCTGGATCAAGCCAAATCCGGCGACGCCGCTGGTCGCGATTCGAGTCACCGAGGGATAGCTTTGGCGAGCAAACGGTCGCCAAATCCTATCGCCTTGCCGATCTCGAATTAACAACCCATCGGCATCGTGAACCGATGGCCGATTGTCGAGTTCCGGTCCTTCAAGTCCATCGCCCCACATCCACATACTTGTTATCGGAGCGATTCCAATCTTCTCAGGAATCTCTCGGAAATAAAGCGAACTGCGAACGTCAACCGTCGTTCCCATCGTCCCCGGTTCAAATTCAAACGCATAAGCTCCACTCAAACTGGGACTATCCAGAAGTGCCATGATCGACAACGTCTTGTCCATTGGCTTCGCTTTTTGGATCCAAAACGCGGTGAACGCGGGGAACTCTTCAGAGCAGGGCAAGCCGATATTAACGGCCAAACCACGTGCGGAACTCCCGTAGACCGTATCAGAGCTACGACCACGAAAGTAGCTCGACCCCAAAAACGTTAGCATCTCTTGGACATCGGTCGCCTTGGGGAAACAACCAACGACACGAACACCTGCATGCCCTGCGTCAACAAGCGATGCCAGCCGTTTGGTCAAAACGTGCTCTGTTTCCGTTCCATAACGAAAGTTGTCAGGCGAAAACCGAATCTCTTCGACCTTGCTATCTTCGATGGTAAACAACGACACACGATCGCGTTGAACGAACCCACGATGAAAGGTTTCAAGCCAAAACGGTGAGTCGGTCTCCTTCCATACCGCTTGATCGTGTCGAAAGTGAATCTCGCGATACTGCTCGTAATCGAGATTGGCCAGCACGTCATCAAGGGGCGCAGCCGAAATGTACGGTTGCTCCGACGTTCGTTTTGCCAATTGCTGAAGCGATCCGTAGCTCCTGATATCTGTCATCGCGATGGCGGTGCTTTCTTCGATGCCCGCCGGCTGCGCATAAACCCCTGATTCATCAATCAAAAGAATAGAAAGAATCAAAACAAAGCCAAAACGCATGGAAAGAACCCAAAGTGAAAGTTTTCGACCGAACGCGCAGCCAGGGTGCAAGTCGTGTGCCGTGCAGACGCGTCGAGCATGGTTTTCAGGCCGCAGAGGCTGTGAGTTTTCAGCAGCCTCCGTGATTCCAGGGAGTCTGGGAACAAGTGTTTTTGACGCAATGACGGATGCCATAACGACGCCAAAGCTACTCGAGCTATGTTGGGGGAAGGCGAGGAGGCCCTCTATGCATCCCGCACTCATCCAGAAATCCGTTTGAATCCAGTCAACATAAGAGATCTCTTCGCAGCGGGATGACGCATGAAGTAATCCCACACCGTTCCCGACATCATATTTTCTGCCATCAGCAACGTGATCCCGGTATCGATGCCAATGACATCGGGATCGACCCAATGGGTGACAGGGTTGTAGGCGTTCACGAAACCATAGCGACCATAGATGGCATCCTCGAATCGCGTTTTTTGCAGCATCAGGGTGCGCAACGATTGTTCAGGCACGAACGGTAGCCCGCCCGCTGCGGCGCTGGGGACCAACGTGCCATCGATCCCACGATCTGGCTCGATGCGCCCTTCCTGGTACGGCCCACCCCAATCTCGGTAGCCCGACTCGCTGTCGCTGCTGGTCAGCCCCCAAAGATCCTTGCTGTAATGACCAAGTCGCTCTGGGTACTTCAGGCCGAGCCGGGTCAGAAAATCGATATGGGCTTTGTGGGCAATGACGGAGTTTTGAAAATAGTCCCTACCATTTGGTGAACGGTATTCTCGCACGTCAAAAAACGCCAGCGGGTACTGATGCACAAACAGCGGTGGGTAGTTTAGATATTCGATACCACCGAACGTCAGCATCGATTCACGTTGCCACGCTCGCCAACAACGGGGCGGAATCGGTCGCTGTGGAGCTCCGATCGCCAAGAATACTAAGATGATTAACTCGCTAAACCGGTCCCACTGGTTTGGGATCATTCCACGTTCGGGTGTCCAACCCATATGCATACAATCGTTGCTGCCGAGCATCCAATTCCAATCGACTCGGCAATACAACGCATCTGCCAACTCGACAATTTTTTCGTCATCGGAAAATAGGGTTGATACGGTCATCGCCCCCGCAATCATCAGCGCCGTATCGATGGTAGAGGCCTCGCTTTTCCACATCCGTCGTCCGGTCGATCGATCCAAGAAATGATACAAAAATCCTTTGTGATGATCTGCTTTTTCAAGCAAAGAACGAAGCAACAACCGTACTCGCTCGGCAATTTCTCCGCGAGGCAGCCATTGATGATGTGCCGCGACACAGTGCGATGCCAATGAAAAACCGCAAGCAGCAATGCTTGCTTGACGACTTGGCGAACGTCCATCGGTCGACGCGCGATCCGACACCAGCGCCGTCGTTGGATCGGAGGCTTCGAGAAAATATTGATAGCAGCATCGCTGCATGTCGATCAAAAAGGCTCGCTCGTGATCGGTTATTTGATGATCGCGATCGTCCAAATCGGAAGCTTTCGAGAGTGAGAATGATAGCGGTAACGACAATGCGGACCCTAGTACGGTTCGCCGCCTGATCTTCATTCGTTTCATGGGAGTACGACTCCACCTTCTACAGGTTCAAGCTTCGCGGGCTACAGGTTCAAGCTTCGCGGGCTACAGGTTCAAGCTTCGCGGGGAATTGGAGCAGACGGTATTGCCTGCGTTTTGGTAAACGACGTCGCCCATTTCCTGGGCAGCCCAAGTCAATCATGCCTAACGAGCAAGCATGTCTGTGAACGGTTCCGTCGGCTTCCATCCGATGACTTTGGCTGAAAACCGACCAAATTTAGAGCAGCTCGGTATATTTCCGTTTCGTTCAGTTTAGTCGCCATAGCCGATTTAGTAACCACGGTGTCTGCCGCTAGCTGTCTGGAAACGGGAGATAACGCCCCTTAAGCATTGGGCAAACCCGCTGTCGACCGTTCTTACATCGAATTGGCACATCGTTTGTATTGAACGTCTGATCCACGGCGATCGTTTTTCCGCGTTTGCTGTGCTTGTCAACAAATCTTGTCTATAAGAATCGAGAAATATCGCTATGGTCAACAAGCTTGCTAACGCGACTCCGGAGTCCGTCGTGAAATTCGTTCGTGTCAACCTGCGCCACTATTTGTCTTGTTCGGGTTTCGACGGCCCGGGCTTGGAGAGCACGATTGATCAGATCCTTGCGCAGTGCGATTGCCTTGACCGTCGTTTGGACTCGGATGGCTCAAGGTACTTTCGCCAAGCGATGTCATTGGCGGTAGGCAAAGTGACTGAGCCGACCATGCGGTATCAAGGAACGTTGCCACATGCGGTTCCACCGGAGTGTCAGCGAACGATGGAGCCCTGCGAACCAACCGAAACGATATGGTTTTTCCGCGCTCGTTGGTGGTTGGAATTTCTTGGTTTTGCCGAACCACGAACGGTTCGCGCCGACCAAGTCGCGTAAGGCTTTCCTACCATGAAGACGACGACAACCGGTTTATCGTTCCATCGACGGATGCGAGCGATTCGCGCCTTGGTGGCTTTGGCAACACTGCTGATGACGCTCCTTGCCTCATCGAGCTACATTGCGGTGGCCAGCAATGGAGCGGGCATCAACATTATTGAATGGATGAGTGTCCCTTTGTTCGCCATCTTGTTCGGATGGATCGCTTTCTCGTTCTGGCTCGCAACGCTCGGCTTCGTTGTTGCCTCGCGTGAACGACGTCAGGAGGGACGAGGGCAGGAGGTTTGGCAAACGAAGGAATCAAAAGGAGCGGTCGTTTCATCGAAGCGGACGGCGGTTCTGATGCCAATCTACAATGAATCACCGACAAGGGTGTTTGCGGGTGTGAAGGCGATGATGCTTGAATGGAAACACCGCAACTTGGCGGAACAATTCGACTTCTACATCCTCAGCGATACAACGGACCATGAGGTCTGGCTTGAAGAAGAGGCCGCATGGTCCAAGTTGACGGAGTCACTTGGTAGCAGTGACCACTTGTACTACCGGCACCGGCCCGCGAACACGGCCCGCAAAGCGGGGAACATTGCCGATTTTGTTCAACGTTGGGGGGCACACCATGATTATATGATCATCCTTGACGCCGATAGTCTCGTTTCGGCTACGACGATGTCCGCGATGGTGGAGCGAATGGATGGGGATGAGCGGCTTGGTATTCTGCAAATCCCCCCCGTTCCCATCGGACGAATGTCATTGTTTGCACGAATCCAGCAATTTTCCGCTAGTGTTTACGGCCCGATTTTCGTCAAAGGCTTCTCCGCTTGGGCTGGCAACGAAGGCAATTACTGGGGACACAACGCGATCATTCGTGTGGAAGCGTTCAGGCGTCACTGCAACCTGCCGATCCTGCCTGGCAAACCGCCTCTTGGTGGCGAGATTTTGAGCCACGACTTTGTCGAAGCAGCCTTGCTGGTTCGTGCCGGCTGGAAGGTCCAAGTCGCTACCGATATCGGCGGCAGCTACGAGGAGTGCCCAACGACGTTGGCGGATTATGCCCAGCGAGATCAGCGATGGTGTCAAGGCAATCTACAGCACGCCAAGTTGTTGCTTGCGGAAAACTTCAACTCCCTCAGTCGCCTGCATTTCGGATGTGGCGTGATGGCATACTCAGCATCGCCGATTTGGGTTTTGTTTACGCTGTTCTGTATGGTTGGAATGGCGATCGACTCTTACACAAACCGTCCAATGGCTTCTAGCGGGATGGGGCCAGGAGCACTGATGATTTTCATCGCCGCAATGTTGTTGTTGCTGTTACCTAAAGCCTGGGGCGTGCTGTTGATAGGTGGAAACCGGGAACAAACACGCCGCCATGGTGGATACATCCGTTTGTGGGTCAGCGCCATTGTGGAAACGGCCTGTTCGGTTCTGTTGTCTCCGATCATGGCCATCTTCCATACCCGTTTTGTGATCGCGGTACTTCGCGGCGCAAACGTGCATTGGTCCGCTCAACAGCGTGACGAGCGGGGCGTTCGATGGGGGGAAGCGTTCCAGCAATTCTACGCGATTACGTTTGGCGGTGTTGTCGCCACGGTCCTGATCGCTCTCTTTCTTCCGCGATTGTTAGCTTGGTTCTCACCACTGTTAGCAGGAGTCTTGTTGTCGATCCCGATCGCGGTCGCAATGGGCAGCCAGCGTTTGGGACGCTGGCTCCACAATCGCGGGCTCTTGCTAGTACCCGCGGAAACGCACCCACCGATTATCTGTGTTTACCATCAACACGCATTGTCGGAATCCATCAACGATAGCGGCGACTCGCCCAGGCGAAGCTGGTTTGAACAAGTTCTCTCCGACCCCAAAGCCTTTGCAAGGCATATTCATGTTCAGCAAATAACGTCATCCGATACCAAGTTGCCGTTACATCAAGCGAAAGCGATCGAAGCAACCTTCGCAGACGGCGGAGCAAACGCAATCCCAAAAGAACTGCTTTATGGATTGTTATTGGATAGCGAGCTCTTAAAGAAATTGCACATCGAATCTCAAATGCCAAATTTCAGCTAGCCCGGATGATTCATGGGCTTGCAAATTGTTTTGCTAACGTCTACGCCTTCAAGCGTTTACGTTCATTGCTCGAAAGACAGTCTGCGAATTAGCCGTTTTGGCGTTAGCGGGCTGTCGATTTAATCGGTTTGACTCGACTTATTGTTTAACGCCAAGCCGTAGGCGACCGCTTATGGAAAAGCTGACGCCTTCGGCTAAGCGTTAAACGACTAAATCAGCAGGCCGTTAGCCACGGTTCACACGACAAATCACGCAGCCGTGGCTATCGGGCTGTCGATTTAATCGGTTTGACTCGACTGATTGTTTAACGCCAAGCCGTAGGCGACCGCTTTTGGAAAAGCTGACGCCTTCGGCTAAGCGTTAAACGACTAAATCAGCAGGCCGCTATCGCCAAAACGGCTAACGAATCATCCGGGCTGGGGTCGAGGAGAAATTGCAGACCTGCAAAAGAGGCGACGGTGGGATTCGAACCCACGAATAAAGGATTTGCAATCCTTCGCCTTAGCCACTTGGCCACGTCGCCTTTTATTGAATCGCCCAGGGTTGAAGATGCAAACTTCGCAGTCTGCTTTTTCCGAGACGATTACGTTGGTGTTTGTGCAAATTAGGGGATGCTTGCCGATTAGTCAAGATCGCTGAAGGGAAGGACTCGGCACAAATTCCCTTTCTGTAGAGCTGACCCGATTCGAACCCGTTCGGCTGTAGGGTTTCTATCGGCGGCGATTCGGCGATTCTTTAGGCGGAGCGGCGAAAAAAGAATGCCGCCTGCTATGTCGTGTGAGTCACCGGCTCCTTGGCAGCTTTCGATGGTCGGCCAAGTTCGGCAGAGATCCGCCAGTCCACCAGATGGATTTCGACTTTGCGCATCCCACGAAATTCGTTGATGACGGGACGATAAGCAATTTCAAAGGGCTTGTCTAAGTCGTTCAGCAACTCGCACCAATCACCAGCCCCGAAAGCAACCCCACGGACGACCTTGGCACCCTGTCGAAGCAAGACGCTTAAGTGTCGATCGCCGCCACCCATTCGCCGAGCGGGTTCTTCGAGTTCGATGCCACGACAAAACAGAACGGGCCTGGGGTTTCCCGCGCCGAAGGGGGCCAATGTTTCGATATACTTAGCGGTTTCCATGTTCAATTGTCCCAGCGACGCTTCGGCATCGATCACAATTTCGGGTTCGATCTGTCGCTCGCTCCACTGCTTGGCAACCGCTTCGCAGAAATCACCTCGGAAAGCATCGATCTGACTCTCGTCGATCGTCAATCCCGCGGCCGCTTTGTGGCCGCCGAAGCGGACCAGCCGTTCGCTGCATTCGCTCAGCGCTTCGAACAAGTCGATGTCCGTGCCACCCACTCGGCCGGAACCAACCGCATCGCTTTGTCCGGTCGAATCGAGCGACAATACCAAGACCGGCTTCGCATGTTTTTCGGCCAACCGACCTGCCACGACGCCGATCACCCCAGCGTGCCAGCCGACTCCGCATAGTACGAATGCGGGATCGGTGTCCGCATCGAATTCCTCCTTGATCTGCTTTTCAGCGGCTAAGGTGACGCTTCGCTGCAGCGTGTCTCGGTCGCTGTTGAGATTATGAATATACTCGGCCAACGAGACAGCTCGTTCGCCCGCTGGGGTCGTCAACAACTCGACTGCCAATTGGGCTTGCCCAAGTCGTCCGGCGGCGTTCAGCCGAGGCGCCAGCGTGAACGCGATATCGTCCGCTTGAATGCTCGATTTCTGGTCCAGTTTGGTGACCTTCATCAGTTCCGCCAAACCAGCGGATGGATTGATTTGCAGAGCTTTCAAGCCGTGCTCGACAATCACACGGTTTTCATCGAGCAAGGGAACGACATCGGCGATGGTCCCGATCGCGGCCAAGATCAGAGCTTGCCGCAAATAGACCCGCATCGGTTCGGACACCTTGTTGCTTCCGCAAACCTTTTGACAAATCGCCCAGACCAACTTGAAGGCAACCCCCGCGCCGCATAACCCGCCAAATGGGTACGCCGACCCAGGCAATCGTGGATGGACAATCGCATCGGCACAAGGCAATTCACCATCAATGGTATGATGATCGGTGATGATCAGTTTGACGCCCAGTTCGCGGCACAGAGCAGCTTGCGTGCGGCTGGTGATTCCACAATCGACTGAGACAATCAGTTTCTTGCCGCGTTCGGCTAATTTGCGGATCGCGGCATCGCCCAATCCGTAGCCGTCCTCTAGCCGATTGGGGACATGGTAGCTGACGTCGGCCCCGAATAGCCTCAGCCCGTTGAAGAGAATCGCTGTGCCGGTCATGCCGTCGGCATCGTAGTCGCCATAGACGGTGATCGGCGTCTTTGCAGCAACGGCATCACGAATGATGTCGGCCGCTTCGGGAACACCAGGCAATTCATTTGGGTCACGCAGGTTTGCCAACTTGGTGCTCAGAAAAGTCGCGGCGTCATCGGCCTGGTAGATGCCTCGGCTGACGAGCAACTGGGCCACCACCGCAGGCAGTTTGGCCGTCCGAGAAAGCTGTTCGACGCGCGCAGCATCGTGGGGGACAATCCGCCATCGGCGTTGCATCCATGACTCCAGTATCGTTAAGCGAGAATCCCGCCGTGGCCCAGACTTCTAGCCTGGGTTTTGTTGTGGTCCCAGGTTGTTGTGGTCCCAGGCTGGAAGCCTAGGCCACGCTTTTGCGGCGAAGCCAATTTACGAAAAGCAGCCTATTTTTTCTTCTCGACATGCCAAGTGTGCTTGCGAAGCCGTGGGCTGTACTTCTTTAAACGAAGCTTTTCGCCACCCGCTTTACGCTGCAAAGTGTAGTTGTAATCGTTGGTTTCTTCGCAAACCAAGAACACGGTATCTGCTTTCTTTTTGCTACGGCCAGCCATCGGGATCGTCTTTTATGAGTTGATTTGATTTGTTGGGGGAGGGGCCTCAAGCGAGGACTCATTACATTATTGCAAGGTCGAGCGCCTTTTCACAAGCCTCTTTTTCGACAACTTCATATCAATCGAGCCGTCCGCTGTCAAGCTGCCTGCCCCAAAGGCAGCAAGGGCGCACCGGGATCGTCAAATGCGATCTATAGGTCACGGACCTCGCTCCAGGCGAATCCATTTCCATTCCCCTTGCAGGTGGGAAAGTTATTTTTCTTGACGCGCTAGCAATGCTTCGATCGTTTGCCGCATCTCTTTTTCGCCTTCACTACCCTGCCAATTCATTTCGCCCTGCCACCAGCGCACAAGCAGGCCATCTTGGTCGATCAGGTAAACGGTTGGCCACATCGTGTTCGCCCAAGCTTTCCAGTTAGCTGATTCGCGGTCCATCAAAATACGGTAGCCAATTTTTTCTCTTTCTGCCGCTTTGCGAACAAGATTGGGGTCGCGTTCCGACGGCGTTTCAGGCGTTTGAATCCCGATAACCACCAACCCCCGATCCGCATAATCGTCATGCCAAGCTTGGTAGTGCGGCAGATTTCGCTGGCAATTGATGCACTGAAAAGCGTAGAAATGAACGGCAACGACTTTACCTCGCAAATCGTCGAGCGTGACGGGCGCCCCTTTGATCCAGTCGCTCGGGACAGCTAAAAGCTCTGGAGCGGACGGGTAGAGACGCGTCACGGTGTTAAATGCAAACGGTTCGCCAATCAGCTGGCTCAATCGAGACCGCTGCTCCGCGGTCAATAGCTCGCTCACTGCATTTTGCTCCTCCGCTTGTGCGGCCGCGACTCTTTCCCCAGCCTCCTCCGCCGATATCTTCTTGCTCGCCAATTCCGCCTGCGTTTCGCTCGTCACCCGATCTCGCTCGGCGTAACGCTTCGCCAGTTTTGAGACGAGTTCGTCGCTCAGCATTGCCGCTGCCTGAACGTCTTCAAGCAGCACCATTCGAGTGCCGAGGGCTTGCCGCCGGAGTTGTTTTAAACGCTTGAACTGGTCTTCCGAGAGGATGTCGGGAAGCCGCATGAACAAGTCGAGTTCGAGCGAAGCAACCTTCGCTTGCTGCTCATTCGCAGGAAGAATGCGTGAGCGAAGCCACGGTCCATCGAGCAATTGGAGCACGGCCCGAAGCTCGTCAATCTGTTTCGCGTTGAGACCGAGGTCGTCATGAACAGCCTTATTTCGGATCATTTGAAGCAGCACCGGCGGTAGCTGGATCTCGGATTCCGCTGCCTGGGCGGTTGGCGAAGCAGCGATGGTGATTGCGATGGCGGCGGCGATGGCGGCGGCGAGCAAGACAGAAAAAATGAAAGACCTGGGTTTCTGGCGGGATTCGAGGGCCGCACAGGCCGGTAGTGAGGGGCTGCTGAACAAACCCATGGCAGGGGCTCCGAGTTTGGGTTGCATGAAAAGTTGGAGTCTAGACGTTCGTGCTTTGTCCAGATTAAAACATCAGGGTAAGAACCTTCCGTGACGGGAGCTTCCAGCCGCCCGTGACTGGGGCTTCCAGCCGCAGTCGACTGAGGCAAAATGCCCCAGCCACTCTTTCCTCAAGCCTAAAATCAAGCGGTCACAAAACGCCCGTGCTTTGGGGCCCGTGCATCGGGAATGCCCCATCACCGAGTCGTAAAGTCACGACGGGGAAACGCCGCCGCCACCAAAGCACGCCGAAAGCCGCGACCAAAAATGGAGCTCCTGCCGTCCCTGCAGAACTTTCATCTCCGTCATCTTTCATCTTATTGCACTGGGTACCCCTTACACTGCGTGCCCCAGGACTTTCGCCCAGGGCTATAGTCTACCGTGGCTTCGCCACTCGAGCAAACTCAGTGCGAGGAGCAAACGAGTCTCTTCATAGAACCGTAGAATCTTGCGTCAACCCTCAGCTTTTTGCACCCCAACGCAGGCAGGCAGATCCGTGCAGGTAACGAAAGCCAAGCTCCAGCGAGCCACATGGAAGGACACCGTCCAGTTAACACCGTCCAATTAGACGAAATCTACTTTATCAACTTTCCGCAAGCTTGTCTGAGACCGGAAGCAAAACGGCAACCGCAGGCTCAAAATCGGGCACCGGGGAAAATTTATCCAAAAATGGGCTATCAACCAGGTCGCTTTGGGCTTGCGTATCAAGCCGAATTCGCCATACTTATCCGCCACCCAGTAGGAAAGATCCCTAGACAGGGCTGCCAGCCGGCAGCATTCCTACGGAAGAAGTACTGAATCACAAGCGTTAGATGAAACAATGCGTGCTGATGTTAGGCACCATTTTAAAGCATATTTAGACCGAATCACATTCTGACTGGAAGGTTAGTCCAGCCATGGCAGACGTTTTGCAAGTCGAGAAGCGAGAGCAAATGGGCTCGCGAGCCACTCGGCGACTGCGCCAAGGCGGCCTTGTGCCTGCTGTTTTGTACGGACACGGTCAAGAGACCGAATCGTTGTCGATCCCCGTCGATCAAGTGAAAATGCTGTTGCGAAACCATTCGCGGACGGTTGAGCTTGCGGGTGCGATCAAAGAAACCGCGATGGTTCGCGATATGCAGTGGGACCCGTTGGGGATCGATGTGTTGCACCTCGATTTGATGCGAGTCAATTTGTCGGAAAAGGTTGACGTAACCGTTGCCATTCACGTGCATGGCGAAGCAGCTGGTGTTCGCGAAGGCGGCGTGTTGATCGAAAATCGTCACGATGTCGACATTCGCTGCCCGGCAGGTTCGATCCCCGATTCGCTGACCGTCCAGGTGGCGGACCTGAAGCTAGGCGAGACCTTGCTGGCTTCCGATCTGGAACTTCCCGAAGGAGTCGAGTTGGTAACGGCGGGTGACTCACCGATCATTCATATCGAAGAAGTTCGTGCGGAAGAGCCAAGCGAGGACGCTGGTGAGTCGATGGCGGAGCCTGAAATGATTGGCAAGGGTGCTGCCAAAGACGAGGAAGAGGGGGCTTAGGTCACTTTTCGAGTGGGCGTATTTCGTTAAACCACTACGCCGAGAGAATAGAACTGTTACCATGAAGTTGATCGTTGGGCTCGGCAATCCGGGCCGCAAGTACGAGCAAACCCGGCATAACGTTGGCTTCGTGGTGGCGGCAAAGTTCGCAGCGATCATTTTGGCCGATCCGTCGAAAAGTCGCTTCGAAGGTGAATGGGCTGAGGGCATGGTCGGCGGTGAAAAGATTGCTGTGCTATGTCCACATACCTATATGAATGCGAGTGGACAGAGCGTCCGAAAGGCAGTTGACTTTTTTAAGCTCGATCCAGAACAGATTTTAGTGGTTTGCGATGATTTGAACCTGCCATGCGGGCGACTGAGGCTCAGGCCTTCAGGCTCTTCCGGCGGGCAAAAAGGGTTGGCGGATATCGCCAGGCATTTGGGAACCGAAGCGTTCGCAAGATTGCGGGTGGGAATCGGCAGGCCTCCCGACGGATGGCAAGTCGTCGACTACGTGCTCGGGAAATTTAATAAAAGCGAAGAAGATACAATCGAAACCGTGACGACGCGAGCAGCTTATGCTGGGATCGATTGGATCAACGAGGGGATCATGCCAACGATGGCAAAGTACAATGCCCCCAGCCCTGAAACAGGCTCAAAGTAGATTGGCTTGAAGCAGAAACAGGCTCGAACTAACGAACAACTGTCCTTACGAAAACAGATAAGCAAAGAGACGAAGAAACCGTGGCGAAAAATACTTACGAAACATTGTTCATCCTCGACAGCAACCACTACGCTCGCGACCCAGGCGGAGTGGCGAAGCAGATCGAGCAGATTGTGACCGAAAATGGTGGCACCGTTTTGGTCAACCGTCTTTGGATGGAGCAAAAATTGGCCTACCCTATCGATAAGCACCAAAAGGGTACTTATTGGTTGTGCTACCACGAATCGGAAGGTAGCGGTTTGGTCGATATGGCTCGCGGCTTCACGCTCTGCGAATCGATTATTCGCGAAATGACAATCAAACTTGATCCGCGATTGGTTGAGCCAATGCTGGCGAACGCTCGAGGTGAATCGTTCAATCCCTCGTCCTCCAGTTCCAGTGATGACGATGACTCAAACGATACATCCGATAGTGACGACGACAGCGAAGCAGTCGATGATGATGTCGTCGCCTCGCGGTCGTAAAAATGCGGTCGTAAAGCGAACGTGCCTGGGACTTGAAATTTCGAACCAGGTAGACAGAAACGATAGGAAGATGCAATGGCAAACTACAACCGAGTCGTTTTGGTAGGAAACATTACCCGAGACATTGAGCTTCGATACACTCCAGGCGGAATGGCGGTTGTCGACGTCGGCTTAGCAATCAGCGAGAAACGCAAATCCTCGTCTGGCGATTGGGTCGATGATACGGTTTTTGTCGACGTGACCCTGTGGGGACGAAATGCGGAAGTCGCTAGCGAGTATTTAGGAAAAGGCTCTTCTGTCCTGATTGAGGGCAGGCTAAAGTACGACACCTGGGAAGCCGATGGGCAAAAACGTAGTAAGTTGAGAGTGGTTGGCGAGAAGATTCAATTTCTCGGCAGCCCAAAAGGAAGTCATCCGAGCGGCGGAACCGTTCGAAGTGATGCACCAAAGGGAACGCAGCAATCCAGTTCCCCGAATGCAGGTCCTTCCGAAGCAAGCAAGAACAAACCACCCGTCGCTGATCCAAGCGGCGAATCCTCGTCAACGAGTCCCCCTCATTCCAGTCCTCCTGGCGTTCGGGAAGCTCAACCGACAGGTGACGGTCCCGGTTATGGCGACCCCGAAATTCCGTTTTAGTGTCGACATGCGAAGCGGATCGATTTAATTCACAACCAAACCATCATTCATATTTACAGAACAAAAACTCGAGTATTTTGATGCCGAAACCAAAAACAGCAACCGGCCGAAAGTTCAAACGACCTTACAAGCGTTTGCCTAAAGGGCCAAACGGTGGTATTCAGCTCCTGCTGATCCACAACGTTGAAAACCTGGGCAAACAGGGCGACATCGTCGAAGTACGTTCGGGTTACGCATTGAATTACTTGATGCCGCAAGGGTTGGCGACATTGGCAACCGACCACCATGCTCGCATGGTCGAGAAGCATCGTGAAAAACTTCGCGAAATCGAACTCGAGCGACTCAAGAGTTACCGTGATTTGGCAGACGAACTTGGCAAGCAATCGATCACGATCGAAGCGAACGCCAACGACGAAGGTCACCTTTATGGCAGCGTCACGGCACACGAGATCGTCGATGCACTCAAGGGTGCGGGCTTCACTTTGGCTCAAGACCAAATTCGTCTCGACGGACCGCTCAAGGAACTTGGACTTTACACCGTCAAAGTGCACCTGCATGGCGAGGTCGACGCTAGCTTGAAGGTTTGGGTTGTACCAACCGTTGTCACCGAAGAAGCATAGCTGGCAATCCACTGCGATTGAGAAGACAACGGGGCTGTGGCGGAACTGGCAGACGCGCTGGATTTAGGATCCAGTTCCTTTACTGGAGTGCAGGTTCGATTCCTGTCAGCCCTATTGGTTCACATCGAAGCACCCAGATCCAATTGGATCTGGGTGCTTTTTTCTGTAGTGTGGTGTCAAAGTCCGTAACCTCTGGATAAGATCACTTTAAGCTCCTTAACGGGGCGTTGTCATTTTCTAACCAAAAATCAATCGAGATGAATCAAATGTCGGAAGCCACTGCCAAACCAGTCGTCAACGGTCGCATCAAGCAATCGATGGCGTTTTGGTCATTCAACGTCGCAGGTGAGAAATGGGACTTGCAACAGCAGTGCGATGTTGCGAAGAAACTCGGTATCACGAGTATCGAAGTTCTTGAGCCCGAAGACTTCCCTACGTTGAAAAAGAATGGCCTTGTCTGCGCATTGACGAGCAACGGAATGCCTGGCGCTCCCTTTGTGAAAGGTCTCAATAACCTGGCCTACCACGACGAAATCATCACGCGAACGAAGGCCGCGATCGATGCCAGCGAAATCGCTGGATTTCCCAACGTGATCGCCTTCACCGGTTACAAATGGCGAGATGCCGAAGATCCATCGAGCGGTGAAATCTCATTCGAGGAAGGCGCCAAAAACTGTGTGGCCGGGTTAAAGACGCTGGCCACTCATGCCGAGAAAGCGGGGGTTACCATTTGTCTTGAAATGCTAAATACTCGCGATGATACGCATCCGATGAAAGGACACCCCGGCTACCAAGGTGACGATATGGACGATGTGGCCGATATCATCAAGCAGGTCGGATCCCCCCAAGTCAAACTACTGTTCGATATCTACCATGTTCAAGTGATGAACGGTGATGTGATTCGACGTATCAAGCAATACGCTGACTTGATCGGCCATGTTCACGTCGCAGGTAACCCAGGCCGCTGTGAAATCGACGACTCTCAAGAGATCAATTTCCCGGGATGCATGAAGGCACTTCTCGATATCGGTTACGATGGTTTCGTCGGGCAAGAGTACATCCCGACGCGCGATGCGATGGAAGGACTGACCGAAGCCGTGAAGCTGTGTGACGTGTAACAAATAGGTGTCTTATGCCTAAAGGCGAGGAGATGCCGCCCTTCGGGCTATAGAAACCCAGCTTACAGGGCAGCGATGAAAACGGTACTAGGAATTGACATTGGCGGTGCGAACTTGAAGTTTGCCGATACCAACCGCCATTCATTGGCGGTAGAGTTTCCGCTTTGGGAACACCCCGCTGAGTTGGCTTCTCGGTTAGCTGAAGCGATCGGCCATTTTAAACGCCCTGATGCGATCGCCGTCGTCATGACGGGCGAGCTCGCCGATTGCTTTGTCGATCGGGAACAGGGGGTAAAGCATATCGTCGAGCATGCTCGCGTCGCTGCAAAGCAGTGCAACGTGGACCGCTGCTATTTCTATGCGACGGATCATCATTTCCGGGAAGAGATTCGCTTCCATGTCGATGCGGACCGGTTAGCGGCCGCAAATTGGCACGCTCTCGCACGGTTCGTCGCCGTGCAGGTTTGCCCCAACGGTTTGCTCGTCGATATTGGATCGACGACGACCGATGTGATTCCCTTGCATGATGGCCGTATCGCAACCCTTGCGATGACGGACTTTGAGCGGCTTTGCGAAGGATCGTTGGTCTACGTGGGCTGTCGTCGAACACCGGTTTGTGCGATTTGCGAATCGCTATCGTTCGAAGGCAAGCAGGTGCCGCTGATGAACGAGGTCTTTGCGACGATCGATGACGCCCGGATCCTGTTGGGCTCGCAGCCTGAAGCACCCGCAGACTGCGAAAGTGCGGATGGAAAACCACGTGCCATCAGCTACGCTGCGAATCGCATCGCCCGCACGATCGGGCTCGATCGGCGCAGTGTCTCCGTGCAGCAGGCGATTGGACTGGCCGAACAAGTGGTCGCATCAGCGAAGAGACGAATCGCCGAACCGATAACGCAATGGGCCAAAGCTCATCGCAGGATCCAGAAAACCATCGTTCTAAGCGGGCATGGAAATGACTTATTGTCGCTACCACGGGAATCGCAGGTGATCTCGCTATCGCAACTTTGGGGACCGTCACTGTCACGCTGCGCCCCCGCCTATGCGGTCGCCCAGTTGTTTGTCGAGCGATAGAAAGAAATGTCCTGGAGTGGATCTCGTCGTTAGATGCTATTTCGCATCAAGGGTCGCCTTAAGCTAACCCCATCGCCAAAGCCACGCCGATCAATACGCCGCCGATAATGCCCATCATGATGGAAGTAAGGAGATACTTCCATGTATCGCGTGGGTATTGATAAACGAAATAGAACACATAGAAGGGGACGAGCCACACCAACAGTCCTGTAACCACATCCTTTTGGAACGCTCGGACGAGCAACATTAAGCTGGCACCTGAACTGATCACCGTGCATGTCGCCCCCGCTAAAAGGACAAAGGTGGCGATCGGATTGAAGTTACCACCTTGCTCACTGCGAGCAACATTGATGGCGATCACGGCGATTAAAGTCGATCCGACGAGCAAGACCAAGACGAGCCCGAGCATCCACCACGGCATCCCCGCTTTACTAAGCATCTTGTCTTGCATCTCTTGTGATTTTGCCAAATCTTCGGATGCTTTTTGGAGTGCCAGTGTACCGTGGCTAATATCAATACCCTTTACTTTGAATCCTTCGAGGCGTTCACCCGTTTGCAAATTGAAGCCACACTTTGTGCATAGGACGGCGCCCGCTTTTATATCACCACGACAAGCCGGACAAATCGCTTCGACTTTTTGATTGAATCCTTCTTCATTGAAAAGGTCTTCCAAACTGTCGCCGTCAAACGATGAAGCGGCTCGCGCAGGGGGGCGTGCCGGTGCCGTTGCCGGAGCCGCTGCCTGCGGTTTACCCGCGGGGACTTTGAGCACTTTGCCACAGCCTGGGCATTTGACGGCTTTACCTGCTAAAGAGTCAGGAACGTTTAGGTTTTTGCCGCACTGGCATTTCAGACGAACAGGCATAAGGCAAGAATTGACAAATCGAGGTGATCGGGAAAGACGATATTATAATCAAAAGTGAAATTGCCGCAGCCGCAGCGGGACGTTGATGTTACGACTGATTGCGAAACCACCTCCCCCAAACCCCGTTTGGGCGAGGTGGTTGTTTTGTATGTTTTGCGCTTCCCCAAGCTTCGCTTGAGGGAGGTTGTATGTTGTTAGCCATGTTGCACTGAAAAGCGGCACGACCTCTGCGCCGGGGGAGGTGCAAGAAGCGTAAACGCTTGTGAAACAAGCACTCAAAAACTGTAGGGCAAGCTACAGTTCTTTCTTTTTGAGACGCTCGAGGTCACGTTGTACCGATTCGAGTTGGGCCTTTAGTTCCTGCAGCGATTCTCGCTCCTTCGCGACCACTTCTTCGGGCGCCCGGGAGACAAAATTTTCGTTCGACAGTTTTTGCTGCTTGCCTACCATCTGCTTGCCGAGTTGGTCGATCAGTTTTTCGAGCCTAGCCACTTCCGCTTTCACATCGATGAACTTTTCCAAGTCGACGTGAACTTCCATTTCAAAAGCTGGCAACGCCAACGGCGCATCGATTTCAAACGGCTTGACCGCTTGGCCAAGTTCGACGACTTCGGCACCAGCCAACCCTACGAAGTAGTTTCGCATGGGACGGAGCATCCTTTCACTCGATTCACTGCAGCGAATTGACACAGGCACGGTTTCCTTCGGTGCGATATTTTGGCTCGCTCGGATTTTTCGAATCGCAACCACGACCTCTTGAAATTCATTGAACTGTTGCTCGATCGCTTCGTCATGAAGTGACGCGTCCGCTTCGGGCCATGGTGCCGTCATGACAAAGCGAGGTGCTTTGGCGGGAGTAGCAAGCCCACGCACTGGAGCCGCTTCGTTCAAGAAACCCCAGATCGATTCGGTGACAAACGGCATGATTGGGTGCAGTAACCGAAGCAGTGTATCGAGTCCATAGGCGATGACGGACTGTGTCACTCCGCGAAGCGACTCGTCGGCCAAACGCGGTTTGGCGATTTCGATATAGAAGCTACAGAATTCGTTCCAGGCAAAATCGTAAAGGATTCGTGAGGCTTCGGCGAAACGATAATGTTCGACAGCATCGGTCACGTCTCGTGTAACGGTCGACAATCGACTCAGTAGCCATCGATCTTCCAACGGCAAATTTCCTACGACGAGCGGCTGCGGCTTGTAGCCGTCAAAATTCATCAGCGCAAAACGGGCTGCATTCCACAGTTTATTAACAAAGTTTCGTGCGGTTTCAAACTTTTCGCTCACCACGGCCGCTTTCGGCAATGCCTTATCCGCTTCGGTTTCCGCCCACTGGGTTGAGAAACTTTTCTTGCAAGCAGGGCATTCGACGACGGGCAAGGATTGGTTCTTTTTGGTTTGATCGATCAGCTTTTCGCAATGCGGGCATTCGTATTGAACCGGCATCCGCACGTCTTGCGTTTCCGTCGCCAAGCGGGCCAGACCGAACCGCAGTGAATCGGGGCCGAACTTGTCGATCACATCGTTAGGATCGACTCCGTTCCCCTTGCTCTTGCTCATCCCTTCTCCATTGCCATCCAGAATCTTTGGATGGATAAAGACCTCATGAAACGGGATTTCACCAATATTGTTGAGCCCCATCAACACCATTCGTGCTACCCACAAAGTGATGATATCACGCGAGGTAATCAGAGTGCTGGTTGGATAAAAATACTCAAGCTCCGCCGTCTTTTCCGGCCACCCAAGAGTGCTATGCGGCCACAATGCGGATGAGAACCATGTGTCGAGGACATCCTCATCACGCACCAAGCCAAGCGTTTGAACCTTCGCTTCAAGCTTCACATCGTCATCGCGAAGACAAACAAAAATGGAATAGGTTCCCGCATCATCGGGATCGATTCGTTGAGAGATCTTTCCAGAAGTGTATTCAGGAAAATCTTTCAGTTTTTGCTCGATCTCCTTCGCCTCGGATTCACGGATTCCACCTTTCGACCAGATCGGAATTTGGTGTCCCCACCATAATTGCCGACTGACCGGCCAATCCCGTTTCTCGCTTAGCCAATCCATATACCCTTTGCGGTATCGCTCGGGGAAAATCTTCACACGTTCATCGGCGACAGCGTCCATCGCGGACTGAGCCAATTCGTCCATCGCGACGAACCATTGATCGGCTAGGTACGGTTCGATCGGCGTTTTGCTGCGGTCACTCAGTGGCAATTCGATCTCACGGTCTTCGATATCGCCAAGAAGTCCCGCCGACTCTAAATCGGCGACGACGGCTTTACGAGATGCGGGAATCGTCATCCCTTCGTAGGCACCCGCTTCGCAGTTAAGCGTCCCATCCGGATTCAAAATATTGATCATCGGTAAATCGGCACGTTTACCGACCTCGTAATCGTTCGGATCGTGGGCAGGGGTGATCTTTACCGCACCGGTCCCCATTTCTGGCTTGGCCCACTGGTCGGCGATGAGCGGGATCTCACGCTTTAAAAGTGGCAGGACCAACTTGCGGCCATCGATCGCCATGTCACGCAACTTGACAAGTAGCGGCAGCATCTCCCTTCGCCGTGTGCGAAGTGCCTCGAGTTGCTTATTCAGTTCGACCTTCTCACCTTCGCTGGCGGACTTTAGCTTTTCGTCCAGCTCCGATTCAGCTACTTGGAACGCTTTTTCAGGATCGGGATGGACGGCAACGGCGGTATCGCCGAGCATCGTTTCCGGCCGAGTGGTGGCAATTTCAACTTGCGTCGGTTCGCCCGGTTGGGGGTCAATCACTGGGTAGAAAACATGCCAAAAATGTCCCTTCTTCGTTTCGCTAAACACCTCATCATCGCTGACGGCCGTCTGCAAAAACGTGTCCCAATTGACCAACCGCTTGCCACGGTAGATTCGTTGTTTATTGAACAGATCGAAAAAGGTAGCTCGGACCGCAGCAGCACAAACATCATCAAGTGTAAATCGCAGACGATCCCAATCACACGAACACCCCATCCGTTTGAGTTGGTCGATGATTCGTGTTTCGTATTGGGCCTTCCAATCCCAAATCCGTTTGACCAACGCTTCGCGTCCGAGGTCGTGCCGCGACTTGTTCTCGTTTTGCTGGAGTCGTTTTTCCACGACCGCCTGTGTGGCGATCCCCGCATGATCGGTGCCAGGCATCCACAAGGTTTCGAATCCCTGCATCCGTTTGGTTCGAATCATGATGTCTTGCAGCGTATTGTTCAAACCGTGGCCGAGGTGCAACGCACCGGTCACGTTGGGTGGCGGAATTACGATCGAGTAGGGTTTACGGGCGGGGTTCGGCTCTGCATGGGCACAGCCCGCTTTTTCCCAAGCCTCAGCAATTTCAGCAGCGGCCACGGTGTGATCGAATCGAGTCGGAATCGTCATGATTATCAGCTATATCGGTTAACGGTCAAAAATCGAAATTTGGCTAAGAGGTGATGCCTAAAAGATTACCGATTTTTGGGGAAATAGGCTATCGGAGGTCCCCAACCCTTGTTCCCAGCCTCCCATCTCCCGAACCCAGCCGTCGTGCCGTTTTTTACTCCAGCCAAGTCAACAGCGAAACCACCTCTCCCAAACTCCGTTCGGGAGGGGGCAATCGGAAGAGTGTGGAATAAGGAATGAGGGATGATTACGTTACTGTTTTCACTCTTCAAGCTTCGGCAAGCCCCCCTCCCTCGCGAATGCCTTAAGGGCGTCACTCGACCTCCCCCGGCTGCGCCGGGGGGAGGTTGTTTCGCTCCGAAATACAATCGATGTCCCGAGAGCTAAGCGACATGGTGGCGAAGCCGTCTTGAGAAGTCATTGTGCGATTTATGGCACACGACTCATGGCTCAAGCGCCTACCCCGGATTATTCACGAGCGTTCTGATTTGAGAACGTTTGAAAAGAATTTGGGTGAGATTCGCAGGGGTGGGTGCTTTGGTGCTCGATCCGCGCGGACCGCCCCCTTACCCCCATTCAGAATTTCGTCTCGCCTCTGGCAGATTTAGGCACTGTTGAGGTCGGGCCGACAATACGTTCCTGATCGCTCAACCGAACGATATACTTTTTCTGCATGGGATACCTCCGTGTTCCCAATAGTATGACTCAAACAAAGATCTGAGCCAATCCTAATTCCTAGATGTAACGCAGCACTAGCCTGCGAGGAATAAACCTGAATGACAGGCTGGAAGCCTATCCCACGGGTGTGTGGATTTTGAGCAGAGTGGCGTAGGCTTCTAGCCTGCGAGGAATGGACTTGAACGACAGGCTGGAAGCCTATCCCACGGGTGTGTGGATTTTGAGCAGAGTGGCGTAGGCTTCTAGCCTGCGAGGAATAAACTTGAATGACAGGCTGGAAGCCTATCCCACGGGTGTGTGGCTTTTGAGCAGAGTGGCGTAGGCTTCTAGCCTGCGAGGAATGAACTTGAATGACAGGCTGGAAGCCTATCCCACGGGTGTTTGGCTTTTGAGCGGAGTGGCGTAGGCTTCTAGCCTGCGAGGAATGAACTTGAATGACAGGCTGGAAGCCTATCCCACGGGTGTTTGGCTTTTGAGCGGAGTGGCGTAGGCTTCTAGCCTGCGAGGAATCGATTTGAAATGACAGGCTGGAAGCCTATCCCACGAGTGTGTGGGTTTTGAGCGGAGTGGCGTAGGCTTCTAGCCTACGAGGAATCAATTTGAATGACAGGCTGGAAGCCTATCCCACGGGTGTGTGGATTTTGAGCAGAGTGGCGTAGGCTTCTAGCCTGCGAGGAATAAACCTGAATGACAGGCTGGAAGCCTATCCCACGGGTGTGTGGCTTTTGAGCAGTGTGGCGTAGGCTTCTAGCCTGCGAGGAATCGATTTGAAATGACAGGCTGGAAGCCTATCCCACGGGTGTGTGGATTTTGAGCAGACGGTTGTTTGCTGAATCACGTAAAACATTTGCGGACCTTTGCTCGGAACCTTAATCGGTCAAAACCGTTGCGATCTCTTGAAAGAACTTCGGAGACCACTCGGCGCTGCCGGGACCACTTTGCTTGCGCACTTGCACCACGACAAGCTCCTGGTCAGGATCGATGAGAAAAATGCAGCCTGAAAACGAGCCGTGCCCTAAGGTATTCGGCCCGAATAACAAGTCTTCGTCGTGTTTCGAATCCCGTGGCGCATCGGGCTTGAGATGCCGCTGGTAGTGAATGCCAATTCCTTCCACGGCCGTGTCGCCATGACCGGCGACTTGCAACGGCCGCGGCAAGAGTCGCTCAAAGGTTCCTGGATGAATGAACTGCTGCGCCCCGTAGCTGCCCCCGTTGGCCATCCACTGACCCAAGAGCCCCAACTCCATCGCGGTGAACTCCCCAGAGGAACTGGCGTTACCCATCCGCACATCGCCGAAATGGAGTGGACGGAAAAGGTGCTCGTCGTAGAGCTTCGCGGCGTTCTTGCCGACGACGATCTCCATCGCCTTGGCCACCAACTCATACCCCAGTCCGCAGTAGGAGTATTTCACGCCTGGTTCGTTCACATCGATCCCGTTAAGCACGATGTTTTCCAGGTGTGCCGTATGCATGTCACCTAGCTCGCCGTGCCCCGACAATCCGCTCGTGTGAGTAAAGCATTGTCGGAAAGTGGGGACGTGTGAACCTTGATTGCGAAAATCGGGGAAAACAGTGGCTAACGAATCATCCAGGTCGATGAGTCCTTGGTCAAGAAACTGGCTGAACACAATCGCGGTGATCGTCTTGGTGATCGAAGCGACCCAGCAGCGATAGTCGCGGCCAATCGGTTGCCCCGCAGCATCCTTGCCGAAAGCTTCATGAGTGACGATCACGCCGTGGCGGGCGATGAGCGTCACAAACGGCTCGCCGGAATCCTTGGCCCAGGCGTGACAGACAGCGTCGATTCGGGCTTTGGCGTCAGCCGTCACGCCAGCTTGTTCGGTCGAACCGTCACGTAGTATCGGAGCAGGCGGATCCAAGTGTCTGGGCGGCTCCAATGCACGTACCTGGTCCTGTAACCCTTGGAGTTTGAGCTTCAGCGCTAAGTGGCATTCATCATTGCGGACCGCTGTCGATTCGATGTACGTTGCCGGGCGTCCCAGCGGCTCAATCTCGGTAAGTCCAGCCACGAGGACCGCCCCTTGTTCGCTGCCGAGCACGGTTCTTACCAGTGCGTCGTTTGCCAAGCGGACGATTTCGGTCTCGTGTTCTCGGAGTACGGCTGTCGCGTCCGGGCCAGGAAAGTTGGGAAATGCAACCGTCAAGTCTGGCAGGACGAAATTGGGGAGCTGCTCTGGCAAGGCATAGAAAGTTCGCGAACGTCGAATCGGGGTGCCGTTCGGGGCAGTCCCTTCGATCCAGGCGAGCCAGCGACCGGGCGCATTGGGTTCGGGTGACTCGTTGAGTTCCGCATTGAACCAACGAACTCGCAACGGCTCATTGCCCCCCAGTCGGCGCACCGTTTCGACATCGCGCCACAGAACTCGGGGCGTCTCGCCGAGCTTGAAAATCCAACTGGCGGACTTCGCCAACATCAGTTCCTGCGACTGAAATTCCCGCCGCTCTTCCCGTTTGCGATTATCCGCGAGCTCCGTCATCATGGTGGTCAGACTCACGATGAGCAGCAGTGGCGAGATCCTTACCAGACTCCAATACAAGGTCATACCTATATTCTCCAACCAGCCTCGATCCCTAGCAATGGCCACGTCACCTGCAAGCTGGTGGCGTGACTCCTGTGATTGGCAATACCATTTCCGGACGGTTCGTTTCTAGAGCTGGCCACCCGACCCCGCCACCCGAACCTGTTCACGAACCCATTCACGAAATCCACGGCGACCTCTCGTAAACGTGAGCGAACGAAGCTCTTTTTCGAACACTTTATTCGGGAGAATCCAATTTGGTCTTGCTAAAGTCAGCGTCCGTCAAACCAACATTCAATTGTAGATTGACGTAGGTATACTCTTCAATCAGAGGTGGCTCCATGCCTTCCCGTTCTGGCCAATCGTGTACCGTGATCCGAATGGGTACGTGTAGCGTGTCGTCGAAAAACAGGCTCGCTTTGTGGAACTCGACTCCGTCAACTCGATTGGGGTGAACCACCTGAATGTGAGTGCAAACTCGATCCTTTACCTTGGCTTTACGAAAATAGGACACTTTTGTATTTGTTGCATCGGGATCGTTTTCCATGTCGTTCGTAACGAGTTCGATGAGCCGTTGGATCATCTTGTCGAATCCAAGGTCCGTGATCGGATAGTTGCTTTCCCGCTTCGCAGCCGAGCCGTGCGGATCGATTTCGAGTTTCACATAATTGAACGAAAGTCCGCCCTTACGGACTAGCATCATTCCATTGTTCTTGCCCTCAACGTACAAGACTTTGCGTCCCCTCAAACTGCTTGGCGCCAGATAATTTAGGAACACCGCCATTGGGCGATCGGTACGACCACCATCGCTCGGTGCACAACGCATCTGAACCTGAATACACTGTGCCTTCTGAAGTTCACCATTCATCCGTTCGCGTTTAAAAATATAACACGAGTAATCGCGTATATTTTTCTCAATGTAGTCGCAATGAAGATTGGCGTAGCGCAAGGGCTCCAAGAGAGGATGCGTGTCGGTTGTGGGTTCTTTCGATGCTATTTCATCTGCGGGCGCATTGGCGATCAAACCAAACATACAGAAAATCGTCGCCAAGCCAGAGAGCAAATGCTGACCAAACTGATTCATGAATACAGCCCCCCTACTTCCGAAAAGTTGTCCGAGTTCGCGCTGGACGGGGATCAAACCATGCTGCCGCCTGAAGAATCAGCAATCGATCGACACCTCTCACGCTCTAAACACACGCGTCGTGAAGCAAGTGGTTTCCCGCACTCGCAATCCTATACGCGAATGTCATGGCACCTGAGCAGAGATTTCAATAAAAATGATATTGCGTCACCAGCTAGGATCGGTTGCATCGATCAATCAAAGTTTGACGCTGTTTCGATGCGCCCGATTTCAATCGTCACCGCTCAAACGGCTAATCGACATAAGCGTTAAAGTCAAGCCTATCGAATAGGTTGTTCCAGTCCAGCCTTTCAGAACGGTTGAGCGTTGATTTCGGATTCTGACGAATATCGCCGATAAATGGTCTGTTGCTTCTTTGTCGCCTTCGAGGGTGGTTCCAGCTTTGCGAGTATTGACACTAGCCTTTCTGACATGCGTCCTGATGCGGTACACGATCGCATCCGACGGCGGGTTGGTGGACTTGCAGTCGGAAGACTTTATCGGCTACATCGATGTGGCCCCCGTCACAGTTCCCGGCACAGTTCCTAACAGCGAGGGTCCGTCGGATAGCCGATCTGTATGGGAGACACCACCGAACGATGCCATGAATACGGTAAGTCAGCTTGACTGGCTCGACCGCACCAAAGTTGGCTACGACGACGGTTTTATGATCGCGAGCACTGACGATTTGGACTTAGACACGGGACGTTATCCGTTCAAAATAAAACTGAACGGCTGGGGCCAGTTACGACACACGATCTCAAATTTCGCCCCCCCCAATCTCGATCTGAATCAATTCCAACTCAAACGAGGACGCCTCGTTTTTTCTGGCACCGCGTTCAATCCTGACTTCTCCTATTACCTGCAACTCGATGGTCGCAGCAGTAGCGGCGACAACGTGCGACTGATTGACTACTATTTGAATTACGATTTTGGTCACACCATTTGGGCATTAGATCCCGGAACGATTGGCTTTCGAACAGGCAAGTACAAGATGCCGTTCTCGATGGCACGCGGGATGACGGGACGTGAATTCGAATTCACGGATCGGTCGATGGCCAGCATGTTCTTCGACGTCAACCGCAGTTTTGCCTGGGGGCTCTATGGACAGCTAGAGCTGTTCCAAAAGCCGGTCTCTTGGGAGACCGCCATCTTCAACGGCTTGGTAACCGGCGGTGCGGAGACGGGAAGTAGTGGAACATTGGATAACAATTTCGCGTACTCAGGTCGGATTTCGACCAATCTCACTGGCGATTGGGGCCAGAGTGAGTTGGCCGATTTTGAGATACATCAACGTCTAGCAATGCGTGTAGGATGCGGATTTGCTTCCTCGGTAATCGACCGTAGTGGAAGTACCGAATTCGACAGCCTTCGCGTCGTTGACTCGGGAAGCACGCTCGCTAGTATCCTTCCCGCTGACGTCGATAGCTACTCCGCCTCGCTTTACTCCGTCGACACGTCACTGAAATACCGAGGTTGGTCTTCGACACTGGAATATTACTTTCGCAACGTGACCGACATCACCGGACCGTCGTCCGTTCCCAATCTGTTCGACCATGGCTTTTGGTTCCAACTTGGTTACTTTGTGATCCCACGAAAATTGGAGTTGCTCACCAGGTGGTCACGCGTTGATGGAAACTCCGGATCGCTTGGGGAACAAGATCAGAGTGCTGAAGAAATAGCGGGTGGATTGGCTTGGTACTTCCGAGGAAATCAAGCCAAACTTGTTGTCGATGCGACACACCTCGATGGAGCACCGATTGACTCTTCATCGCTCGATATCACTCCAGGCGATGTGGGGTGGCTCTTTCGGTCTCAGATTCAGTTCAGCTTTTAAACGGCTCTTCCCGAGAATCGGTAGGAGACATTTCAAAACGGTGGAAGGACGCGAACGACATCCCGTGTGGCTACGATACAACCGCGACTTGCGTGAATCGACTTTACCATCGCTGCCCTCGTTACGTTCCTCTTTCGCTCCATCGCATCGGCCCAAAACGAGCACGCCTTTCCTGCCCCTACTCACACGATGCTAGGCAAGGTCACCGCGGTGGAACGAGCCACCGCGCCAACAACGGACGCACAACTTGCCGCATTAGCAATCGTAAGGCAAAAGAGAGCCTGTGGGTTCTGTGGCCTGCTAAATCAATCGAAAAGCTAGGTATTTTCATGAAATGAAATGCCATATCGTGTTGCCCGGCAGCGACGGTAGATCCGGATTCGGTCCATGCTGGACGGCTCGAAGAACGAATTATACGATGGGGATCGTGGACGCGCTGAAGCTGCCTTTATCTCCTTGGCAAATGGATGGTAAAGGTTTCACATCAAGTTTGATAACCAAAGGTCGGCACCAGAAATGAAGGAAAACTCACTCGTGATGCCGTGCCCTAAAGTACTATCGATTCAGGTCGGCCGACCGCAACACTTCGACGATGTCGACTCGCCAGCGAACCGCCCGATGAAACCATGGACGTCTGGCATCGTCAAACAACTCGTCAATGGCCCAGTAATGGTTCGCTGCACGAACATCGACGGCGACGAACAAGCGGACCTCGTTCATCATGGTGGCGTCGACAAAGCCGTGTTGGCCTATTCTGTGCTGCACTACGCTTTTTGGAAAACACAGCACCAGGAAGTTGAATGGCAAGCTGGATGCTTTGGTGAAAACTTGACCCTCGATGGGGTCACCGAAGCGGACGTTTGTATTGGCGACCAGTTCGAAATCGGCTCCTGTGTGCTGCAGATTTCACAACCGCGGCAACCATGTTGGAAACTATCACGACGTTGGAATCTTCCTAAACTTGCCGTTCAAGTTCAGCAAACGCGGCGGACCGGATGGTATCTTCGCGTGATCAAAGAAGGTGTCATTGAAGCAGGCCAAACGATGCGATTGGTCGAGCGTCCCTATCCACGATGGACCATTGAGAAGGCAAATTCGATCATGTTCGCAAAGCCGCGTGATCCGGTTCAAGACCAGGCGTTGGCAGAATGCACAGCGTTATCCGCATCGTGGCGTGAGACACTGGGACAACGATCACTGCGTAGTAACGAACAGATCCTCCAAAGCGAGAAAAGGCGGTTATCGGAGGATCCCTTTCGATGAGGTCCGGATGTCGATGCTTCCGTTATCCCTCAACTTGAAGTGATCGAAACGTTGCGGAGACACGTATCTTGCCCCAGTCAGCTGCGGCTGGAAGCCACAGCCACGTGATCCCGCACCCTAAAGTCAAATCTGGACAAAGCACGAGGGTCGCCAATCAAACTAAAGTTTTCGCATTTTTAGTTTGCGGATTTCGGAGTCGGTTTGGTAGGAGGCGATGCCAAGAGGTTCGCACAAATCCATCTCCAATCGGGTGCTAAACTGGCGTTCTTCACGCGGTTGTGCAAAATGCAATTGGTCGTCGATCCAGTAAGAGATCGCCTTCTCATCCACGCGGACTCGGACGCGATACCAGCGATTCTTTTCGAATTCGATGTAACTGGTCGACGGATTTTCTGACGCGTCCGCTCCGTCGATGCTGCTCAGACCGACCACACCTCCACCCCAACCGCCAAGCACCAAACTGACGACGCTCTCTCCAACCGGGAAGGTCAGAGCACAAAAAAAATCATGACCATCGGTCCGCCGGGCTTCAAAAATAATTTCGTAATTTTCACGCAGTAGCGGCCCCGCCCAGCGGACGCCCGTGATGGGGTCTCCAGCGGCCAATTTGACGACGTTTCCTTTGATTTCGACGGCCCCCGCACCCGGAAAATCACTGATGACCCACGAATCCTTCAGCTCGGTCCAGTCGGTGGGCTTCCCGTTTGACGTCTTTTTTGCATCTTCTTTGTCAGCATCCTTCACCTGCGGTATCGCTACAACCGATCCAGAAGGTACATCGGATACATCCGTTTCGGTGGGGGTCTGCGCGGCTAGATCGCGAGCGGAACCCATGAACACAAGGCTGGACAACGCTAGCAAAACAAGAAAACGCCACTGATCCCAAGGCCCACGCCGCAGTTTGACGGATCCCCAGGCTCCTGGCAGGGGGCCCAATCGATTGCAGGCAGCTTGCTGGCGAGCGTGGTGCTCGCGAAACCAGGGTCTGAGAAGCCGTGCGTGCCCAGACAGCAGTCGGGGAGCGAGTGGATGAAGAAAAAGTCGATTTTCGAGAGAGACTATTGCCATTTTTGTGCCGCTGGGCTTGATACACGAGGAAATGAGGTCAGTATGTCAACGATTGAGTATTATCCGAATCAAGAAACAACCATGCAATCGATCACAAGAAAAACGATTTTCGGCGTCCGGTTGGCCTTTGCCGCCCTCGTACTCTATTGGTTACTCATCTTTTTGGGCACCCATTTGCCGACAAGGTCGATCGCGAATGTTCCGAAGATCAACGATAAGCTGATTCATTTTACCATGTTTGCCGGTCTCGGTTTCCTACTCTGTTACATCACAACGTCTCGACGATTACTGCCTCGGTTCGGCCGCATTGTTGTCGTCGGGCTGATTTATGCGGCCGCCGACGAATGGTCGCAAGGCTTCGTTCGAGGCCGAACGACCGATGTTCACGATTTTCTTGCCGACGCCTGTGGTCTGATTGGTGCCGTGATTCTGTACGCAGTCATTCGATACTTGTACTATCGTTTTCGATATGGTTCTCAAACACCTCAGCCACCGTGTTTTTCTGGCAACATCCTCGTCGAGCCGACAGAGAGTTAGTGGCTTGTCTACTCGATCCAAAATCATGCGTGTTTTTGTTACCGGCGGGACCGGATTACTGGGAAACAATGTTCTACGGCAACTGGAAGCCGCTGGACATGAAAGCGTGGCTTTAGTCCGTCAACCCCCTGAGTCCAAAGTCTTTGCTGGACTGTCGACTCGTTTGGTCCACGGCGATTTGTTTTCGGAAGAGACGATCGATCGTGCGGTTGCCGATTGCGATGCCGTGGTCCACTCGGCAGCGCTCATTCATCTTGGCTGGACACGGCTTGCCGAATCGATGCGAATCAATCGCGATGGAACCAAGGCGATTGTCGACGCGTGCATCAAGTACGATCGCAAACTGTTGCATGTTGGAACGGTCGATTCGATCGCGATCGGATCGAAACGAGCCCCGGCGAACGAATCGACGCCGATGACCAGCTCGACACAAAACATTCCCTGTAGCTACGTCGTGAGCAAGAAAGCCAGCGTGGAAACGGTTCTCGATGGGGTCCGCCGCGGGCTGCGTGCGACGATCGTCCATCCCGGTTTCATGCTCGGCCCCTGGGATTGGAAGCCCAGTAGCGGACGAATGATTGTCGAAGTAAGCAAAGCGTGGCGTCCCTTCGCTCCACGCGGAGGAGCAAGTGTTTGCGACGTCCGTGATGTTGCCGCCGCGGTGATTGCGGGGATCGAGCATGCGTCTCAGGACGGTCGACAATATATCCTCGGCGGCCACAACATCACTTACTTTCAACTTTGGAAAGAGATTACTCGCCGTACCGGTACTCGCGGCCCGGTCACCCCGACGGGCCCCCTTGCCTTGTGGGTGGCAGGAATCGTCGGCGATTTCAAGACGCGAATCACGAATCGCGAAAGCGATATCAACAGTGCCGCGATTCGTATGAGCAGCCTGTTCCATTGGTATGACAGCAGCCGAGCCGAAAACGAGCTCGGCTACCAGATTCGCGGGCTGGAGGAAACGCTTGATGACGCCATCCAGTGGATCTGCTAGCATTTTCACTTTGGCTTGTCAATCGGCCTGGAACCGCAATTTCACCTGGCAAATGTCGCGGTTTTACCAATCAGCATCTCGATTCCAAAACTTTCTATGGAGCGAAAATTAACATTAAAGGTTGTGGTAACAATTAGATGCTCGTGTTTTGGGAGTCCCAGAATACCAAAACCCCTCCGCATGGTGGGTTGCGGCAAAAAGCGCGAATTGACAAACCGTAGCATTCTCGATCAACCTATCGAACGTTAGGAATCTGCAGCTTGGAAGATTTCCAACGACGAACAAAAAGTGACCAAGAACTAA
Source organism: Novipirellula aureliae (assembly GCF_007860185.1). Classification (NCBI taxonomy): domain Bacteria; kingdom Pseudomonadati; phylum Planctomycetota; class Planctomycetia; order Pirellulales; family Pirellulaceae; genus Novipirellula; species Novipirellula aureliae. Next base: position 423,811 of record NZ_SJPY01000004.1, read on the forward strand.
ATACCCCGAGAGTCTGAATGTCCCGAGCGATGCTCGAAACGATCCGAGAAATGACACCCGCTATTTTGCCGAGCATTTTGTCAGGCGATTTCGGCGATATGAAATCGGAGATCCAACGGTTGACCGATGCCGGTGCTCCGATGTTTCACCTGGACGTCATGGATGGTCACTTCGTTCCCAACTTGACCTTCGGAATGCCGATGGTCGAAGGACTGAATCGGCACACGGAGTTGCCGCTTGACGTGCATTTGATGATTAGTGATCCGCTGCGATACGCCGAACCGATGGTGCGAGCGGGTGCGGATGTGTTGACGTTTCACGTCGAGGCGGTCGAGGATGCCGCTCATGTGGCAAAGGCGTTTCGTGATCTCGATATTGTGGTTGGCGTTGCTTTGGATCCAGAAACGCCCATCCGTGACTTGGAACCCTGCATCGATTTCGTTGACATGGTGTTGGTGATGAGTGTCAAAGCAGGGTTTGGCGGTCAATCGTTCGACCCCGTTTCGCTCGACAAGTTAAAACTGTTACGAGAAAACCATCCCGATTTATTGCTACAGATTGACGGGGGCATCAATCCGGAAACGATTACCCAGGCCCGACAAGCAGGCTGTGATTTGTTCGTCGTTGGGTCTGCGATCGTTTGTAGTGAAGATTACCGTGCTGCTTACGCCGAATTGGATCAAGCGCTCAAAGCGGTAAGTCATTCAACCGATCAAACCAGGAAAGGACAGGAGAAATCATGATGTTACGTGCTCCAGTGCTATCTCGTGTTTTAGTCATTCGACCTGGCGCGACCTCCTTTGACGACGAGCAACGAATCAAAGGTTCGCTCGACATGCCACTTAGTGATCAAGGCAGAGTCCAGGTCGATGCGATGGCGTCCGAATTGGCGGATGTCCCCGTGAAAACGATCTTCTCGGCTCCTTGTGAATCGGCGGTTGAGACCGCAGAACGATTAGCCAAAGGACGCGACATTCGCGTCAAAGTACTCGATGGCTTAAAGAACATTGACCATGGTTTGTGGCATGGCAAGCTGATCGAAGAGATGCGGCGGAACCAACCTCGCGTCTATCGAACGGGCCAGGAATGTCCCGACGATCTATGTCCGCCAGGCGGCGAGGCGATTCGTGACGCCCGAACCCGCGTCATGAAAACCGTCCGCAAAGTTGCTCGTAAGCATCACGACGAAATCGTCGCCGTTGTCGCTCCTGAGCCAATGGCGTCGATTATCCGCAGCTCCCTCAGCGGTCAACCACTGCTCAATCTTTGGCATCTGCAAACCGATTCTGCGAACTGGGATCTGGTCGAAACCGAAATTGCCTAGCTTCTTGTGACGCGGAGTCCTGTTGTCGAGATCGCCATGTCGACAAAACGGGCTCCTGCGTTTGGCGGGTCATTTTCTAAGTCGCGACGAATTCGCTCGGCGCTCTCCGCATCACGAGCGATCATGTAGAGAAAACCTCCTCCACCCGCTCCGGACAATTTCAGTGAGCTACACATTGACTCGACTCGCTCGACCAGCTGTGAAACCTCCGCTGGATTGGTCCCCTCGTCGAGTCGCTGATTCAATTCCCAGCTACGACGAATGGAACGGTTGAAGACGCTCATGTCCGACCGCTGAGCGGCATCAAAACACTCCAAACTGTTCTCTCCAATCCGGTCCAGCACGCTCAAGCGGGCGGGGTCGTTGAGGAACATGCCTCGAACAATTTCACTAAGCACGTTATGAGCGACCCGCGTGATTCCGGTGTAGTACAGTAAACTTCGGGAGGTGAATTCTGGGGTGCGGAAGAAATCGGAGGGCAACCATCTAACGGCAGCCGCCTGGGACATGCCGGGCGTGGTTTGAATAAGTTTTGCTCCCGGCAGGATGCCCCCAAATTGGTCTTGCCAACCTCCGCCACTGCCAAGCATTTGCTCGACGGCGCTTACCCGAGCAACGATCTGGTGGGCGTCCCAGCCAAGACTACAAAGTTCGTTCAAGGCCCCGAGGACGGTTCCTGCCAATATGCTGCTGGTTCCCAGCCCCGACCCTTTCGGAATTGCGGCCAGCATCGACACGTCCAATCCACCGCCAAATCGCTCCAGTTGTCGCTGCAGCGATACGAACGCATCTCCATTGAAATGCGGGTGGAAACCAGCGAGCGCGACGGCTGCTTTGGCGACCGAAAACCCACTGCCAATTCCTCGGAAGCCGCCTACCTCTTCATAGCTTGTCAGCGTTTCCATGCTGCCTAAATCGATCGAACGAATGGTTATCTCTGGTTTTTCGCAGCGACGAGCAAACACTTGAACCGGCGGTTGGCCATTGAGGTCGAGCGCGATATTGACGACGCTCCCTCCATGCTCGAGGCAATATGGCGGTGTGTCGGTCCAACCACCAGCCAAGTCAACTCTGGCAGGACTACGTGCCCAGACGATTTGGTCTTCGGCAAGGCGGCACTCCGGAACGACTCGTTCGCTGTGATAGGGTTCGACGATCGACCTTTCAAGTAAACCAAAACAGGCCGCCTGTTCGGCTAACCATGCCTGGTCACCACGATTCCGCAAAACCTCGGATCGAAACATGCGATTATGAACGGCCAAAATCAGATCTTCACTCTCGTCCCAGTATTCGGGCACGGCAGCGTCCGAATTCGCGTAGGTCGATGCGACATGGGCAAGATCCAAATTGTAAAAGACACTTCGATTCCCGTGAGATGCCATGATTGGCAGAATCGCTTCTCGCTTTGCGAGCCGTTCGGCGTAAACGCGATCGAGACGGGCATGATGCGCCAGTTCTCGGGCGGACAGCTTTCTCGCTTTTTGCCAAACCGAGCGTTGTTTTGTCGGCTGGTCGCTCGAGTCGACATCAACCATCCATTGCACAAAATCCCCATCCAACGATTCGATTTCGAAAACGGGAAATAACGCTGATTCCTGTAGATCGTCGTCGGCAGAAATCTCGGTCGCATCGAAATCAAGACCGCGATCCAAAAACCACTGCATCGCTGACCGCTCGAGCCAATGTGTATCAAGATGGGAGATTTTCCCGCGAAAGGCGTCGGAGAAACCGTAGACGCGAATGGCAACTTGAGTGTCCTCAATCGGCACGAAATCGAGGCAAATTCCCTCGGGTAGGTTTAAGCTCCATTCATTTTCTGGAACCCCTGTGAGCATGTGCCGACGCGATAAGCTCCAGCAGGCAGGAACGTGACAGTTTTCAACCCAAAGCGACTCGTTTTGTTGCCGACGTAACGGCACGCCAAAATGGGCATCTTGAACAAATTGCCTAGGCTGCGCAAGTGAAGGAACAAGACCAAGCTCGGTATGATCTCGGACAATGGTCTGCAGATCGTACATCGAGTCGATCACATCCCCCGTCTTACCGAAATGGTAAAACTCGCCCTGCGACAGTGGTGCCACCGCCACCGACAATTCGGAGATCGTTTTGTCAAAGGCTTGTGGATTCTCCCCGAGGCGAAGTGCCCAGTGTCCGTACAGGTCACAAGGATGGGGATGCTCGGATCGATCGAATTTTGCTTCAGCCGCATCCCAGCCGCATTGCGTCATCAAACACTCGATGGCACGAGCGCTGAGTAGCCAAACGCCGACATCGATTAAAAACGCCGAATCTCGTGACCGATCTCGAATCTCATCAGGGTCCGGTTTCTGTAAAAAAGTCTGCAGTCGTTCGGGTTGGGCTTTCTCAACAAACATGACACCAAAGTTTGCGGCCATTTCAGGGTCGGCCCACATGCCAAGTAAGACCACGTCGGCATCCGGCAGGTTTGGAAGCGGACGAGTCGAGCGGAGCAGCACATCACCACTGGCGATCAACAAGCGAGCCTTACTGCCAGCTTGCTCAAAAACGGACCGTAGAAACGGTTCGTTGAAATCGAGCAACGTTTGCCCTAGACGCTGGCCGCGCGACCAGCGTAGCGTTGGAATCGGAATAAAGAGCTTTCCCGCGGCCGCATAAGCGGGAAGCCGCCGACTTTCACCGCCACCGTGAATCATGATCTGACGATGATCGGCAACCCACTGTGAAAGGGAGTCGGAATCGCTGTGCAGCCACGCCTGGTGAAGCACGTGAGCGGTACCACCGCCGGAGCCTAATTGAGTTTCAGCGGGGTCCGATGTCGAAAAACTGCGTCGTGCTACGTCAGGATGACAGATTTCAAGTTGGCTCACCATCTGAGGCGGCAACGAGAGGAGTAATTTGGGATCGAGTGACATTGCCGCGTTTGTCGGAAAGGATGAAGAAGAGGCGTTGGTTCCGCCATTTGGCGAGCGGCTGACCATCGGCTGCCGGAGGGGATCTTGTTAAAGATCCACTACCTAAAACAGCTTCGAGATTACCGACCGCTCGACTAATATACTCGCTGAAGAGGACGACTGCAGGCTCTGGACCGGCGGTGTGCCAATTTAATCGGTTACGAGGCGAAGAGATGGCTTCTAACGGCCTGCTGATTTAATCGGTTGGACTCGAATTATTGTTTAACGCCAAGCCATAGGCGACCGCTTATGGAAAAGCTGACGCCTTCGGCTAAGCGTTAAACGATTAAATCAGCAGGCCGCTAGCCACCGGTCGCCGGCCCCCAGACCATCGCAAAAGAGTAGACCACATTGGGCTTGCTAGCCTGGCCGATCGCCGGCGAAGCCCAAACCGATACCGCGACGACACCAACAAGAAAAGAGAGCGTGAAGAACTTACATGGAGATTCCGATCGATGTGTCGGCCTCTGGCCTGAAAACGTGTCGGCCTCTGGCCTGAAAACAATGCGACGTCGGTCGAGAAGTGATGTTCGATCTGTCTCGATGCTTGCTCCGAGGCATCGAGGGAGTCGAGCAAGAGTGGCAATGGGTATCGCGACTGCCATGCCCCCAAAAAAACTTCCGCAACTTCCCTTTCACCCACAAATTCTCCTGAAGAGCCTCGGAAAAAAGGGGGCCCCGATTCCCGCCCCAGATGGGAGTGACGGAGGCAGCGCGATCCAATGTCCGGAGACTTCGGCCACGCAAACGCTACGTTCGAATCTGGATAAGCCGCCGCCGTCTGCAACCAACAATCAGACTGCCTGTCCCCCCCTACCCTCCTGTCTTCGCTTCGGATCAAGCATTCGGCATTTTTTCCAGATTCCGACAAGTTTTCCACTCTTCGCAGCTTTTGCTATCAAAATTCACTAACTCTTCATCTTGTAACGAGTTACGGCGATCGGGCATGGCATGCCAATAGATGCCGGGTGCCCCCCTAAACGTTGTAAGTTATGGCAAATCAATGACTTAGTTAGCCTCAATAAATTCGGTTTGACTTTGTAGAGCGAATCTCTAAGATTCCTCGTGTTGCCCACATTTAGTGTGTTCGATGGCATTTCGACACTACGGGTAGTGAAAGCATTGGCGGTTAGGCTTCTTTTGGCGTTTTGAACACTTGATCGGATTTTTCCGAATTTTGCGTGCACACGTCCCCAAGCATTCGCGGTGTCGCCACTACTGATCATGACTACCGGTCGAAATCAACTGATCGAATCTACTGATCGTCGACATGCAACCGCCCCTATTTTTTTTCGAAAAGGTCTGATTCAGGTGCTTCGCGAGGAACGCGAATAACCACTTTGGCACCCCAATCACGGCCCACGGACGAACCCCTTAGGAGTCTTAAAGGTATGGCTACGGTACTTTCTGCACAAACTCAAGAAAACGCATCTCTTGAGAACGATCCAGCGATCCAACGCGTCAACGAGCAGCATGGAGTCGATTACGCCAAGTCGCAATTTGGTACGAAGCTGCGTAAGTCCCGCACGAGTGATGGACTAAAGATTGATACGGTCTTTTGTCCGGACAACGGCGAAACGCCCTTTGCCACGACGACTTGGGATACCCGTAGTGCGTCGATCAAAGATGAGATGGGCAAGGCGTTGTTCGAACAGAATAGCGTCGAGGTGCCATCGAATTGGACTCAATTGGCAACCAACGTGGTTGTATCGAAGTACTTTTACGGCGATCCGCACAATGCAGGCGAGCGAGAACGGAGTGTTCGCCAACTGATTCATCGGGTAACCCGTACGATTACCGACTGGGGCTTGGCCGATGGATACTTTGATTCCCCCGCGGATGGCGATCGTTTCTATCGCGACTTGACTTGGTTGTGTCTTCATCAACATGGTGCCTTCAACAGTCCTGTTTGGTTCAACGTTGGGCTGCATGCTCAGTACGGCGTCATTGGCGATAAGTGCAATTGGCACTGGGATGCAGAAACACAAGACACCGCTCAGCCGGACAACCCCTACGAATACCCACAAGGCTCGGCGTGCTTCATCCAATCGGTCGCCGACAACATGGAAGACATCATGCGTTTGGCATGTAGCGAAGCGATGTTGTTCAAATTTGGTTCCGGTACGGGAACGGACCTGTCGACGATCCGCTCGCAACGAGAGAAATTATCGGGTGGTGGAACTCCGTCGGGTCCCTTGTCGTTCATGCGGGTCTACGACTCGATCGCTGGGGTCGTCAAAAGTGGCGGCAAAACCCGACGCGCTGCGAAGATGCAATCGTTAAAAGTTTGGCATCCCGATGTATTGGAGTTTATCGAGTGCAAATGGAACGAAGAGAAGAAGGCGCACGCGTTGATTCGCCAAGGCTACGAGTCGAACTTTAACGGTGAAGCATACAGCAGTGTTTGTTTCCAGAATGCGAATCTTTCGGTTCGCGTGACGGACGATTTCATGGAAACGGTTCGTGACAACAAGTCGTTCCAAACCCGCTGGGTTGACGAGAAGACTGCCGGCGAAGCCCCCCAGTACGATGCTCGCGAATTGCTCAACAAGATGGCTGAGTGTGCCTGGCATTGCGGCGATCCCGGCGTTCAGTACGACACGACGATCAACAAATGGCATACCTGCCCTAACAGTGGCGAGATCAATGCGAGTAATCCTTGCAGCGAATACATGTTCCTCGACGATACCGCTTGCAACTTGGCATCGATCAACCTGATGAAGTTCGTCGGTCGGGACGGCAGTTTTGATGTGGAAAGATTCCGAGCGGCATCACGATTGTTCTTCATCGCCCAAGAGATTCTCGTTGACCACGCGTCGTATCCAACCGAGCCGATTGCTCGCAACAGCCACGCGTTTCGCCCGCTGGGGCTCGGTTATTCGAATTTGGGCAGCGTCATCATGACCGCTGGCTTGGCATACGATTCGGATGCGGCGAGAGGTTTGTGTGGTTCGCTGACTGCGCTGCTTCATGGCGAAGCGAATCGCACGAGTGCCGAGCTGGCTGGCGCCGTCGGCCCATTCGATGGCTATGCCGAGAACGAGGCTCCGATGCTGGGTGTGATGCAAATGCACCGAGATGCATGTGACGAGATCAACGACGATGGCCCTGCCGAGCTGAAACAGGCTGCCACGCAGTTGTGGGAGGAAGTACTGAAAATCGGTGACAAGTACGGTTTCCGAAATGCTCAAGCGACCGTTCTTGCTCCGACCGGAACGATTAGTTTCATGATGGATTGCGACACAACCGGCATCGAGCCAGACATCGCGCTTGTGAAATACAAGCAGCTTGCGGGTGGCGGTATGCTGAAAATCGTCAATCGCACCGTTCGCTTGGGGCTCGAAAACCTCGGTTACTCGGAAAGCCAAGTTGAAGGTATTTTGGCGTACATTGATGAGCACGATACGATCGAAGGGGCTCCCGATTTGGATCCAGAGCACCTGAAAGTATTTGATTGTGCGTTCAAACCTGCCAACGGTGTTCGTAGTATTGCTTGGCAAGCACACGTAGCCATGATGGCCGCCGCACAACCGTTCCTGTCGGGGGCGATCAGCAAGACGGTCAACATGCCGAATGATGTCACGCCGAAAGATATTGCCGACGCCTATTATTGGGGCTGGGAACTCGGACTCAAAGCGATTGCGATTTATCGGGATGGTAGCAAGCAGTCACAGCCACTTAATACAAAGCAAGACGAGAAGGCGGACGCAAAGGGCGAAACCGTGAAGATCAAGACGGTCGAACGCGTCGTTTACCGTCCCGCGCGTGAACGTCTGCCTGATACACGCCAAAGTTTGACTCATAAGTTCAGCATCTCCGGGCACGAAGGCTATTTGTGTGTGGGACTTTACCCAGACGGACGTCCGGGTGAAATCTTCATCACGATGGCGAAGGAAGGGTCGACGATCGGCGGGATCATGGACAGCTTTGGAACCGCGTTGTCGATCGCTCTTCAATACGGTGTGCCTCTCGAAGTTCTTGTGAACAAGTTTAGCCATACGCGCTTCGAGCCGATGGGAATGACCTCGAACAAGGACATTCGAATTGCCAAGAGCGTGGTGGATTATATTGCCCGCTGGCTCGGGTTGACCTTCATGAGTGGTCACGGTGATTATTCGCCTTCAGCGGCGAAGGCTGAAAAAACCAACGATGGAAACGGCCCCACCACTGCAGCAACCAATCGAGCGATCGAAGAACTCCGCGAAGATGCCGGAGCAGCCGTCGCGATTGCTGAACGAGCAACGTTTCTAGCGAGTTTGCCAGATTCACATTCAGGCAACGGGCAACCAGGTAGCAACGGGCAACCAGGTAGCAACGGGCATTCGGGTAGCAACGGGCAACCAGGAAGCAACGGGCATTCGGGTGGGGACAGCGAGCAGGAGTCAAGGAGCGTTTTTGATCCGTCCGTCACTTCACAGACCGAGCAGTTCGCCCGCTTCCAAATGGATGCTCCATCGTGTGACAACTGCGGCTCAATCACCGTACGCAACGGCAATTGTTATCTGTGCCACAACTGTGGCAACAGTATGGGCTGCAGTTAACCGTTTGGTGTTTATCGAATCACGTAAATCAGGAAGCCACCGATTCGTCGGTGGCTTCTGGGTTCGCGTTTTGTCACAACGAAGAAGTTTTGTCACAACGAAGAATGAGGGTAAGAATCTGTCGTGGCGGTGGCTTCCAGCCGTAGCCTACCGCAGCAAGGTGCCCCCCAGCCACGATATTGCAAGCCTAATATCAAGCGGTGATATAGCACGAGGTTGGCCAGGCACGATTGGACTCGCGTTCCAGCCTGTATTTATCACGAATCCCATGCCTCATCGATAACGAAGCTTAACGATTTTCCCAAAACGTTTCCGGTAAGTTTTCGAAGCGACCTGAAACGTATTTACCCATCCCAAAATCTATGTCGCATTTTGATTCCTCCGGTCAGGCACACATGGTCGACGTATCGGCCAAATCAGTTACAGTCCGCGAAGCCGTGGCATCGGCGGAAGTGGTCATGTCGCCTTCAACGGCAGCATTTATTCGCGAAGGCACGACTGCCAAAGGGGACGTGCTTGGGATCGCCCGGATCGCTGCCATCAACGCTGTCAAGTTGACCTCCCAATTGATTCCGCTTTGTCATGCAATACCGATCGAAGCGGTATCGGTCGAATTTAATTGGAAGCAAACGCACGCGTCAGAGAACCGTGACGTGTTGCAATGCCTTGTCACCGTCCGTACGTCCGCCAAGACGGGGGTGGAAATGGAAGCGATGACCGGTTCGTCGATCGCCGCCTTGACCATCTACGACATGACAAAATCACTCGAAAAATCGATCGCAATTGGGCCTGTTGTTTTGGAGCGAAAATCGGGCGGCAAGTCAGGCGATTTTTCCCGATAGTCATTGGTGGTTCGCTGGTCTGAAACAAATAGGTGTGCCGCTTGCCTAAAAGCGTTACAATCGCTACGACCGACAAGCTCCCTCGCTTTCTGCAACGAAACAATTGGATCTTTCTCACACTTCTTCCAATGTGGGATAAACTGTGCCTTTGATCGCTCGTTGGCTCCTATTCATTCGTTCTTTCTGGCGTTTTTGCCTGATGCACTTGCAATCGTTTCTGCTGATCGTCGTCTCACTTAGCTGCGGCTCCCTGCCTCAAGGAGACGTCGACTTGCCTCGTGCGATCGGTGCCAGCATGGGGATGATAACCGCTTGGTGGTTGTTGTGTCACATTGCCGCTCGCACGACCGCCAACTACGTGCTTGCCGATCAGATCGAACCACTCGAGGGCGCTCGCTACTTAGAAAAACAGCTCGACATTTTTCGCTGGCTCGGGCTCGGGGTCATCGTCATGTGTTTAGGCGGTTTTGGCCTTGCTCGTGGAATCGACTCGGTTCCCATTTTAACCGATTCGATGTTATTGCAATCGATCGCGTTGTTGACGCCAGCGGTGCTTCTAGCCGCCGCGAGTTGGTCGGCCGAGCACCGTTACGGCGTTCGAATGGGATACGTTGACTCGGGAATTGGCGAACACTGGAGTGCAATCTCGGGGGCCTTTCGAAGCGGGATGGCTTGGTTAATCGTACCGATTGGTTTCTTGCTAGGAGTCGCTGATTTCGTCGGTCAATTGCCGATTCAAACGGGGACCGCAAATAGCATCCTGGCAATCACATCGCTACTTTTTCTGTGTGCGGGACTGCCATGGATTGTTTCTCGATTGTTCAAAACGGAAGCTCTGGATACGGCGACCAACGAATGGGTCACTTCGCTACTCGAAAATTCAGGACTGCGGCGCACCAAGGTTGCTCGCTGGAATACGAGCGGCCGGGCTTTCAACGCAGTCATCATCGGATTTTTGCCGCCGATTCGGACGATGTTGATTTCAGATCGTTTGCAGGACGAATTATCGCGAACTCAAATTGCAATGGTCGTTCTGCATGAAGCGGCTCACTTGCGACGTCGTCATGTCCCGCTACGAATGTTGGCGATCTTGCCTGCTTGGGGCTTCGGTGCCTTGGTTACTCATGTGGCGGGCGAGGCCAGCTGGGCGACGGCAGCCGGAAGTGCCGCGGGGCTATTGATGACGTTAATCGTCTTGCGAATGGTTGCCTACCGAACGGAGCTCGATGCCGATCTTCAGGCTTGTCGGATGGCGGTCGCGATCGCGCCATTGGTCGACGATGTTCCAACGACCTATGACGACGCAGCGACAACTCTCGGCCTCGCCCTGCTCCGCGTGACAGAGGAACATCCTCAAAATCGTCGCCGAACTTGGCTTCATCCAGGCGTGGATGAGCGCATCGAGTTCATGCGGCGAAATTGCCAAGCTGAAATCAAAAACAGCACCACCGCAGGAACCATCGCAAACCCCGCATAGCGATGTAGCAACGCCAATGTATGCATCGTCTCGGTTGATGGAATGGGCAACATGCAAACAAAGACGGTTAGAATCGTCAAAAAACCCGTTGCAATCGTCACCCAAAAACTGATTTTCTGCGCCGGACTTGCTTCTCCAGCCCCCAGCATACGGCCAACCCCAAACACTGCTAAAAGCGGTAGAGTGAATACCAAAACGCCACTCGCCATCATGTGAGCCAATAACATATTGCCGCCCACATGCGAACCGCCCAGCGATGGGAGGGAGGTGATTGTCAGAGCCACAACGCTAATCGCGAGCCCCAACCAACATAGACTTTCGAAGAGTTTCAACATAGCTTAAACAGATTTTTGGTTACCGGAGACCAGACGCGATGAAAAAGCACCGACGCCAACCAAGAGGACGACGAGCAGCACCACCAACGAACCGGCGATCAGAAATTTGAAGATCTTGCGGCCACCAAACAATTGGTTCCAAAGCAAAATTTGGTTCGCACTTCGACCACGAAGCTCCGCCATCGTGATTGCCGGTCCTTGACCGGGTGCGGGACCGACCGCCTGTACGACCGAATCAAAAATCACAGCCCCTTCGGCATGGCATTCAAGGCATCCGTTCACCCCGAGCGACCAACCGGCGGGGCGTACATTGTGTGCCAACGGCCAACGAACCATGTCGACCGATTCAGGATTTTTCAATTCGGACTTTTCCATTCGCACAAGTTCGCTGACATTGGTATCGACATCGACATCGACATCGCCCTCCGTAGCGGCACTCTTTTTGTAGATTCGTCCATTGGCGACATAGACGACCGCTTCGGCATCGAGTTCGTTTTCGAGCGCCGATAAAGTGGCAGAGACTTTTTCGTTGAATCGTTTTATGCCAGCTTCGATGCGAAAGGTTTCGATTTTCGCCAGTTCTTCTTCCGTCAGTTCTTCATCTTTCAAAGAGGCACGTTCCTCGCCGAGAATCTCTTTTCGCTCCGTGCGACTCGCCACGGGCATCACCAACTCGTCGACAAAGTTCCGCCGGACGCGTAGCGAGCGACGGGTCAAGTCATAGATTTTCGACGGATCAATCGGCGTCAATTCGCCATCGCGAATCGTTCCCCAGAATGCTGGCCATACGGCACGTTGGGGGTAAATTTTACCGTCTTCTCCGAGTCCAAAAACAGGAGCGACGATGCGTGGCAATTCACGGCCAGTCCGATGCCCTTTTTCACCAAGTCCATGAGCGAAACTGGTTAGCATCCCCATCGATTCGGGTTTCGGGACCGGACCGCTATGACAAGTCGTGCACGACATGATCTTGAAGTGTACCGGTGGAAGACCTTCGTGCAGCGGCTGCGGAGCGCCCATACGTCCACGTCGCAAGGTGATATCGACGCTCGGTGGTTGGCTTTGGCTGCTAGCCGCAGTCGGTGTCGCGTTGTGGCTCGATGTCCCAGCCGGATTCTCGGTTCCAAAGTGGCACCCGGAACAGCTCAGGGTCACCATTTCACGCCGTATCTGCGGGTCGTCGTAGGTTTCACTTTCGCCTTCGTAGCCGCGAATGGTATTGTGATCGATTCCATTTCGGTGGCAGTCAACGCAGGCCATACCGGCGCGGAGGTGGACGTCTTGGTCGTGCATCCATCGCTCTTCGATGCCATCGGGTCCGACGGTTCGTTGGCTATGGCATTGATAACATGCGTTATTGTCAGGCTTGCGCACCAGATCGATGAAGACGGTCCCATCGGGCGAGAAGATTCGATCGTCGTAGTCGACCTTGGGCAGATTGCTTTGAACCGATTCGTCAGCCGGATCGGCCCCCTCCCTGATTCGCGAGACTTTTCCATCGATTGTGCCGAGCCGCAGCCCGGCCGTTGCTGCCCAAGCAAAGTTGTCGTCCTTGATTTGCTCACGACGGGCATTAAAGTCGTAGCTGCCTTGGGACGCGTGACAGGACATGCAATCGATTCGAAGCATACCACTGAGTTTCCAACGATCGGAAACAACGTCATCCTGCTCAGGTGCGGCGACTCCACCACCGGGGATACGATCGCCAAACTGATGAGTCATCTGCCACGGAGTGATCCCCAGCTCGTTCGGGTTGAACAGTTGATCGTTCTTGCGGTAGGAAAGCGGAAGTTGGGTTCCCGTTCGTTCTTCGGTCCAGATCCAAGGTTCGCCTTGGCGACCGTCGTTGGTATCAGGCAGGAAAGCGTTAAAATGCCACCCATGTGAAATTGTGTCGTAATCGTGGCATCTCCCGCAAGTCATCAAAGGAGAATAGGGTTTTTGTGAGTCAGCATTGATTTTGTTGTTGGCGGCATCGTAGAGATCGATGTGATGCAGAAATGCGGAATCGCTATCGCTATGGGCAAAGCGGCTATCGGCCGCCTCGGCATCGAGTGCCCCACGGATCGCGACCATTGTCAAAAGCGAGACAACAAGAACAAAAACGTTTCGAAATCGCATCGGGGTTTCCATAAAACCGCTTCGATAAAACTTTAACTCGGCATAGCCGCAAAACGTAGCGAAAGTCGCCAAGACTTTCGCCCCGCACGCCCCCCCCCGACGAAACGGTTGACGAGTTCCGCTACAGGATTAGGCTACCCCATTCACGATTTGTCTAACAGCTACCATACTGGGACAGAGCCGACGACTCGGCCGCACAAAAATATAACCCAACCAAACAGGAGATGCGACCATGGGAAGATCTGGAGTCATTACTTTTAAGGGTAACCCAATGACGCTTGAGGGCGACGACTTAGCCGTCGGTGCCGCAGCCCCCGATTTCAAATTACACTATGCCGATGCAGGCATCCAAACGCTCACGTTAGCCGACTTAAAGGGCAAACCATCGGTGATTAGTATCGTGCCAAGTTTGGATACGCCGACGTGCGCCATTCAAACGAAGCGTTTCAATCAAGAGTTAGGATCGCTAGGTGACAAGATCCATTGTGTCACGGTAAGCCGCGATCTACCGTTTGCACAAGCTCGTTTTTGCGGTGCGGAAGATGTCAAAATGCGAACCGCCAGCGACTATCAAACGCATGCGTTTGGCAAGGACTATGGTGTGACGATCGAAGAATTGAAATTGTTAACGCGAGCCGTTTTCGTCCTCGATGCCGATGGCAAAGTGATCTACAAGGAAATCGTGCCGGAAGTAACCAACGAGCCCGATTATGCTGCCGCAATGGCCGCCATCAACTCCTTGGTGTAATCCATTTGATGCCTTTCACAATTTGTAGTGGATCTTGTTAAAGATCCCACACAATTTGTAGTGGATCTTGTTAAAGATCCCACACTGCATGGATCTTTAACAAGATCCACTACGCTCTACGCCCAAATGAAGATGTGGCAAAACAGTAGTGCTTTGTCTAAATTTGATTTCGGTTACCGCTAACCCTAAAGTTTGAATCTGGTTAAATCAGAAGCGATGACGCCAAACCCTGAAGCAATCGTGGTAGCCGCACTCTATCGATTTGTGCGGCTACCCGACTATCAACGACTCCAAGAACCGATTTTGCAGCAAATGGTCGCTGCATCGGTTCGGGGAACGCTCTTGTTGGCCGAGGAAGGCATCAATGGAACGATCGCGGGATCGCGGGAAGGGATCGATTCGGTGCTCGCGTTCTTGAGAAGCGACCCCCGTTTCTGCGATACGGATGTGAAAGAATCGTTTTGCGAGCAGATCCCGTTCAAACGAACGCGGGTGCGACTGAAGAAAGAAATCGTCACTCTGGGTGTCGACGGAATTGACCCCAATGACTCGGTCGGGACGTATGTTGACGCCAAAGACTGGAACGACTTGATCGAAGATCCTGACGTTTTGCTCATCGACACTCGTAACGATTACGAAGTCGCCATTGGGACATTTGAAGGGGCTACCGATCCGCAAACCCATTCGTTCCGTGAGTTCCCAGAGTTTGTCGACAAGCATTTGGCGACCGCAAAGCAATCGAAAGTGGCGATGTTTTGCACGGGCGGTATCCGCTGTGAAAAGTCGACGGCGCTGTTAAAGAAAAAAGGCTTCAAGCATGTCTATCACCTCCGCGGTGGAATCCTCAAATACCTGGAGCAGACCCCCGAATCGGAATCGAAATGGCGGGGCGATTGCTTTGTTTTTGATGAGCGAGTGGCGGTGTCGCACGGCTTGGCGGTCGCCGATCATGTATTGTGCTTCGGGTGCGGTTGGCCCGTAGACCGCCCGTCTCAATCACACCCCGATTTTCAACCCGGAGTCCATTGTCCGCGCTGTGTCGACAAGTTGACCGAAGAGCAAAAATCCCGGTTTGCCGAACGTCAACGACAGATCGATCTGACCCACTCCCGACAAGCCGAAACGATCGAGAAAAACGAATCTCCTGCAAAGGGCCAGCCCCCTTTTCGGACAATCCCTAGCCAAAACGGTGAAGATTTGCTTTAATAGTGTTTGGCGTGATCGGGTCATTGATTGGTCCCTTTCATGTTTTGACATTTATTCTTATGAGGAAAATTGATGGCGGAATTGGACCCCAAAGCAAACCAAGAAACCGAAGAAACGACTGCAGAAACGCCAGTAAAGAAGATGTTATTGTCGGAAATCAAGGCGTTACCCGAGGATTTGGACGAGGACGGTTTTGTCAGTCTTTGGAACATCGCGTCGGCATCTTGCGACAAAAACGTTGAACAAGCTCGCGAATTGGCCTCGAAATTGCTCTGCTTTTTGTGCCGCAAGAACTGCGATTTCGTCGTTACCAGCACATCCAATGCCCAGTATTTGGACGAACGCTTCGAACGAGACAAAAAGGTGCTCTACGATTGGAAGCCCGAAAGCGAGAACGTTGATATCATCTCTCAGCAAGCCGAAGTCCCCTACGAACCTTTCTTGTCCTTCCTGGCGAACCAAAAATTCGATCCGAGTGTAGCCAAGTACACGGCCACCCGTGCCGCTCGAGTCGAGTGGTTTCAAAACATGTGGTGTGTTGGATAAACGTTTTGATTCTTCATTTGTGGGCAGGACCATCGAAAACGAACACGATCGCACCGAAATCCTGCCCACTTCTCCCGTTGAAAGCCCAGCGCCAGGAGATCCTGCAACCCCAGATTTAGCAACCGGTTGCCGCTGGAAAAGCTGTCTTACCGTTTCATTGGTTTTGCTCATTCTGATCGGATGCGGCGGTGTTGGCGGTTATTGGTACTACGTTGGTCAACTCGAAAAGTACACTGCCACCGCCCCCGTTGTGATTCCGACCGTCGAGTATGCACCTGAGCAGATCCAGCGATTAGAGGCTGAGATCGAAACCTTTCGGCAATCGATCGAGCGAGAGCAACCGGAGCCACCCGATTTGGTATTGTCAGCCAACCAGATCAATGCCCTGATCGCCCGGCATCCCGAGCTAAAGGGGCGAGTGCATTTAGACATTCTCGATGATAAGATGGTCGGTGACGTCAGTTTCCCAACGGACGCGTTGCCCGGTGGTGAAGGGCGTTTTTTTAACGCCAAAGTAACCTTCGATCTGGCGATCGAAGACCGCTTGCTGAGAATACGCCTGGAAGAAGCGACGGTGAATGGCGAAGCGGTTCCCGATAGCGTGCTCGAGGCGATGGACAACCAGAATTTTACGAGTGAAATCAACCGCAATCCGAACGTAGCCCACTGGATGGGACGCTTCGAAAGCCTGACAATCAAAGACGGCAAAGTGTTCTTAAAGCCGAAGCCACCTGAACCGGCTGAGTCAACAAAGGCGGGTGTCGAAGATTTGGGGATTCGTTAGACCGCGAGATCAACGGGCCCCGCGCACCACACCGAAATCTCGCATCCCGATGGGCACACGGCTAAACAATTCATAAACACGCGGCCCGAGGGGCATGCGATGAAACAAGCGACCGAGACCGATAGGAACGGAACATGACAAGCGAACGGAAACAGGCGGAATGGATGCGAATTGTTGATGCCCGCAAAGAAGAATCCGCTGGAGTGGATTGCGAGATCCGTGGATGGGTGCGGACGCGGCGAGACAGCAAAGGTGGTTTCAGCTTTGTCGAAATCAATGATGGCAGCTGCCTAGGGAACCTTCAAATCGTTGCCCCAGCTGAACTCGACAATTACGCCGATGAGGTGCAAAAGTTGACCGCTGGGTGTAGCGTCGTGGTGCAGGGAAAACTAGAGACCTCACCAGCAAAGGGGCAGGCAACCGAATTGCAAGTGACATCGCTGCGTGTGCTTGGCTGGGCTGACCCCGACACCTACCCACTCCAGAAAAAGCGACACTCGTTTGAAAAGCTTCGCGAATGGGCTCATCTGCGGCCTCGTACGAATACCTTTGGGGCCGTCATGCGAGTCCGTAACCAGATTTGCCAATCGATTCACGATTTCTTTCACGAAAATGGGTTCCTTTACACGCAAACGCCGATCATTACTGCGTCGGACTGTGAAGGCGCGGGCGAGATGTTCCGCGTGACGACACTCGACTTGGATAGGTTGGCCAAATCGGGCGGGCCGGTGAAATATGATTACGACTTTTTCGGCAAACCATCCTACTTGACCGTTAGCGGACAACTCAATGGAGAAACGTTTGCGACAGCACTCGGTCGAATCTACACGTTTGGGCCGACGTTCCGCGCCGAAAACAGCAACACGTCACGGCACCTGGCCGAGTTTTGGATGGTTGAACCCGAAGCTGCCTTCTTCGACCTAGCCGACGACATGCAGCTAGCGGAGGACTTCCTAAAACGTATCTTCACCGACTGCTTGAATCACTGCGCAGAGGACATGGCGTTCTTCAATGAACGAATCCAAAAAGGAGTCCTCGAGCAAATACAAAGCGTTATCGAACGCCCGTTTGGACACATGACCTACACCGAAGCGGTCGAGGTGTTGGAGAATTGCAATGCGAAATTCGAGTACCCCGTTTCATGGGGTACCGATTTACAAGCCGAACATGAACGCTATTTGACCGAGCAACATGTGAAAGGGCCCGTCATCCTGACGGATTATCCGGCAGAGATCAAACCGTTTTACATGCGCGTCAGTGACGATCGAAAGACGGTTGCTGCGATGGACGTGCTCGTTCCAGGCGTTGGTGAAATCATCGGTGGTAGTCAGCGTGAGGAGCGACTCGACGTGCTGACAAACCGGATGGCTGAAGCGGGACTCAACGAAGAAGATTATTGGTGGTATCTGGACTTGAGAAGGTTTGGAACGGTGCCACATGCTGGCTTTGGACTGGGGCTCGAACGCGCGGTTCAATACGTCACCGGTATGGGAAACATTCGCGATGTGATTCCATTCCCACGGACCCCTGGCAACGCAGAGTTTTAATGGCTGCCGGTCGTCTTGCTCCATCACCAACCGGGGCTCAGCATCTAGGCAATGCCCGGACTTACCTACTTGCATACTGGGCGGCTCGCCACTTCGGTCAACGATTGGTGCTGCGTATCGAAGACATCGACTCACCGCGAGTCAAACCGTGGGCGATCGATCAGGCGATCGAAGATCTAGCTTGGCTGGGGATCAAATGGGATGAGGGTCCCTACCTGCAAACGGAACGTCGTGGGCTTTACCAAGCTGCCCTCGACAAATTGATCTTGGACAATCGTGTTTACCCTTGCACATGTTCACGCAAGGACATTGCGGCGGCGGCTTCGGCCCCCCATCATGAACACGAAGGGCACGTCTATCCAGGGACTTGTGCGTCGTGGTCGCTTGGCGATTCGCTGCCACCCGAGGGAACCTACTGTTGGCGGTTTCGCGTTCTCGATCGAGAGATATCGTTCGAGGATCGTGTTTGCGGGCACCAGAAATGCAACCCTGCACGTGAACTGGGCGACTTTCCGATCACTCAAAAAACTGGCAATATCTCGTACCATTTGGCGGTCGTTTTTGATGACGGTGCAATGGGGATATCCGAGGTGGTTCGTGGAGACGATTTGATAGTGAGTACGTTTCGGCATCGGTTGTTGGCGCAAGCCTTGGGGATTACGGTCCCCCGCTATGCCCACGTCCCGTTGGTACAGGGGCCGGACGGACGGCGGTTGGCGAAACGGCATGGCGACACGCGTTTGAGCACGCTGCGAGAGCATGGCATTGCTGCGGAGCGCATCGTCGGTTGGGCCGCCGCAAGCGCCGGGCTAACGGAGGCAACGAAGCAATCGAGTGCAGGGGAATCGAACTCGGCGTTCCAGCCGATTTCGGCCGACGAGGTGATCGCGACGTTTTCATGGGACAAGTTGGCTCGCGAGCCGGTAACCGTTTCGGATGATTTGTTCCAATAGCGGGGGTATCGCTAAATAACCAAGGGGCTGATATCTTTGTCCCGTTCAAACAACTGCCGTTACCAGAGGAGATTCGTACGTGTCGTTTTTTATTGGAATTGATGTAGGAGGCACAACGTCGACCGTCGCCATTGGCAATGACAAGCGAGAGATCATTCGGATTACCGACCAATTCTCTACGCGAGCCAACGAGGGTCCCAGTGCCACCATCGAAGACATCGCGACAAATATCGAAGCGGAACTTGCCAAGTTGGGCACCTCGGTAAAAGAGGTCGCGTCGGTGGTGATCGCGACACCTGGACCGGCGACACTTGACGGAGTACTTGGTCCGAGTCCGAATCTGCGACATCCTGAATGGGTGAATTGTGGGATTCGCCAACGCTTGCAAGATCGACTGTCGACTTCGCAATCTCCTACACCCGTTGCCTACCTCGGTGATGGGCAAGCAGCGGCACTTGGCGAATATGTGGTGCGTAGCAAGAGATTGGCATGGCCCGACGCGCCTCGATTGGATCCCAATGATCCCCAACCGAATCAACTCGATTCGCTATTCTTCTTGGCCGTTGGTACGGGACTTGGGGGCGGTGAAGTACGTGACGGTAAAGTTGTCCGAGGACGTAAAGGCCGAGCGGGACATGCCGGGCATGTGTTCTTGCCCTACGATGCGTTTCGTTACGAACATGATCGCAAGCTGATGGTGGGAAGAGCCGATAGTGCAGCCGAATCCGCGATCTCCTTAACCGCTCTGACGCATCAACTTGGATACCGATTGTCGCTTCCTCAGTGGCAGGACCATCCGCTCAATGATCAAGATGGCACCATCAAGGACAAAGCTCGCAAACTTCGCGAATTGGCGGCGGATGGCGACGAGTTGGCGATGGAATTGTTTGACGATCAGGCCGCGGCGCTCGGCATTGTCCTGTTGACCGTCAACTATATCGGCGATCTCGATCTGTTGGTGATTGGTGGAGGTGTTTGCGATTTGTCGCCCGATTTGCGAAAAAGGTACCTGCAAATTGCAGAAGAATCGTACGAGAAGCACGCGTTGCACGGCTTCGAGAATTCGGGTGGGTTCGCATTCTCCCAATGTGGTGACCAAGCATCCGTCATCGGAGCACTCGCCGAAGCCTACCAAGTCGTCAGCTCCTAACCACGTCTCTCCGAGACACGCAAAGGTAGCGGAAGTCGTCAAGATGTTCGGATTCGGACGGAGGTCGCACGCCACAACGAAACGCTTAACGAGTTCCGCTACAATTTTCCAGTTGTCCGCCTCGACGAGACGGGCTCAGTATCCTCCACCTCAAACACGATCCAAAAATTACCCATGTCGCTTGATCCAGATTTTGCCTCTGCGCTCGTTTCTCATTCGATGGAGATCGATGAGACGATCGCGTTAAAGCTTCAGCAATACGTGGAAGTTATGTGGCGGATGAACGAGCAACTCAACTTGACTCGCCACACGACGTGGGATTTATTCGTTGGTCGCGACTTGCGAGACTGCTTACAACTCGCCCCGCTATTGGAACCCGGCGAAGAGGTTTTGGATTTGGGGAGTGGCAACGGAATTCCGGGGATTCCCTTGTCGATCCTACGGTCGGACATCGAAGTATCCCTTGCCGAATCGGTTACGAAGCGAGCCAACGCGCTTGGCGAAATTGTCGAACAATTGGAGATTCCGGTACCTGTTTACGGAGCCCGAGGCGAAGATTTACTCGAGGATTTTCGGTTCACAACCGTCGTTAGCCGCGCCGTGGGTAGCATTGCCAAGTTTTGCCGTTGGGTCGAACCTCATTGGGGTAGCGTCGACCGATTGCTGCTAATCAAGGGGCCACGTTGGGTCCAAGAGCGAGGCGAGGCAAGGCATTTGGGAGCGCTTGCAAATCTGCAAATTCGCCGAGTCGCGATCTACCCGCTCGGCATCGATGACGTTAAAAGTGAGCTCGACGATTCGAGTGGAAGAGAGCCATCACTCCAAAGCGAACCAAACAGCGACACAGCCCCCGGCGAAGGGGTCATCCTGCAAATTTGGCCCTCTGGAAAACGCGGCGCCAAATACAATTAGGAATCCAATTCCACTTCGGCACACGTTTCTTCGCTTTCCCAAAGGCGTACCTTGTAAGCAGATGCGCCTGTGTCAACCAAGATCTTAGGGCAGACCTCGTGCAGCAAATGGATTGCCATATTTTCGGCCGTTGGATTCGAAGGCAATTCATAGATCCGGTGCGGTTCGCTCTGTCGAATCGCATTTAGCCCGTTTTCGTCTTGGTTCCACAAGATAAATGCGTGGTCCCAATTCTCATCGAGCCAGCCTTTGCATCGCGTTTTGAGCATTTTGAAGTCCAAAATCCGTCCAACTTCATCTTGCTCTCGTCCGGTTACGTAGATTTCAACCACATAATTGTGGCCATGCAAGTTTTGACATTTTCCTTCGTGACCGACCAAACGGTGCCCGGCACAGAAAGAAAAACGACGCATGATTCGAAGAGACATTTTAAGTGGCGTGTCCGATAGAAGGTGGGAGTCCAAGCTTTAGCCGTTTTGCGTGCCTCGATTCGTCTGAAAGCGATACTTTAGGCATCATGGCAATGACAACGGCTCACCGGGTGCTGCCCACGCGGTTTAACGATGGCTATCGCCGCCGTCGCGTGATTTTGCGGTGCATCGGATTCAGTTTTTTCGATGGCTTTCGAACCACTTCGGCCGGTGCCGTAGCAGTCTGGACTTGGGGTTCGTCAATCCCGTCAATGTGGTCGCGTTTCAACTCTTTGTTGATTCGCTGCTCAATACTCGTCAATACCTCTCCTTCACCGGGAACGACGAAGGTGAACGCAATGCCATCACGCCCCATTCGCCCGGTTCGTCCAACACGATGAACATAATCGTCACAATCCTGCGGCACGTCGAAGTTGATGATGTGAGAAATCGTACTGATATCGATCCCCCGACCGACGACGTCGGTGGCCACTAAGATACGAAGTTTGCGATCCCGCAATTGCTGCAGGACTCGGTCCCGCTCGCGTTGTGCCAGGTCACCGTGCATGCTGCCACAATCGTTGTAGGTTCGACTCAATTGTCGGTACAAGCGATCGGTTCCTCGTTTGGTACGGCAGAAAACGATCGCCTGCTCGGGGTCCTCACGTTCGAGTAATTTTTCGAGCAGCTCGACCTTTTTATTGTGCGCGACTGTAAAATAATGCTGTTCGATCGTGTCGACAGCGATATCTTTGTCGCAGCAATCGATCACGATGGGGTCGTACATGTAAGATTCAGCCAACTTTTGAACCGTTGGCGGCAAAGTTGCTGACAACAGCAGCGTTTGCCGATCTTTTGAGCATTTTCGCAGGATCCGTTCGATCTGAGGACGAAAACCGATATCGAGCATGCGGTCCGCCTCATCAAGCACGACGCACCAAACCTTGTCCGTCCGCAGCGAACGCCGTTGCAGGTGGTCGTGGAGCCGCCCAGGAGTTCCAACGACAATTTGCACACCGTTTTCCAGTGCTCGCAATTGTCGCTTGATATCCTTACCACCTGCCAAAACGGCCACCTCGGTCGGCTCGCCCTTCGCCAACATGACCGTTTCGCGACCGACCTGATCGGCCAATTCGCGAGTTGGGACGATGATGATTGCCTGTGGATCACGGCATTCTTCAAGCGGATCGAGTTGTTCAAGAATCGGAATCGCAAAGGCTGCCGTTTTGCCAGTCCCCGTGCGAGCCTGGCCGATCACGTCATCGCCTTCGAGAGCCAATGGGATTAATTTCGATTGAATGGGCGTGGGAGATTCAAATCCCGCATCCCTCAATGCACGCCGCATCACGGGCGATAGATCCAAGTCGTCAAAGGAGTCGATCGGATCGCTTTCAGTGTCTAGTACCTCAGTTTTCATTTGATAGAGTGTATCGAATGATTTCAATTCGCACTACGCGGCAGGGAAAAGTTACGCCAATATTTACGTTTTCGCCTCCCGATAAGCCTGGTTTTTCCAGCAATACCGGCAAAGAACGCGTGACATGTCGTCCACCTGACTTCATGGCTGCTTTCGCACGACATACGCTGTGCCGACGGTGTCTGTCATGACGAAACCTCGAATAAGCACCGTTTGCATCGTCGTCACAATCATGACGCGAACGGCTGCTTGTAGTGCTGGTCGCCCAAATCGTGGGCGAACCCCCTTGGTCCAACCGGGAGAATCCCAACGTGATAACCCCTCGTAGCCGCTCGAAAACGAACAAATTTAGCCTGCTTCGATCCGGTCGGACGGTTCGCAGAGGCGTCGAAAGGGTCTCACCATCGGTTTCGCTACCGCATGGGCAATCGGCAGTGGCGACGCCGGCAGTGGCGACGCCGGCCGAAAACACTCGTTTGGATGCCGTGAAGTCGGAGCCGAGCGGCATCGAGCAAAGCGTTCGCGAAATGATTCAAATGCTCAGCGAAACGGCTCACGACTTGCGTTCGCCTCTGACAACCATCCGCGAATCCGTTCGTTTGGTTCATGATGGCGAGGTCGGATCCGTCAGCGAGGAACAGCGATCGTTTCTTGAGTCGGCGATTCACCAATGCGATTGTATCGATCAAATGGTGGGTGAAATGCTGCATCTCGATCGTCTCCGCACCGGTTTGCCTCGAACCCATCGTCGCTGGATCCCGGTTTCCTCGATCCGCGATTCGGTGCAAGACACGATGGCGCCGTGGACGATGCCTCGCAATATCGCCGTCTTGTGGGATGGAGCCGACGAGCCTAGCCGGATGGTGTATGCCGATCCAGCGATCCTGCGACGATTGCTGGTAAACCTCATTGTCAATGCCATCCGCGTCACCCGCGAAAATGAGGAGGTACTGGTCCGAGTCTCGCCAGCCGAAAATGGCGAGGCGCTCCATTGGTCCGTCATCGACCAAGGTGCCGGGATTTCGCAGGCCCAAATGAAGCGAATGGAAACCGAACAATTCGCTTCGACTTCGGGCGAAGGTTTGGGGCTCGCCATTTCACGTCAATTAGCGGCGCTGCATTTCTCTCGCCTGCGGTTGAGGTCACGGGTCGGCTACGGGACCGAAGTCAGTTTCCAAACGCCGACCAGCGGTCCTCGATCGGTTGCCAAATGCTGGATTCGCTGGAGACAACAAATTGGCGCTCAACAAGCCGCACACGCCAATCAAGAATCGCTGTCACGAAGTCGCATTCAACGCCGCGTCCGCCTCGATCCGCCACTGCTATCGGTTGAGTTGTCCCAACAAGGCAATTCGCCTCGCTTTGCCAACCGTGTTTCGCTGGGAACGGTTTCGCTCGGGGCGGCGATGTCGCGTCCAGATGCGGATGAATTTGACCAGATGCTTCAAAAGGAATTAAGGCTGTTCGAACTGGCCTATCGAGTCGATACGCGTGCCTGGGTTTGTGTGATGGATGCCGATAACGAGACGCTGGCAAATCGCATGCAAAACATAAGTGACACCGCGGAGCAAACGATTTCCGCCGTCCGCTTAAAATGGAGCGATGCCAGCGTGATGGGGATCGACCATCCAATGGCCGCGGCAAAGCTAACCGATTTGCTGGTCCGAAAAACACTTTCGTCGACTTCGCAAACAACGATCGCAAACAACGATCAAGTTCGCTTGGGAACCGCACCGATTGAATCGTCCAATGCTGCCAGCGTACGACTCGATCAGGAACTGAAACGTTTGAGTGCTCAATTGCGCCGCCAAAGTAAAACGTTCAAGACACAGGCCGCAGCACTACGCCCTACCCCCTGAACTTTAGTCGAAACGCCGTCTTGACGGCTTCTGCTACGGGGGGAGATTGGCGTCTCGGAGAGACGCCGCTCGGCCTGTCGATTTAATCGTTTAACGCTTAGCCGAAGGCGCCAGCTTTTCCATAAGCGGTCGCCTATGGCTTGGCGTTAAACAATCAGTCGAGTCAAACCGATTAAATCGACAG
Organism: Novipirellula aureliae; assembly: GCF_007860185.1. NCBI lineage: Bacteria > Pseudomonadati > Planctomycetota > Planctomycetia > Pirellulales > Pirellulaceae > Novipirellula > Novipirellula aureliae. The sequence continues at coordinate 449,100 of NZ_SJPY01000004.1, forward strand.
GCCGTGCTACGGGCGGTTCATGATCCAGACCAAGATTCCGACTAGTACTAGTGCTACCAAGCACAAAAAAGTGATCGAGAACGTCCGCCGGAAAGATCGTGTCCGCTTTCGCGATCCAACACGAGGGTCGCCCAAAATACTCGCGGCTGGACGACTAGCTAGGTCAGGAATTTCGGGCTTCGGCAATGAGTCCATCGCCGATTCTGGTGGCTGCTTTCCGCTGGCTAATTGCGGCAACACCTCGACCGCTTGACGCCACTCTTGCCATCCATCCCGCCAAATCAGCGCACTCGCGGCCACCCGGCCTTCCCCAATCCACTGGTGAAACAAGTCCTCGCTTGCCGGTCCATATTGACCGCCACTCGGAGGCCGAACGTACCACGTCGATGTACCGTCAAAAAGTAACGGCGATGTCGCTTCGGTCCCAGGACTTGGATTGGGTTCGGGCGAGGATGCGGGGTTGGGTTTCGATATCGGATCGCCAGAAGAATCGACTTCAAGCGATTCGTCTGCCAAAACGTCTTCCTCGTCAGCTGCGTGATGGATCGCGGCGACCGAAGCAGGGTCGACCGCAGGAGAGAGCTCAACCGGCAGCGATTGTTCGCAATCATGTTCGGGTATACGAAACCGCGACGAGCAATTTGGACATACGCCCCGCTTGCCACCAAGTTCACTCTTAATATTGAGCTTCTTCCCACAAATGTGACAAGCGAACCGAATCCCCATCGTTTTCCTTGGCTCCTGTAGTGATTGAATCGCCAAAACACTTTGTTTTGTTACCCAAAGTAGTCTAGCGTAGTTAATCGCTCGCGTTCAGTCGTTCGTTGAGATGCATCAAGTCCGTTCGAAATCACGACGCGGCCCCGACAGGAAACGTAGGCGATTTGGGCAAACGGATACGTCTTGGATGCCGGGCTCCCGCTGGTCCACCCTGCCTACAGCCTACAAACGCTACAACCCACACTTTGCCGCCTACCTTGATTGGTTTGATAGCAAATTAACCAAGATTTCCTAGGATAGCAACCTAGGATCGACGATAGACACAAGCATGGGCACCAACGTGTTGGTGCGAAGAATTGATTTTCGATCCTTTGCATTGTTCACCGCCATTCACCGATTCATCGTCGTCAACTTCCCGTGACAGCGTCGAATTTCCTCGCACGATTGATCGGAATAAACCCCACTTCGAACTGCCGCGATGGCTGCTTCGGAGCGGTTGCGGTTGGCAGTGCCCAAGCTACCCTTTCCAAACCTAGAATCCATGGAGATACCACGATGCGTCGTGTATTGATTCCCGCTTTGCTCGCTGTTGCTTTCGTCGCTAGCAGTTCCGTTAACGCTAGTGCTTTTGGCTTGTTTGACAAGCTTTGTAACAAAGGTTGTGACGATTGTTGTGCGATCGAGCCAACTTGCGGATGCGAAGCCCCGGTCGCTTACTACGAACCCACTTGTGGCGCCGATCCTTGCTGCGATAGCGGATGTGCCCCACGTTGTGGCCTCTTGAGCAAATTGTTCCATCGTGACAACGCTTGTGACGCCTGCTGTGCTCCCGAGCCAACCTGTGGCTGTGAAGTTATCGAGCCAGCCTGTGGCTGCGAACCAGTTTGCTGCGAACCTGCTGGCCCTTCGTGCTGCACGAAGATCAAGGGATTTTTCGGCAAATTGTTCCACAAAAACTCTTGCTGTGACTCCTGCTACGCTCCCGAGCCAACTTGTGGCTGCGAAGTCATCGAGCCAACTTGCGGTTGCGAGCCTGCTTGCGGAGCTGGCTGGTAACTCACCAACCATCTGCGAAAGAATAATCAACGAATCCTCGGTTGCGACTCATCGCAACCGAGGATTTTTATTTGACCGCCGGTTCCCTGGCTCCCGCTTGTGGGCCCGTAGATTCTTATTCGCCTACACTCCTTTCGCAATCTCAAAAATTTCTTCCTCCCGAAGTACATTATCGTTGCTTTCGAACAAAGCCTGAATCGCGGCACTATGTGTCTTCATCTTCAACCCTCCGACACCGATCGCACCGAAGGTGCAAACGTGGCCAACCATTTTGGCTTTGTTTCCAGCATCGATGCCACCAATTCCTGCTGGTGGAACCGCATTCAAGTCGATTGCAACTTGAAGACGCTCGCTCTGACAAAGTGTTGTCTCATCAACAAGCTCAACGCCCGCCGATCCGCAAGCGACGAGCCCATCCGCAGCCCTTAACAATTTTGCTTTGTCAATCGCCGACGTGGCTTGGGTACCTCGAACCAAGTTGGTGCGCAAGGATTCGTTGACCTCCATCGCCAACTTCTCGGCTGATTCTATCGATCGACTCGTCGCAATAACGCTGGCACCTGACAAGCCAAGCAATTTGCAAACGCGGCGTCCTACGGGTCCCGTCGATCCCATCACGACGACGGTTGCACCTGACAAGGTGATCCGTTCTGCCAAGCAAACCACAGCCGCCGAAGCCGTCGTGTTGCAGCCGTTTGCATCGAGCATCGCGGACACTCGAAACCGTCCAAAAAAACAGTCTCGCACAGTGGTTAGAATCGATTCGGCTGCCGAGACGTTGGTGCCACCGACAAAGATCGCAGTGTTCTTCAAAGCTTCGATACCGCGAGTGAACATCGCTCCATGTACAATCGATCGCACATCATTGGGGGTAACCCCCGAGTAGGTAAGCAAAGAATCGACTCCGGCATCGATCGCAGTAATCGAATCAAAACTACTAGCGTGCTGGTCCGTATCGAGTTGGATCAGTACCTTTTGCATTGTAAGCCTGTCATCGGTGAGGTTCAGGGTAGTGGATCTTGTGTAAGATCCTTAGGCACGCGGATCTTGAAGCAGACCCACGATATCGCCCCCAACGCCAAAATTAGACGGTGAGCTAGAATCCCTTGTAGGGGTGCGCTGCGGAGTCTTTCTTGGCCAACATCTCATCGGCAGAAGGTTTGTCACACATCGCTGCCACGAGAGCTTGTTTGGTTGCTTCGTAATTAAATTGGAAGATCTTTTCGTTGTCTTCCGCTTCGGGATGGATAAAGACACCGCAAACACAAACCAATCCCTCGGCCTGGTCTTTGGGGATGATATTTTCGGCAACCGCATCAGCGACCGCTTTGGCGACGGCTGATTGTGCCGGCCCAAACATTTGCACGGCTTGACGCATTCCCTTAATCGTCACTTTTGTCACCATCACGGTCGATGGTTTTACGGCAACGTTGGGTTCCAATACCGCCAACAAATTCGTGTGTCCTTCGCTTTGATTCGAAAGCGCATTGGCGAATGCAACTCCAACGGGACCATTCTTGCTGCCAATCATCAAATCGATATGAGCCACTTCATTGCCATCGCCAACCAATGCTTCGCCAATATGAAAGTGCATCGCTGTTCCTCTCCAAAGAATATTGTCTTGTTTGATATCAGCGTGTGAAATACACACTGCCAAAGTTTGAAATTACCAGATCAAAGGTCTTGATTCCACAGGGCACTCCCAATCGTGTAGACTGTGAGGCTCAAATGCTGTCATGCGAGTCTCGGAGAGATTCGTTTACTTACGTAGGTCCGTCGCTTCGAGACGGACAAGCCGTTACTATCATACTGTTTTTCGAGTCTCGGAGAGACTCGCCAACTATCCTCTCAAAAATGGTGTTTCGTCAGTGCCGCTCGATCCAAACTCCACTCCCGAGCGTCGGTTTAACCGTCAACTGGGACTCTGCTTCTTTGCCGTTTATTTGCTGCTCTATCTAATCTATGTTTTGACGAATGCTTTCAATCCTTCCTCGATGGAAACGATCGTGCTAGCTGGTTTGAACTTGGCGATTGTGTATGGCTTTGGTTTAATTCTGAGCGCATTGTTCTTGGCGATACTTTACGGAACTCTCTGTCGCAACGAGCCGATTGATGCCGACGCTTCGAAGGGCGACTCAAGCGATGGAGGGAAGGCCGTATGATCTACGAACCCACTTGGATCGCCGTTTTTATTTTCTTGGCCTTCGTTGTTTTCACGGTAGGGCTGAGCTTCTACCTAGGTCGAAAAGCGACATCGTCCGAAGGCTATTTCGCTGCTCACGGCCAAATCCCCTGGGCTGTTAACGGACTGGCATTCGCAGGCGACTATTTATCAGCGGCCTCGTTTTTGGGAATCTGCGGAATGATCGCCGCTTATGGCTACGATGGCTTTCTGTATTCGATCGGCTATCTGGCGGGCTGGATCGTTGCCTTGTTTGTCATCGCCGAACCGATGAAACGACTTGGGCGGTTCACCTTCGCCGATGCCCTCGATGCCCAATTCAATTCCCGCGGCATTAAGTTGGCCGCCAGTATCAGCACCTTGGCGGTCAGCATCTTTTATTTGATCCCACAAATGGTCGGAGCCGGATCACTGATCCAACCCTTGCTCGGCTTTCCCCATTGGGTTGGCGTCGTGTTGGTCGGTGCCGTGGTCATCACGATCGTTGTCACTGCAGGCATGGTCTCGACGACTTGGGTCCAGTTTTTCAAAGGAACGCTCCTTGTTATTTTCAGTGCGATTTTAGTCGTCGTTGTTCTTGGACGAGGATTTGAAGCGTCCAATGGCGATTTGAAATCGATCGGACCGATTGAACGAAACGCGATCTCGAGTAAACAAATCGATGGGCGAGACGTGCTTGTCCCAGTCGATGGCTGGCAAGAATTCCCCGAACTCGTGCGGCTATCAAATCCCGATGGCGGCTTCGAAGTCTTTCGTGTTCAAGAAGTCGATGATGAATCGGTATCGGAGTTTGTGATTCTATCCCAAGCTCAATCAATGACGAACCGTGCCGATGGTAGCAAGCTGGTCGACGGCTTACCGTTTGGCGATGGCGAGGGGCAACGAGAACTCAAGCCAGTGGGACATTTAGCAAAGCTACCCGATCGCTACACGCCATCTTCGCCAGTCGGACCGATCGAGTTCTTCAACGTGATTCGAGATAGCGAGGTGGTGCTTTGGGGAACAAGTGTTGTTCGGCATGACGATGGTTCGACGACCAAGGTGTTCTATCAGAAACCAACCGCTGGCAATCGGGTGCTGCGTCCAGGAGAACATCCGACGTTCGCAGGCATTCGCGGCGGCGGCACGACCGACCGAATCAACTTCCTCTCGCTGATGTTGGCGCTTTTTTGTGGCACTGCTTCGCTACCGCATATTTTGATTCGCTACTACACCGTCAAAGACTCATCGGCGGCGAGAAAAAGTACAATTGTGGGAATCGCCAGCATCGGTTTCTTCTACGTGCTGACGCTGTACTTGGGCCTAGGAGCGATGACCAGTGGATCGCTGGACCTAACCGACTCGAACATGGCTGCGCCCTTATTGGCTCGAAGCATGAGTCAGTGGTTGTTTGCGATCATCTCAGCGATTGCGTTCACGACCGTATTGGGAACGGTCAGCGGTTTGATTTTGGCTAGTAGCGGTGCGGTGGCTCACGATTTGATTGGCGGCGTTTTGGGGATCAAGCTGAGCGGACATGCTCAAGTGCGAGTTGCCAAGATGGCTGCCGTCGTCGTCGGCATCATCGCCATTTTCCTCGGCATCATTTTCAAAGAGATGAACGTCAGCTATTTGGTCGGTTGGGCATTTTGTGTGGCCGCAAGCGCCAACCTGCCCGCATTGGTGATGTTGTTGTTTTGGAAACGAACAACCAAGGAAGGGATTATCGCCAGTGTTCTGGTCGGTATGACCAGTTCGCTGGGGTGGATCCTATTATCGGCCGACACCTACCAAAAGGTTTATGGATGGGACGCCGCCGACGCGATCGCTCCGTTCAGTCAGCCAGGCATCGTGACGATTCCACTAGCGTTCTTGACGCTAGTGATCGTTTCGTTGTGCACGAAACCGAGTAAAGCTTAAGGCGGTTTTGCCGCTGGTGTCGCTCTGCTCTCCTAGCGGGGCGGCAGGGACTTCGTCGGGGTCAGTCTTGATCTTCGCGAAGCGTTCCCTCAGGGGAAAGGTAAATACACCAACCCCGGTTGGTCTTATGACGAAACGAACCGCTAATGCACGCTAATCGACGCTAATGAAATCATTCGAACCTGGACGCCCATGCTTGATTAGCGTTCATTAGCGTCGATTAGCGGTTTCAAATTTTGAAACAAACACCACCAGCCTCGTTTTCATTCGTATCGATTCGTAGACGAACAAACGGTGAAGGAGGCGTTTATCCTGTCTCGCAAGAAGAAGAGGACTTCGTCGGGGTCAGTCTTGATCTTCGCGAAGCGTTCCCTCAGGGGAAAGGTAAATGTTGGTCTTATGACGAAACGAACCGCTAATGCACGCTAATCGACGCTAATGAAATCATTCGAACCTGGACGCCCATGCTTGATTAGCGTTCATTAGCGTCGATTAGCGGTTTCAAATTTTGGAACAAACACCACCAGCCTCGTTTTCATTCGTATCGATTCGTAAACGAACAAACGGTGAAGGAGGCGTTTATCCTGTCTCGCAAGAAGAATAACATGGCTAACCAAAACTTCACCTTTACCTTTCATACCGGCTAAGCGGTGGATGCCGGGTCTGAAGCCGAGGACTTCGTCGGGGTCAGTCTTGATCTTCGCGAAGCGTTCCCTCAGGGGAAAGGTAAATGTTGGTCTTATGACGAAACGAACCGCTAATGCACGCTAATCGACGCTAATGAAATCATTCGAACCTGGACGCCCATGCTTGATTAGCGTTCATTAGCGTCGATTAGCGGTTTCAAATTTTGGAACAAACACCACCAGCCTCGTTTTCATTCGTATCGATTCGTAAACGAACAAACGGTGAAGGGGGAGTTTATCCTGTCTCGCAAGAAGAATAACATGGCTGACCAAAACTTCACCTTTACCTTTCATACCGGCTAAGCGGTGGATGCCGGGTCTGAAGCCGAGGACTTCGTCGGGGTCAGTCTTGATCTTCGGTTTTCACTGAGGAGGACTTCGTCGGGGTCAGTCTTGATCTTCGCGAAGCGTTCCCTCAGGGGAAAGGTAAATGTTGGTCTTATGACGAAACGAACCGCTAATGCACGCTAATCGACGCTAATGAAATCATTCGAACCTGGACGCCCATGCTTGATTAGCGTTCATTAGCGTCGATTAGCGGTTTCAAATTTTGGAACAAACACCACCAGCCTCGTTTTCATTCGTATCGATTCGTAGACGAACAAACGGTGAAGGAGGCGTTTATCCTGTCTCGCAAGAAGAATAACATGGCTGACCAAAACTTCACCTTTACCTTTCATACCGGCTAAGCGGTGGATGCCGGATCTGCGTCGTTTCTATAGAAAACAACTTGACCCAGCCTACATGCTTACGACACTAAGATGACAAGCGACATCTTGCGTCCTTAACGGCGGCGACCACTTGATCTCGGTCGCTGCCGATGCAACTTACATGCCCCATTTTGCGGCCTGGCTTTGCATGCTGCTTGCCGTACAAGTGAAGGTTAATACCGGGAACCTCAAGTGCTCGATCCCAGGGCGGACTCGTCGTCTCATCCGGCCATAGATCACCGAGCAAGTTTGCCATCGCGGCGGCACCGCAAACCAAATCGGTGCACCCGAGCGGCAGACCACAGACGGCTCGAACATGCTGCTGAAACTGACTGGTGTGACACGCTTCGATCGTCACGTGCCCGGAATTGTGTGGCCGCGGAGCGACTTCGTTGATAATGACCTCGTCGCCTTTGACGAACAATTCGACACATAACAAACCAACCACACCCAACGACTCTGCCGCCGCAATCGCAATCTCTTTTGCACGCTGTTCGACTTTCTCATCGACGGCTGCGGGTAACATGGTAATGTCGAGAATGTGGTTCGCATGATCGTTCTCAAACACCGGAAACGTGCTGGTGCGTCCATCCACGGTCCGGGCAACCACTACCGATACCTCGCGATCGAAACGAACGAATTTTTCAGCGACCCATTGCGGTTGGCTCACCCAATCCACCTCCTTGGCACCCTCAATCGATTCAAGACGGTGTTGGCCTTTGCCGTCGTAGCCACTGCGGGCCGTTTTCAGAATCAAAGGCCAGCCTACTGTTTTCGATACAGCGGAAAGCGAAGCCAAATCGGTCACCTCAGCAAACGGGGCCACAGGCAATCCAGCATCTCGGAGCGTGTTCTTTTCGACCAAGCGATCTTGTGCCGTCGCCAAGACAGTTGCCGATGGATGCGTCGGAGCATATTGCTGGCACGCAGCGATCGTTTCCGCAGGAATGTTTTCGAATTCCAACGTGATCACGTCGCATTGACCGGCGAACGCTTCGACCGCTGCCAAGTCGTTCAATTGGCCCACGACACAGGCGTGTGCGACCTGGGCTGCTGGTTCGTTGTTCGACCCGCAGAAGACGATGACGCGGTATCCCATACTCGATGCCGCATGCGCGAACATCCGGCCTAGTTGACCGCCACCGACCATACCGATGGTGCCGCCGGGAAGGATGATCTTGTTTGAAGTTTTCATTTATAGTTCTGCGGATTCGATCACACTTTGAGTCTGTTTTGCAACGAAGTCGGCCAACCGCTGCGCCAATTTTGGGTCGGATAACGCCAAGATACGAGCTGCCAAAATTGCTGCGTTCTTGGCACCCGATTTCCCGATTGACATCGTCGCGACGGGGATTCCGCCTGGCATTTGTACGATTGACAGCAGTGAGTCGAGCCCCTGCAAAGCCCGACTTTGCACTGGCACGCCAATTACGGGCAAATTCGTTTCCGAAGCAACCATTCCCGGCAAATGGGCAGCACCGCCCGCACCCGCAATGATGACTTTCAATCCACGCTCCGATGCACTGGTTGCATAATCAACCATTCGCATCGGAGTGCGATGTGCTGACACGACGTTTTTCTCGTTGGGGATTTCTAGTTCATCGAGCACCTCGGTCGCAGCGATCATGGTTTCCCAATCGCTGCGGCTTCCCATGATGACGCCCACGAGCGCATCGGTCTTTCCAAATTCATTCATATCGTTTTACGGTGTTAGGGGAAGATAAGTACTGGTTCGACCTCCCCCAAGCTTCGCTTGGGGGAGGTCGTTAAGCTGTTGACTCTGCTGAACTTAAAAACTGCACGATCTGTTCGCGATGTTTCTTCAACCATCGATCAATTCCAATTCGCAGAAGGCTAGCCGGAATCGGTGTTCGCCATCGTCAAATCGTATTGTCGCCGTTCGCTTGGGGCCGCGCCCGGTAACCGAGACGATTCGGCCTTCGCCATGCTCGCCGTGTCGTACCAAATTGCCTTCGCGGTAGGCGGTAACGGGGATGCTCGATGGACCGGACATCAAATCGGCAGCGGTCTTGAGTCCCAAGACGGCCTTCTTTTTCTTTTTCTTTTTTGCCACTAGCTCTTTGAGTTCTTCCTCGGGCAATTGACACGACTCGTCAAACGGCGGATCGGCTGTTTCCTTGACGGACGCGGCCGCCTCGGAATCGAAATCCTCGTCATCCTCTTCCTCAGGCAAATCCCACGACTCGGGGTAATCGTCTTGCGAATCCTCGTCGAACCAATTTCGTTCGAGTTCGCTTTCGACTCGTCGCATCTCGTCGAGTGGCAACTCGTTAAAGAATGGACTGGAAATCGCGGGCCGTGATTCGCCTCGCATCGTCCTGCTCTTACAGCATGACAATTGCAATCGCTCCTTCGCTCGCGTGATTCCGACAAACAACAAACGCCGCTCCTCTTCAAACCCGCTATCGGTATCCTTCGATCGGGAATGTGGAAGCAAACCATCCTCGACGCCGATCACGAAGACTCGCGGAAACTCCAAACCCTTTGCCGCGTGCAACGTCATCACCGTGACTCGGTCGGTGTTGTCTTCAAACGCATCCGTATCGGCCACCAAAGCGGTTTGCTCCAAAAACAGTTCTAGCGATCCATCGTCGGGATGGTAGCGGTCAAACTCGACCCCCGCTGTGATGAACTCGTCAACATTCGCTACCGCGCTACTGTCCTGGCCATCAACCACCGTCTTTAGCAAGTGATCTTCATACCTCGTTTCCTCGACGATATAACGAATCAAGTCCTCCAACGTCGCGGTGGCCTTGATCGCCAAGCGGTCATACAGCTCGACAAACCGTTTCACCGCTGTCGCCGATCGTTTTGCCAGACCTTCGATTTGGTCGACTTGGCGAGTCGCTTCGAGCATCGGAATGCCGTGCCGATCCGCATGGCTCCGTAAATACGCTATCGTCTTGGTTCCGATCCCTCGCGTCGGAGTGTTAATCACACGCTGCAGTGCGACGTCGTGTTTCGGATTGTTGATGAGATGTAAATAAGCGAGCAGATCCTTGATCTCTTTTCGTTGATAGAACTCGAGTCCATTAATAATTTGGTACGGCAGATTTCGCCGTCGCATCGAATGTTCGATCGATCGCGAAAGAGCATTCATGCGGTACAGAATTGCAAAATCGCGAGGCCGAAATCCTTCAACCGCAATGGCGTTAGCAATCTCGTCTGCGATCCCGTCCGCTTCCTCGTAACCATTTTCGTAGATCCGCAGCGTGACCGCATCCCCTTCGTCATTGTGCGTGTAAAGTTCTTTGTTCTTTCGCCGGCGGTTGTGGCGAATCAATTGATCGGCAGCGCGCAAAATGTTCGGGGTGCTACGGTAATTTTGTTCCAAGCGAACCGTTTTGACTGACGGATAATCCTTCTCGAAATCCAATATGTTATTGATGTCCGCACCGCGCCACCCGTAAATCGATTGATCGGGGTCACCGGTAACGGACAAATTCGGATGGTTGATCGACAATCCGCGAACAATCGCATATTGGGCCAGGTTCGTGTCTTGATACTCGTCCACCAAAATATAACGAAACCGAGTGTCAAGCTCTTGCCTGAGTTCCGGGTGCTCTTTGAGTAGCAGGGCAACATGCAAAAGTAGATCGTCAAAATCGACGGCGTTGGCAGTCAACAATTGTTGTTGATAGACAGGATAGACTCGCGCTGCCATCGTCGGGCCCGACCGCTTGGTTGCGGCAAGCATCATTTCAGGGGTGACCAAGCGGTTCTTCGCGTTACTGATCGTCGTGGCGATCTGTTCGGGGGAAGTGTGCGAAGTCGAGATGTCGGCGGCTTCGATCGCTCGCTTCATCGCCTGCTTCGCATCGGATGAATCGTAGATAGAATAGTTTTCGGTCAATCCTACCATCGTGGCATAGCGGCGAAGCAGCTGAGCACAAAATCGATGAAACGTGCCCATCCAAACCGATTTCCCAGGTGCCAACTGCTCGACACGAGCCCGCATTTCATCGGCTGCTTTGTTGGTGAATGTCAATGCAGCGATCTGAGACGGCGGGACGCCCTGGTTGATCATGTAGGCGATTCGATGCGTAACGACACGAGTTTTCCCAGAACCGGGGCCTGCTAAAATCAATAACGGGCCGTCGATATGAGTTACTGCATCGGTTTGGGCCTCGGTCAAACCCTGTAGAATCACGTCCATGTCAGAACTCTCGTTTTGCATTTTCAGAAATTTAGGCATGTTCGAAACAGACTTCGTCCTTTCGCTGCCCTATGATAACGAAATCCGCTAAAAACGTTAGTCACTTCAAACACGACTTTCACAGAACATCCAAATCGACTCTTACCAGGAAAAGCAGACAAAATGGGAGCTAAAAACGTGCTCGGGACCGAGTTGGAATCGTGCAGCACCGATCCGATGACCGGCTTTTATCGCGATGGCTGCTGCAATACCGGAGCTTCCGACGCAGGACTCCATGTGGTGTGTGCCCAGATGACGGCTGATTTTTTGCAGTTTTCAAAATCGCGAGGTAACGATTTGTCGACGCCCAATCCAATCTTCCAGTTCCCTGGCCTAAAACCGGGCGACCGTTGGTGCTTGTGCGCAGCACGCTGGAAAGAGGCCTACGATGCCGAGATGGCCCCGGCAGTCGTCCTTGAGTCGACCCATATTAGTGCATTGGAATTCGCCTCGCTGGAGGAACTGCAAGAACACGCGGTTTCCAAATGACGAAATCCTTTGGACGGCTTCGCCATAACGTCATTCCACTCAACGAGCGGAAAGCCTCCACGGATTGGCTTGGTCCACTGATTTATCCTCAGCTCGAAATTGCCTGCCGCTCAGAGGGCGAAGCGACAATCAACGCTGGCGAAGCGACAATCAACGCGAAACGACCTGATTCGAGGCGACAACGGACGTAGAGCAAGCCTATGCCGCGCGTCTTCGCTCGGACGTCTCTGATGGCGTTCGCATTGGGATCGTCGATGGAACTTCTTTGCCCGGAAACTCCCATGCCATTCCCAAACGCTCTCCAAGCCGAGTCTTCCGGACAAAGGCTTCGTAAGTCAACAAACTAACCGTCACGCTAACGGCAAACGAGATTGCTGTTTTCGCTGCTGGATTGACTTCCGGCATCATTAGCTTCAAATCGAGGTGCGTAAGCCCGAGCAGCGGATGATGGACCAAATAGACCCAGAACGAAGCGGCCGCGAGATATTGGACCGATACCGGCAATCGATTCAACGATAAGCTGGCGGTCGATAGCCACAGCGTCATCAACCATGCCGCTGCGACCGTGATGATTGCTAACGCAACCGAAGCTGGCCAATCGCTACCGGTCGCTAAATTGCTGAACTCCAAATGCCAACGCCCGAGTGTGACCGCGGTTGCTAAGAACATCCAACTTGCGATCCCCAAGACGCCTCGTCTTTTCCTCAGCCAATGAAAGCTTGGGTCTGTTGCCGCGATCCATAAACCGCCAGCGAAAAAACTGCCGCTGTACAACCATTTGCTCGGCACGGGCGCAAACGCATGCTGAAATCCCCAAACGACTTCAGGGGCAACCAGCAACGTAGCACTTGCGGTCAGAAATAGGATCGCACAAACGTGCAGGGAACGGTTTCCGATCGAACGGCAAAGCGAATGCAGGTACGACGGAAACCAATCGCGATACCTTCTCCAAATTTCAACCGTGATTCCGGTCGCCACGATATACAAGAACAGGTAGAGCATGAACCACAAATGGCTCAAACCCCACAAATCGCGGTCGATTTCGCCATCAAATTTCAGGCTTTTTAGCTTCACCGCGGCGACGGTACCCTCGGCAACCCATGCCAATACCCAGGTGTAAAGGCCGATCGGCAAGACGACGCAACTCGCAAACGCCAACGGAATCAACAACCGCTTCGCACGCGTCTTGATCAATTGCTCGCTGCCTCGCCGAGACATGGTTTGGTAGGCAAAGTAGCCTGCCAAGAGCAAAAAGATGGGCATGATAAATACTTCGATTCCCCAAAATAGGCAATCGATTGCTGAACTTGTAAAACCGTTCGCTGCCTCCGAACGGATATCGGTGACCGACCATGCTAGACCTGGCATCGGGTGCTGCAGGTAGGGGACGCAGGCGTGCAACAACACGACGCCCAATGCGGCGAAGGCACGAAGCGCATCAAAACCGACCAAGTTTGAGCACTGCGTTGGGGCGATCGGCGTTGGGGCGATCGCCGCGGGAAACGTTTTTTGGATTGGCAAGATGTCCATGATGCCAATTCCAATACCAAATCGTCCTCGCGGAGCGAAAGATCAATCCGGAATGTCAATCGCCATTCATAATCGCTTCTTTGATCGCGGCGACGATTGCACTTCGACTCAATGCTGTCGCGGTGATTCGGTCGATATCCAAACCGAGGGCTACGCCAATTCGGATCGCCAAATCGACATCGCGAATGCCTTCATATTGATTGGTGACTTGATCATCGATATAGATCGTTTGCCGATCCGACCGGAAACCCGATTCGTAGCGGTCGGCCAGTTCTACGATCCAGTTCTCGGGGACGCGGACACTGCGGCAATGATCGAGACTCCAAATGTGGTCGCCGGTACACTGCGAGAGTAGAGCCAACGCACGATGCCGAGCAATTTCGATCACGTGTCAGACTCTCGAAATAGCTGGTCAATTTTCGCTGCGATAATGAAATCATTCTCGCTCAGCCCACCGATCGCATGCGTTGTCAATTCAATTGCCAGTTGCCGATAGCCTGTCAGATGCAAATCAGGATGGTGCTGCTCCGCTTCGGCTAGCTCCGCAATACGATTGATCGACTTGATCGCGGCAACGAAGTTCGAGCATTTTTTGTGAAGCACGATTGCAGACGAAGTTTCATTGATCGACCAATCGGGAATCGATGCCAAGAGGGACAAAGCTTTATTGTGTTCAAGTACGGCAATACCGCCTTCGCAGGGAACACATTTTGAATTGCGAAGTCGTTGAGCGTTCTTGGTCATATTACGGGATAGATAGAATGAGTCGGTTCAGAGACGGGTGCTCGAAACTTGCTGTTTACGTAAAAACAAATTCCCGCAGTTTTTGTTCCAGGTACTCTTCCCTTCTTTAGGTGAACGGCGTAGGGAACCAAAACGATCAACGGATGAATTGCTTTGTCTTGAGCAGTTTGACAATCTCATCCGCACACTCATCGATCGTTTGTTTTGACGAATCAATCACCAAGTCAGGATTGGTGGGCTCATCGTAGACCGCGGTGACGCCTGGGAAATTCAACAATTCGCCTGCATCCGCTTTGGCATACTGCCCCTTCGTGTCTCTTTCGCGACAAACATCGATCGGCGTTGCGACGTGGACGACGACGAATTGTTCGTCGCCAATCAGTTGGCTAACTTTATTTCGCACCTCTTCCGAAGGTGCCACAAAGGAGGCGAGGCAAATCATTCCCGCCTGATTGATGCCATGAGCCAAGTGGGCGCTACGGCGAAGATTCTCGCTTCGATCGGCTGCCGAGAAGCCGAGATCGCGGCTGAGACCTCGACGTACGTTCTCACCATCAATCATTGCCACCGCTCTTCCTGCATCAAACAACTTCCGCTCGACGGCAAGCGCAATCGACGTCTTTCCACTACCGGTCAAACCGGTCAGTAGAACGGTAATCGCTGTTTGGCCAAACCGAGCTGCTCGCTCCTCAGAGGTGACGGCGGAAACGGCATTAGGATCGCCCGACGGATCGGCTGCCAGATCATCATCCCAAACCGAGCGAGTCTTTTCATCGCCCGACTTGTCCAAAATCATCCCGCCTGCGACGGTCGCGTTGGTTAAACGATCGATCACGATAAACGCACCTGTTCCGCGGTTGCGACGGTATGCGTCAAAGTGCAGTGGACCACTCAGCGAGATACTGACGCGTCCGATCTCATTGAGCTCCAACTGAGGTGCTGGCTCGCGATGCAATGTGTTGACATCAACGCGGTATTTCAGTGTATCGATTGTTCCTGGCATTGTTTGGGTCGTGTGCTTAAACAAGTAGGTCTTGCCCGGAACCATCGACCCGGCATCCATCCAAACGAGCATCGCCTCAATGTGGTCGCGACTTTTGGGCAGGTTTCCTTCACGAACAATCATATCACCACGGCTGGCGTCAATTTCATCTTCCAACGTCAACGTGACCGCAAGCGGTGTGAACGCTTCGTCCAAATTCCCGTCATAGGTAACGATCTCTTTTACCCTCGACTTTTGCCGACTCGGCAGCACCATAATCTCTTCGCCCTTGCGAATGATGCCCGACGCGATCGTACCACAGAAACCGCGAAAGTTCAGATTAGGGCGATTGACTAATTGGACAGGCATCCGGAAATCTTGGAGGTTCCGGTCGCTGCCGATGTAGACCGTCTCCAAAAAGTTCATCAGCGTGCTGCCATCATACCAGGGCATATTTTCACTGCGGTCAACCAAGTTGTCGCCTTTGAGTGCGCTGATTGGGATAAAATGCACGTCTGGCAAATCCAACCGCGTGGCAAAAGATCGGTAGTCGTCACAAATTTCATTGAAACGGTCTTCGCTAAAGTCGACCAAATCCATTTTATTCACAGCAACAACCACGTGCCGAATGCCCAACAACGACACGATAAAACTATGTCGTCTCGTCTGAGTCAAAACGCCGTGCCGAGCGTCGATAAGAATAACGGCCAAATCCGCACTACTCGCTCCGGTCGCCATGTTCCGAGTGTATTGCTCGTGACCCGGAGTGTCCGCAATGATGAATTTGCGTTTCGCCGTGCTAAAGTAACGGTAGGCGACATCGATCGTTATCCCTTGCTCTCGCTCAGCCTTGAGCCCATCGGTCAGTAGTGCAGGGTCGAAATCACCGCCAACGGTACCGACTTTTTTGGAATCGGACTCGAGCTGAGCCAATTGGTCTTCATAAATCATCTTGCTGTCGTACAACAAACGACCAATCAGCGTGCTTTTCCCATCATCAACACTGCCGCACGTGATCAAGCGAAGCAATTGCTTGTGCTCATGCTGCTTGAGGTAAGCGTCGATATCGGTGGCGATCAGATCAGATTTATGGGACATGGTTGAAGTTTGAAGGTTGAAGTTTGAAGGTTGAAGTTTGAAAGAATGTAGATTGGGGGCGAGAGGAAGTTTGGTTTTCAAACTTGACCCTTCACCCGTCAAACTTCTTAAAAGTATCCGCGTCGTTTTTTCTCTTCCATTCCCGCACCACCTTCATCTTGGTCAATGATTCGTCCTTGCCGTTCACTGGTCGTCGCGAGCAACATTTCTTGGATCACTTCGGGCAATGTCGTCGCTTCACTTTCCACTGCGCCAGACAACGGATAGCACCCGAGCGTCCGGAAACGGACCATTTTCGTCTCTTCCTTTTCACCTTCAAGTAGCGGCATTCGGTCGTCGTTCCGCATCAGTAGTACGCCGTTGCGATTGACCACTTTTCGAGGTGCCGACAGGTACAGCGGAACAATCGGGATCTGCTCTAAATGAATGTACTGCCAAACGTCAAGCTCGGTCCAATTGCTCATCGGAAAGACGCGAATCGATTCGCCGTTCTTGACGCGTCCGTTGAACAAGTTCCACAATTCAGGGCGTTGGTTTTTGGGGTCCCAACGATGCGATTTATCGCGAAAACTAAAAACACGTTCCTTGGCGCGACTTTTCTCTTCATCACGTCTCGCTCCGCCAAATGCAGCATCAAAACCGTACAGATCGAGAGCCGCTTTGAGCGCATCGGTTTTCATGATCTCCGTATGGCGTTCGCTGTCCTCCCATGGCTTGATGTCGTGTTTTAGCCCCTCTTCGTTGATATAGACCTGCAGATCCAAACCGAGTTGTTTGCGGACATAGCTATCACGAAACTCGATCATCTCATGAAACTTCCACGTCGTGTCGACGTGCAACAGCGGAAACGGGATTTTGCCCGGATGGAACGCTTTGAGTGCCAAATGCAACAAGACGGCTGAGTCTTTTCCTATCGAATACAGCATGACAGGCTTACTGAATTCGGCAGCAACTTCACGAAAAATATGGATGCTTTCCGCTTCGAGCTGCTTCAAGTGGGTGAGGTTGTAGTCCGTCATGACGGCAATGTGCTAATCGGTTGGGGGACGAGAATGTGACGCGGCACTAGAAGAATGCCCGACAGTATAAACGTAATCGCAAGAATCGCCAGCCTTGGGGCAACAGCGATGCGTTTTTTTGTATTACGCTCGATCACGTGCTTAGCGGAATGCGTGTTTGAAGCATAACGCTAAGAGTCTTGCGACCCGCTGGGCAAAACCTATTTCTTAACAAGCGTCCAATCGCGACGTTGGCGACTGCTGGGAATCGTCATTCGCTTGCGATACTTGGTAACCGTCCGACGAGCGACCGTCATGCCCGATTTCTTCAGCTCTTCAACTAACTGCTCGTCGCTGTAAGGATCGCTTTTGTCTTCCTTGTCGATCAAATCTTGCAGCTTCAATCGGATCGTATCCCAAGCGACATCCTCGCCCCCTTCGGTTTGGGTTCCGCCGACAAAGAACCGCTTGAGCGGCAAAATGCCTCGAGGCGTTTGGATCCATTTGTCATCGACCGCACGACTAACGGTTGTCACGTGAACGCCAACCTTATCAGCGATTTGCTGCATTTTAAGTGGCTCAATCGCCTCCGGCCCCTCGTCTAAAAAACGCTTCTGATGCTCGACAATCGCTTCCGCCACCTTTGTCAGCGTGCTGCGTCGCTGCTCGATCGAGTCGATCAACCATTGAGCACTGCTGATCTTCTGTTTGATAAACTCGCGTTCCTCGGAGGTGCTATTGGGGTCTTGCAACCGACGGCGATAGTACTCGCTGATGTAAAGCGTTGGGACCCGATCGTCATCAAGGCGGACTTCGTAGTTGCCATCTTCGTTTCGCTCCAAAATAATGTCAGGCGTCACGTTCGGAACATACGTCTCCATGAACGCCGCTCCTGGCTTCGGATTGAGCGTATGCAGCTCCTCCTTCAAGACCTGGATATGCTCCAAAGTAAAGCCGGTCTTTTTGGCGATCTGGGGCAGGCGGTTTTCGGCTAAGTCGACCAAATGTGACTTGATCAAAATTTCCATCTCATCGTGAAATGGGGCCGTTGGCGATAGCTGGTTCAATAAACACTCGCTCAGATCACGAGCCGCAATTCCGGCGGGCTCAAGAGACTGAACGACCTTCAACGCGGTCTCCGCAAGCTGCAGATCCTCGTCCGTATGCCCAGCAGGCAACATGTCGGCAATCGGCGTCCTCAAGTAGCCGCCGTCCCGTGCGTCAAGCGTGCTGATGATCCGCTCGGCAAGCAGTTCAATCCGGTCGTCAATATCGAGTTCGGACAATTGATGGAGTAGAAAATCGTTGAGCGACTCCGGCCTTGATTGAGCGTTTGCCATCAAGTCGTGCCGTCGATCGGAATCCTCTTGGACGCGGTTCGATGACCGACGAAACGAATCGTCAAAGGTGCTCGGTAGATCGTTGACCATATTTTGAAGACGCTCAAAGTCTTCCTGATTGTCATGGTCATCGTTGACAACCAACTCTTTCTCGTCCTCGCTCCGCGTATCCGCCGACGGGCGGTCATCTTCTAACGATTCGGGATCGGTCGGATCCGCATCTTGTTGTTCAAGCAGCGGATTCTCATTCATCTCCTGCTCGATCCGCTCCTGCAGGGCCAGCATAGGAAGCTGCAGAATCTCCATCGACTGGATCATCCGTGGCGCCAATTTTTGGACCTGCATTTGCCGGGCCTGTAAGCCCATTGACATCCGCATTGCAGCATTCTCAATCAAAAGAGGAATTTTTAAAGTTGTAACTCCGCCTCTCCGAGACGGATAACACGACAAACCGTCTCTTCGAGACGTGCAATGTATCGCCAGACAGGCTCGCGACCACGCTTGCCGAAACAAGCGGTCAGAAGCCTACCTAAGTAACTAATTCGGTACGTTATTCTTTTCGAGTCTCGGAGAGACTCGGCTACTTGTACTCGAGCCTCGGAGAGACTCGGCTACTTGTACTCAAGCCTCGGAGAAACTCGGCTACTTGTACTCGAGTCTCGGAGAGACTCGGCTACTTTTTTTCGAGCCTCGGAGAGACTCGGCTACTTGCACTCGAGTCTCGGAGAGACTCGGCTACTTTTTTTCGAGTCTCGGAGAGACTCGGCTACTATTTACTCGAGACTCGGCTGACCTTCATTGGGTGAAGGAGAGCACAAACCGTGCCAAGCCAGCAAGGCCATTATAGCTTTTGCCGACCGGTTAGTGCATCCGCAATCATCTCACGATTTGCATATTCTAAGACACTTCCCGCTGTAATCCCCCTAGCTAACCTAGTCATCTGGACGGGGAACTCACTGAGCAGGTTCGAAATGTACAGCGAGGTGCCGTCACCCTCCACAGTGGGGTTTGTCGCCATAATCACTTCACGGAACTCGCCGAGTCGAACCCGGTCGACAAGTGCTTCGATGGTGAGTTGATCGGGACCGATCCCGTCCAACGGGGCGATACGCCCCAATAGAACATGGTAAAGACCTTGGTAGGCACTTGATTGCTCCAGGCTCATCAAATCGCGAGGCTGTTCCACCACGCACAACCGAGTCGTATCGCGGTTCGGGTCCGAGCAAATCGAACACAATTCGGTTTCTGCTAGATTATAACAAGCCGAACAATAACGAACGTCTTGCCGAACCCGCCGAATAGCCTCGGCCAACGCCAACGCTTCATCTTCACGAACCCTCAGCAAGTGAAAAGCCAAACGCTCGGCACTTTTGCGACCAATACCAGGCAGTTTTCCTAGTTGGTCGACCAGCCCCGAGACTGCTCCGGCATAATTCTTGGGGGCCAGATGATTGGTGGACGAGCTCGAGGATCCGACGTTCGATTCCGCTTTCGGATCAGCGGCGAGCGACTCGGTACCGGAATTGGTGGTGCGATGCGTGAAAGCCATTAACCGCCCGTTAAGTGAGCGAGAATATTGTCGAGACCAGGGATATGCAAATCCATTTCGTTTACCATTTGCGTAATTGCGTCGGCGTAAAGTTGCTTCGCTTCAGCACCCGCGTTATTGGTCGCTTCCATCACCAAAGGTTCAAGCGCGGCACCGCCCGACTCGCTGGCGATCTGGACCGATTGCACTTGCCCGACTCCGTTCATCACGACCACGACGCTGCCGTCCAACGAGGCACCGCTTACCGTTTCCACCTTCATTTTCTCGTTGAGTTCTTTCATTTTCTCGGGCAAATCTTTAAGCGATCCCATCATGGAAGCGATATTGCCGAGATTTCCAAGTCCTTTGAACATAAATGTTCCCTTCGCGAATGATCAATCGATTCGTAAAATCGTTGGGTGATATTTTGTTAGATGCATGCTGCCCCAGGGCATTGTAACCCACCGATAGGTTGCCGCACACTCCGTGCTCTAATCGCTGGGCTTCCAGTGCCGTGAAGCGGAATCTGGGCTAATGGCCCTCGTTTTGCTATAAAAACCTGTTAATGGGATTTCCATTGAGAGCAAAGCTATTTAGAATCGGACTACGACGATTCGAGTCATCCATCCTTTTTTTTCGGTCGTTTGTTTGTTTTTGCGGTTTTTAAGGCGTGTCACCACATTCCGTCATTATTTGATTCGGAATCATTGCGAATGGGAGTTATTCTTGATTACAAAACTGCCAAGTTACTCGTGGCTCATCGACAATTGATGGTCGCATGACGCGGTAACGGAAAAAAAGACATGGACACGAGGTTGTTTGATGCAGGTAAAATTGAAGGTTTTGACGGGAAGTCATTCCGGCAGAGAAATCGCTGTCAACAGCGATAAGTTTATCATTGGCCGAAGTGATTCGTGCCAATTGCGTCCCAAGAGTGAGTCGGTGAGCCGCAAGCATTGCATCTTGGTTGTGCAGGAGAGCCGAGTCCTCATCCAAGATCTCAAAAGTCGCAATGGGACGTTTGTCAACGAAAAGCAGTTGCCGATCGGAAAGGCAAAGGTTTTAAAGCCTGGCGACAACTTGAAGATTGGTAAACTTGAATTTGAGATTCTGATTGAACATGGGCTGCAAGCTCCGAAGAAACCGGAGGTCCAAAATGTCGGTGATGCTGCCGCGCGAACCGTCGAAGCGGGGACCCACGACAGTCGTTTCGAGGAAGTCGACGTGACTTCTTGGCTCGATGAAGCGGACCAAATCGATCGAGTGCGAAAAGTGGCCGATCCCGAAACACGGCAAATGAAATTGGGGGAGGTCGCTGATGAGGCCCCCAGTCGCGATGACGATAGTAGCGAACTATCCATCCACGAATCGGATTCCGACTCGAAAGCGAAAGATCGACAAAGTCGAACCAAACAGAAACCGGGAAAATTGCCAGAAGGCCTGAAAAAGACCATGAAGGAGAATTCACGCGACGCAGCAGACGATGCTCTCAAACGTTTCTTTAGCGGTCGATAAAATTGTGGGATCCCATGGAAGAATCCACCCCCCTACTCATTCAACGGTACCGTGATAACGACCCCGATGCGTTCGAGCAATTGGTCGCTCGGTATCATTCGTTGGTTTTCGGGATCTGCATGAGATTCCTACGCCACCGACAAGATGCAGAAGATGCTACCCAGGAAACCTTCTCTCGCTTGGCCAAGCATCTCAGTAAATGGGATTCGGGGCGTCCATTCGAACCATGGCTGAAGGCGATTGCCGGAAACCGTTGTCGAACCTATCGGTCACGCTTCCAAAATCGCGAGATGTTGCCGTTGACTCAAGACCCGTCGGCAGCGCTAGACCAAGTTTGCGCCGCTGCACAGCCGAATCAAGACGCCGCTCGCGAGGAGGTCCGTGAAGAACTCCGCTTGGCCCTGCGAACGTTACCTGCGAATCATCGAAATGCGTTTCAGTTGTTCCACGAACATTCGCTCGGATACGCCGAAATCGCTGCGGAGCTCGAATGCCCCATCGGCACGGTAAAAACATGGGTTCACCGTGCTCGCGTGGCCGTGATGCAGCAATTGCTCCAACGCGAGGTCGTCAACGAACAGATGGAAAAACACTACCTTTCACCAAATGGCTTGAAAGAGAGGATGCAATGAATTGTGATGATTTCCTCGAACGACTTCAAGATCAGATTGATCGCCGTCAACCGATCGATCAAGACCGCCCGCTTCTTAACCATGCCGCTCACTGCGATCTTTGTCGTGGGCAACTATTCGCGTGGCAACAAATTAACCAAATCATGCCTACGGCAACCAAGCCGGCAACCATGTCGGCAACCAATCCGGCAATTGAAAAACCGACTCCTCTGATTGGACGTTTGGCCATGTCCGCCGCCATGATCGCTGCCGCCGTCATGTTTGCGTTCTCTGTGATGACGTCCAGTTCGGAGCCGAGTGCTAGTAACCGAGGGTTTCGTACGTTTCCCAAGCCAACGGCGCTAGCCGCTGGTTCCGTCGAGAACCATTCTGCCGAACCCGCGGCTAGGGTTGCCGGCTCTGTTACCGGCCATTTCAACCGCCTAGAGGCTGCTGATGTGTTGGCGACTCGCGACCCGGCGATCGATGCGTCGCAGTGGATCCGATCGGTTCGCGAGCGGCAATGGATCGACGAGACGATGCCGACGGTTCACTCATTGCGAGACGGAGTCGCTCCGCTCGGACGCTCGCTCATCCGAGCGGTCACCATTCTGACAACGAGTTCCGCGGAACGACCCTCCTAATGCAAAACTCTCCACTACGATTCGTTCTCTTTGTAACAGCTGCAATGCTTGTTCAGACGGGGACATGCTTAGCCGATCAATTGTTCCAGCTTCGAAACGGTTTGACGCTACGCGGATCAAAAGTGGAAATCGCTTCGCTGGACGGTAATGCGTTTTCAGCCGCGACCAACGGCGACCCTCAATTTCGACCGATTTGGGTCATCGATGATGGCTTAACGCGTATCTACATGCACGGGAAAGGGATGTCAGCAGCCGAGCCGGTAAATGTTCGAAATATCGAAGAACCGATTACTTTTTGGCAACCTACCCCGCTCGGTGGTAAAGAGGTTGCCGCAGTCGGCAGTATCCTGGGAACCTCGGCGTTCAACGAATATGGTCGCCGCGTCATGACCATACGCGGCGTCGACGGCTCACCTCTCGAAATGATCCAAGGCATTACCGAATTGAACGGACGCTATGCCCGATTAGAAAGTCTAAAAGGCGATACCTCTTATGTTTGGGATTCGCGAATCGCAACTCGGTCGCTTGATTCAGCAACACTCAAGCGGATCTTTAAGCGACGATTGAATTGGGACGAACTCGATCGTCGACTCGAAGTCGTTCGCTTCTTTATTGAAGCCGAACGATTCGGAGATGCTGCAGAAGTTCTCTCAGAGGCGATCGACACTTTCCCTGCAGCGAAACAGATGAATTCGCAATTGGTTGCGATCGTCGAACGTCAAGCCGCTCAATTGCTGGACGAAGCAAAACTTCGGTCCGAATCGGGACAAAACGATTTGGCAATGCAGATCTTAAGCCAGTTTCCCATTGATCAGGTTGGGCGGGTGACTCGGCTACAAGTTCAAGATGCGATACAAAAAATTCAAGATACCGATCGTCAATCCAAAGCGATTGCAAATCAACTTGAATCTCAAATTGCAAAGCTCGACCAAGCGGAATCGCTTCAACCGATTTTAGCGGAGATCAAAGCGGGCTTATCGGCGGCTACCTTGTCGCGATTGAGTGACTACATTCGGCTCGGTGCGTCCGATGCCGTGCCGCTCGAAAACCGTGTCGCACTCGGTATTGCCGGTTGGTTGCTCGGCAGCGGATCGAACGAATCAAACCTGACCGTGGCAATCGCTCTCATCCGAGTCCGCGATTTGGTTGCCGAATATCTGGGGCCGAGCACTCCCGGTCGACGTGAAGCGATTCTGAATGAACTGCGGAATCTTGAAGGGGCACAACCCGAATATGTCGACCGCATGCTACCGCTCTTAGTGCCGACAATGCCCTGGCCCGAAGACGCTCAAAGCGAGCAAGTTCCAGGTATGTACTTCATCGGCAAGGGTGAGGAAGTACTCGAAAAACCGCCAGTACCACGATATGTGATCCAATTGCCACCCGACTACGATCCGCTTCGCGAGTATCCCTGTTTAGTATCGCTGCACCCGCTACGCGGCACCCCGGTCGATGAAATCGAGTGGTGGGCAGGACGATACAACGAATCGATGAACGAGCGAGTCGGCCATGCATCGCGAAACGGGTTTATCGTCGTCGCACCATTGTGGACGCGAAGCGGGCAACCCGATTATCAATACACACCTCGCGAGCATGAGCGGGTATTGGTTTCGCTTCGGGATGCCATGCGTCGGTCATCGATCGATGCCGACCGGATCTTCTTAGCGGGACGTGGCGAAGGAGGTGCTGCGTCGTGGGACATCGCCTATTCGCATCCCGATTTATGGGCAGGCATGATTTCGATCAGCGGCGAACCGGGTAAAACGATTATGCACTATCACCCCAATGCATCGTATGTTCCGATGGTCTTGGTGATGGGCGAACGCGACAGCGCCCCGACGCCGCTGGTGCGAAACGGGGCAATCATGAGTGACTATGTGACCTATCGAAGCGATGCAATGGTGGTAATGTATCGTGGCCGGGGACGCGAATACTTTTATGAAGAGGTACCGAGACTATTCGAATGGATGAAGTTGCCCTCGCATGTTCGGCCGAAAATGCCGCTCGACATTGATGTCGCCACGATGAGAGAAAGTGACAACTTCTTTTGGTGGCTCGAAGTCGGTCCTTTTAAAGAAGGCCTATCGGTCGACCCACAATTGTGGGATCAGGCCGACCGGCTACGTGCGGCCCCAATTTCCGCGTCGATTGGCAATGACAATCAAATTCGCATCACACAGGGC
Organism: Novipirellula aureliae; assembly: GCF_007860185.1. NCBI lineage: Bacteria > Pseudomonadati > Planctomycetota > Planctomycetia > Pirellulales > Pirellulaceae > Novipirellula > Novipirellula aureliae. The sequence goes on from NZ_SJPY01000004.1 coordinate 474,231, forward strand.
CCAGCGGATGAATTCACGATTTGGCTCCGACCGATCGAGAACCTGGATTTGTCTGCACCGCTTACCATTCGCCATCGATCGCGTCGAGTGACATTTGATTACGATCGATCATTAAAGGGGATGCTCGAAGATGTCCGTCGCCGAGCTGACCGTAAACGCCCCTTCTGGACCTCCGTCACAATCCCCTAGTGCAACTTACACAGGTATTCACCCACCTTTTTCGGCGATTCCCTACCCATCTTCGCCGGTCACCACCATGGTGGGAGAAGGGGACCGGAGCAGCCCAATAAGCCCCTTAGGGTGCATGACCGGGTTTGTTAGGAATCCTTGATTTTGGTCTTGCGGCAGCGGTGGCGGAAACCATCGTTTCTTTGGCCTCGGCGTTTCCAGAAAGCGTCTCGATCGTGCGTTTCGCTCAAGTCGTC
>NZ_SJPY01000004.1:474755-532113 GCF_007860185.1 Novipirellula aureliae
TTAATTTGTCAGGTGCGAGTATTTGTCTGTCTTTGACGGGCTGGTCGCTCGGATACATTGAGGTCGGTTCGTTGGTGGCACAGGCTTCCAGCCTGTGTTTTTGACATCACAGGCTGGAAGCCTGTGCCACGGATTTTCCTTGTCAGGTGTGAGTATTTGTCTGTCTTTGACGGGCTGGTCGCTCGGATACATTGAGATCGGTTCGTTGGTGGCACAGGCTTCTAGCCTGTGTTTTTGATATCACAGGCTGGAAGCCTGTGCCACGGATTTAATTTGTCAGGTGTGAGTATTTGTCTGTCTTTGACGGGCTGGTCGCTCGGATACATTGAGGTCGGTTTGTTGGTGGCACAGGCTTCCAGCCTGTGTTTTTGATATCACAGGCTGGAAGCCTGTGCCACGGATTTAATTTGTCAGGTGCGAGTATTTGTCTGTCTTTGACGGGCTGGTCGCTCGGATACATTGAGGTCGGTTCGTTGGTGGCACAGGCTTCCAGCCTGTGTTTTTGACATCACAGGCTGGAAGCCTGTGCTACGGATCGCTCTTGCCCATGCTGGGAGACCTGAACCGCGGTAATTACTCCCGAAGCGGTGCCGCCATAGACGCAAACATCGGTAGAGGTTTCCTCTGCTGTGCAGATCGTGGCTGTGGCTAGCTGAACAAGGATGCACCTAGAATGAAAAGCCGTTTGCTCATGCTCTGGTAATGATTCATCATGTTTTCGATTGTGGTTTCAGAGGATTGGATGAATTCGATGGTCGATCCCTCGATCCGCTTCTTGCGATAAATAGCCGAGTTTAAATTCTCTCAAAACAGAATTATTGGTTGGGGACGCGCAAGGATAAAAGATACCACGAACCAGACGCCCCGACGAGTTAGGTTAATTCTATCAGGCATGGAACCGAAACAAGCATCGGAGAAAACTTTTCCATGAGCCGAAGGACGACCGAGCATGCTTGCGACTTTGCCGCAGGATCTTGTTGGGGCTTACGATAAACGTCTTGACGACAGTTGTTTCAACGTTTAATTTCGTTGCATGAGCAAGAGATCGAGAGATACTGCGACAGCGGCCGAGGAATCCTTTGATTCGTTGGAACAAGAGGTTTTCTTGAACTTATGGCGGACCTATGACCGTCTCAAGTTGATCGAAGACGAGGTTTTCGGACGTGTCGGCTTGTCTGCTCAGCAGTACAACGCATTGCGGTTGTTGCGTTCGGTTCATCCCGATGCGATGCCAACGTTAATGCTCGGTAGTCGGCTGATCTCTCGTGCCCCCGACATGACTCGTCTACTCGATCGCTTGGAAAAACGACGTTTGCTTTTGAGGGAGCGGAGACCGGAGAATCGCCGAGTCGTCGAGGTCCGCATTGCAAAGGACGGGATGCAACTGCTCAACGAGGTTCACGATGCTGTTCAAGAATGTCATCGGCAGCAGTTGGGGCACCTAAACAAGAAGGTATTGCGTCAATTGGTTGACTTGCTCCGAAAAGCCCGGCAACCACATGAGGATACCGAGAATCTGTCATTCATCGATGAGTGACTGGCCGTCAGCTTTCCAATGCAACCAATTACCGAAAGTGTTCCAGTATGTTAGATCACCAGTCTCCCGATGTCGTCGTGATCGGTGGCGGCCCCGCCGGTGCGACCGTTTCAACGTTGATTGCCCAGCAGGGTTATCGCGTGGAACTGTTCGAGCGTGAACGATTTCCCCGCTACCATATTGGGGAGTCGTTGATTCCTGAAACCTATTGGATTCTGAAGCGATTGGGAATGCTCAGCAAGATGAAGTCGAGCCATTTCATCAAGAAGCACAGTGTGCAGTTCGTGAGTCCGTCGGGCAAGCATTCTGCTCCCTTCTATTTCCACGATAACAAGCCGCACGAATGCTCGCAGACTTGGCAGATCCGTCGCAGCGAATTCGACGTGATGATGCTGAAGAACGCGGAAGAACAGGGGGTCACGGTTCGCGAGGGCGTGCGAGTTCACGATGTCCTTTTTGAGGGAGACCGGGCCGTTGGTGTGCAGATCACGGACGAGACCGGGAACTTGAAGGAGATTCGGGCAAGTGTGGTCGTGGATGCCAGCGGTCAAAGCTCAATGCTCATCAACAAGTTCAAACTCCGGGTTCCCGATACCGAGTTGAACAAGGGTGCGATTTGGACGTACTTCAAGGGAGCCTATCGAGATCAAGGCAAGGACGAAGGGGCGACCATCGTTCTGAGCTTGCGTGACAAGCAGGGTTGGTTCTGGTACATCCCAATGCAAGATGACACGGTAAGCGTCGGAGTCGTCGCGGATTTCGACTATCTGTTCAAGGGGCGAGTGAATCACGAGACCACCTTGGCGGAGGAGATGGAGAACTGTCTCAGCGTGAAAGAGCGGGTTTCAAACGCAGAACAAGTTGCCCCGGTGAAGGCGACGAAGGATTACACCTACCGTGCCAGCCAAGCTGCAGGTGACGGCTGGGTGCTGGTCGGTGACGCCTTCGGGTTCCTCGATCCGCTTTACTCATCGGGAGTGATGCTGGCGTTGAAGTCGGGAGAACTTGCTGCGGATGCGATTGTCGAAGGCTTGCAAAATGGTGATACCTCGAAGACGCAAATCGGCAAGTGGGAGGCGGGATTCGTCGAAGGGATGAACCGGATGCGCCGACTGGTCTGCGAGTATTACGACGGATTCAATTTTGGCGAATTCATACGCCGCTACCCCCATCATCGAGGAAGCGTTACCGACCTGCTCATCGGCGACCTGTTCAAACAGGATCTCGACCAAGTCTTCACTGACATCGACTCAATGAGAGCGACGAAGGGTCCTGGCTGAATCGGCTCAGCACCACCGTCCACCACGGACGAGGCGGACCATTGATCTTCAAACGCCACTTCAACGATGTTTTCGTTGAACCATACGCTTGGAGGCATGGTCAAGCGAACCTTTGGGCAAAACCCTCGCCATTGAGTGCGTGGACCAAGCTGCGGCGGCACGTAGGATTTTTGCCATCTGCCGCCCTTTCGCTAATCGAGCTACCCGTCCTTTGTCCCAACGAAGAATGAGGGTAAGCATCTTTCGTGGCTGTGGCTTCCAGCCGCGGTTTACTGAGGCAAGATGCCCCAGCCACTCTTTTGCCGAGCCAAAAATCAAGCTGTGTCAAAGCACTAGCTCGTCAACTTGCATCGTGCGTCGAAGGTTGCTTGAGAGCATGTACCCGGACGCTTGCCACAAAGGCATTGGCATCAAACGATTGCATCGCAGAAGCGAGTCCATCATGCAATGATTTCTGTTCGGTCTCAGCTGGCGATTGGCCAGCATCGGAACAGCATGAAACCTCGCCGCAGCATTCGCCTCCGCTAGCCATCGCATAAGCGTTCAGGTCTGCTCCTGTCTCATTCACGACCACCGAAGTAAGGCCCGCTTGTTCAAGCAGGCTGCGATACTCGTCGATCCGAATTGCACCGGAGATGCAACCAACGTAGGCCTCAATGCTTTGCTTCACTTCGTTTGGAAGTTCTTTCTTGGTTGCAATGTCACTCAATGCCACACGGCCGCCAGGCTTGAGTACTCGCATTATCTCTTGAAAGACAGCCAACTTGTCGGGTACCAAATTGATCACACAATTGCTGATCACGCAGTCGACGGAATTGTCTGGCAGCGGCAATCGATCGATGGTTGATTGATGGAACTCGACATTGGTCAGTCCAAGCTTTTGCTGACCCGCGCGAGCTCGCTCAAGCATCTCTGTTGTCATGTCGATACCGATAACTCGACCGGTTGAACCCACTTTGCGAGCAGCCAGAAACACATCCATGCCGCCGCCGCAACCGAGGTCCACAACCACTTCTCCTTCTCGAATGCCGGCAAGAGCCATCGGGTTGCCGCACGACAATCCCATGTTGGCTTCGGCTGGCAACTGATTCAAGTCTTCCTCGGAATAGCCGAAGGCAGATGCGATCGACCGGATCGAATTTGACTCGTTCGAGAGGCCGCCTTTGGCCACGTTTGCGTACTGGTCTCGGACATCATCAATGATCATTCGCTTACTCATGGTGTGCTCCTTCGCACGTTATCGGCTATCGCCAAAGGGCGATAGACTGGGGTGATAATTTTTTAGTCTGTATCAATCGCACGGAAGCGATCGAACGTTTGCTGAAAGCTCCGCGATCCACTTCTTTCGCTTAGCCATCGCATCTTTGTTGCAGCAGCAGAAGACTCGCGGCCCTCACTTCTGCCTTTCGAGTTCGGCTCGCCCACTACCGCTAAATTGTCTATCGTCGATTAACGATACGGGTGGGTTCGTTTTTTGTCAAGGCGGATCCAAAAAGATCACCGGCACGGGTGCCCCCTTTTCTTGGGGGGCAATTGCGAAATGGCGTTTTTACGTGGCTCTATCAAGCGGTTTGGGCCAGTGCTACTCCCCCCATCGGGTCCTTTGTGGCCGTTCAACCAATCGAGATTCGTTGGCGGTTTTCTGTTGGGGCGTGGTCACCCAGGTGTTCGAACCACGGTTGCCGGATTCGCCGTCGTGATTTTCCATAGCGAGGCAAGATACCCGTTTCGGATGTCTGCGATCCACTTGGGCTCCAGCCCACTCAATTTTATCAATGGTAAAGGCAGTTCTTTCAAAACGGTGACTCCGCCTTTCGCTCGCCCACACAATGATCCAAGAGCGATGCCGTGAAGGATCGAAAGGTCCAAGTTGGACTCGCCAAGTCGCCAAGCGGATAAGACGCAAGGCATCGTCGATGCGAAGGGTGTGCCCCTCAAAATGCACCTACCCAGTGCGAAATCGGGTGCTGGGATAGGCAGCCCAACGGAAGATGGATGGATGATGGAAACGCGTTGGAGCGGCGGAAATTACAACCAACGTCCGAATTGGCTGTCAAGTTCGCCGACAACCCACTTGAAAGCCGATTCAATTTTATCGGCGGTGCCAAGTTGTTCTCCGAGTCTCGTTGTCGATAAAACCGCAATCAGTGCCAAGACGAAGCCGCCAAACATAATCGTCGAGTTGTTTGAATGGTCGCTACGACCCGCCGATGGCCAAGGCCTCCAGGAGTTTCGGATCGGTTTGGTTTTGGTCAGATCGCGAAGCCGCCGCAAACCGAGCTGAACGTGACCTTCGGGTGACTGAAAAAACCACTGAGGGTGTACTTCCGTCCGAGTCTCTTGAAAATCGAGGACCCAGGTCCCGCCCATTTGAATGCGTTTCGCATACTTGGGCGTGATCATGACGGTGAACCCATCAATCGACGTTTCCGCAACCGACGCCCTCATGCGTTTCGCACCAATTCGTATCGTCGCCGCACCATCGGATTGAGGGACGGGGCAGCGAAAGAAAGCTTGTTGAGTTTGGCATGAACTCGATGGAGTAGCAGCATTCATCGACAAAGGTCTCAGCTAACGCGGGGGGCGAAAAGGAGATGGTTTGCAATTGCGAGTGTCAATCAACAAACGATCATTTGCAAGTTGTCGCGCACGTTTCCCCCCCCAATAGATCGACAACTCAGCATCTCAAGGCTAGCTCGTAAAACCGGCGATGGCGAAGCGACCGTTTCGAAATGGTTGGGAACGGGGTAATCGAGTATCGATGCGCTCGATTCTACCGATTTTAACTCTTTTGGCTTGCTCACAATACTCCGCAGCATTCATTACACTAAGGGAATCGATGGTTGGTGCACCGCCAGCCTAACCAATGAAGGTTTTAGTCCTGAGGCCGGCCTATCCTTGCCGGTGGTGTCGGCCTCCGGTCTGTTGAGCAAGAACATATTCATCCCGAACAGCAACGCATGCCAACCCGCCTTTTCCCCCCCCGAGAATCCGCTATGAAAGATTGCCTTACCCGCCCGCTCCGTCTTCGCTCCCTTTGTCTTCTCGTTGTAGCCATCATGTTTCCGTTTGGATCAAGCACCCCAGCTTGTGCCGAAGTTCGGCTGCCAGGAATCTTTGGGGATTCGATGGTATTGCAGCAGCAGAAGCCGATTAGGATATGGGGCTGGGCCGATCCTGGTGAAAACATCATGGTGACGATCGCAGATAATCGCATCCGCTCAAAAGCTTTAGATGACGGAACTTGGAATGTCGTACTACCGCCAATGAAAGCGAGCAACACACCACTCGTGTTGACGGTTGAAGGTTCCAACAGGATCGATTTGCGTGATGTATTGATTGGTGAAGTGTGGCTTTGCTCAGGACAATCCAATATGGAATGGGTCGTCGATAATACGGAGAATGCTAGAGAGGTGGTCGCTGCCGCAAACCACCCAAATATCCGGCACATCAAGATTGCTCATAGTGCATCGCCGACGCCTGTGGATAACGTTGCTGCGAAGTGGGAAGTATGCAGCCCCCAAACAGCAGGTCGATTCACGGCCGTCGGTTTTTATATGGCAATTGAATTAGCAAATCGACTCGACGTACCCATCGGGCTAATTAATTCTTCGTGGGGAGGTACGCGGATCGAACCTTGGACGACTGCCCAAGCATTTGGAAAAATTGAATCACTTCACGACATCTATCACCGCGTACAACAACAAAACCCAGAATCGGAATTGTATCAAACCCTGATGACCGAGCATGTGTCGTCGTTGGAATCTTGGGTCCAACAGGCGAAGTCGGCATTGCAAAATAAACGATCGGTGCCGCTTCATCCGGCGTTTCCCGAAAACCAGAGACCGCTGAAGTCCCATCAAGATCCGACGATGCTTTACAACGGAATGATCCATCCGATCGTTCGCTATTCGATTCGCGGTGCCATTTGGTATCAGGGTGAATCGAACCGTATCGATGGCATGCTCTATGCCGACAAGATGCAAGCCCTCATCGAGGGATGGCGTAGGGCATGGGAGCTAGGTGATTTTCCATTCTATTACGTGCAACTTGCTCCCTATATGTATGGAACGGAAGATGCCTCGATTTTGCCTCAGTTTTGGGAAGCTCAAAATGCCGCCTTGCAAATTCCGAACACCGGGATGGTTGTCATCAATGACATTGCTACGCTGCAAAACATCCATCCAAAAAATAAAAAAGATGTCGGATATCGATTGGCGCTTCTGGCTCTCAAGAACGACTACGGGCAAACGGATCTTGTTGCCCGAAGTCCTGAAATGGAATCGATGAGCGTTGAGGGCCGCAAGCTTCGAATCCGATTCAAGCACAGCGGCGGTGAGTTGAAAACACGTGACGGGAAAGCGCCGAGCCATTTCGAAATCATCGGGAAGAATTCGGGTGGTTTTCACGATGCTGAAGCGACAATCGACGGTGAAAGCGTCGTGTTGAGTTCGCCCAACGTGGAGCAGGCAGTCGCCTTTCGATTCGCCTGGAACAAACGAGCGGAGCCGAACTTGACGGGAGCGACCGGCTTACCCGTTTCCGCATTTCGTGGCGGAGACATGCCAACATTCACTGACATGATTCCTCGCTTTTCAGACTACCAACTCGTCTATGACTTAGATCTTCGCCAATTGGCAAAGGAACCAAAATATGACGTTGATCGAAGTGCAGAGGTGACCGAGTTTGATCGCGTTGGCTATCTACTGGAACTCGAATCGAGCGACGGCGGAGAACAAAGTGTCTTCGTCAGTATGAATGCATTTACGAACAATGCAAAACAGATTGGAATTCCAACCGTCTCTTCAAATGCTAACTTCCAAATGCCCGTCGAATCGATGGACGTGTTTAGCTCGACCGATGTTGTTACGAATTGTGTTTCGATCGCAACGGGAAATATTGAGTTTTGGCCGAACAACTACGCTGCTGCCAACGACGGTAATGTCGAAAATGCGTCCTCGTCCCTATACGATTTCGGGGACCAACCGGTTCCGCCAATCGACGGTTACGGATCGATGCAAGTACACAATCACGGCGAGCAACAAACCATCTTTGCGATCAATAAATGGAAAGCGGGGGCCGATGCCGAAATTGGCATTGGCAACAGCAGCGGAAAAACCCGTGATTGGACGTTTGTTTCAAACGCTTCAGCATATTCATCCAAACGGTTGCGAGTCTACGTACGTCCAAGCAATTAAGCGTTGATGCGAATCGAAGCTTGACGCGTAGGCAATGTAGGGCAGCATGAGCTTTTGCCGTTATCGAAGCTGGCATCTAATTGCAATGACGCGTGCGTTCCGATTCCCGTTCATCTTTTTGATGACCTAGCTATCCGTCGGAAAGATTGCGAGTGTCGTCACTCACTATGGTCGTTACCTTCTTGTTTCTGAGCGTGCGATTACACCGCAGGCAGCTCTCAACGGTTTGCAACCGGTGGTTTGAGTAGGCATCGATACTCAACCAGACAAGCTGTTTTGGCACATGGCAGCATCGAGATCGTTTCGTAGATCTTCGAACGATTCCAAGCCTACCGCCAAGCGAATTAATCCGTCGGTGATCCCAAATCGCTCTCGATCGACAGCGTCATAACTGGCGTGTGACATGGTCGCAGGCTGTTCGATCAAGGATTCCACCGCTCCCAAACTAACGGCTAACTGAAACAGTCTTGTTGATTCACAAACGTGTGCGGTCCGAGCCAGTCCAGCATCAAGTTCAAATGTCAAGACGCCTCCAAACCCACCATCGAATTGACGCGCCGCGAGTTCGTATTGCGGATGAGATTCGAGTCCAGGATACAAAACCCTCCGGACATCACTGCGAGTTTCCAACCACTTTGCCAATTGCAGCGTGGTCGCCGATTGTCGCCGAACTCTTAAGTCCAACGTTTTGACGCCACGGGCTGTTAAGAAGCTCGTCATCGGGTCGAGGACGGCACCGGTCGCATTTTGGATGTAATAGAGTTCCTCAAAGAGTGATTCCTCTTTGGCCGCCAAGGTTCCGCCCAAACAATCACTATGTCCACCCAGATACTTGGTTGCCGAATGCATGACAATGTCCGCACCGTAGTCGAGTGGTCGCAGCAGTGCGGGCGTACCGAATGTGTTGTCGACACCGAATCGGCAATGGTGTGTGTGTGCGATTTCAGACAAGCATTTTAGATCAGGAACGGAGAGGCGAGGATTGCCGATCGTTTCGGCCCACACGAGTTTGGTGTTAGCGGTCATGGCCGCTTCGACAGCCGCCGGATCGGTCATGTCCACGAGCGTCACGGTAATCCCGCTACGGTCACAAATCTTGTGTAGAAGTCGATAGGCACCACCATAGAGATCGCATCCGGCGACGACATGATCACCGTTGCGAAGCAGCATGGTGACGCAGTGAATCGCGGCCATGCCGGACGAAAATGCCAAAGCACCCACACCGCCCTCGAGGTTGGCAAGCGTCTTTTCCAACACGTTCCGGGTTGGATTGCCACTACGGGAATAGTCAAATTCGCCCCATTCTCCCGCACCGGGTTGGCGAAAGGTGGTGGCCATGTGGATGGGTTGGACTACCGCACCGGTGGATGAATTGGACGCCACGTGCGAATCCATTTGTGAATGAATCGCTCGTGTGCAAAATTCTGCTCCGACTAAAAACTCATCTCGTTTTTCATCGTTCATGTTGTTAAGGCTTGCTCAAGATCGGAAATCAAATCTTCGCCATCTTCGATACCGCACGACATTCGAATCATGTTATCAGCGATTCCAAACCGCTTGCGATCGGCAGGCGAATAGTTGTAGTAGCTCATAACATAGGGTTGTTCGATCAGGGATTCAACGCCACCAAGACTCGGTGCGATTCGCGGAATTCGGACTGCGTCGACAATTCGCGACGTGTCTCGCCAATCCGCATCCTTGACTTCGAAAGAGATTAGACCGCCAAAGCCTTTCATTTGTTCCACAGCGATTTCGTGAGTCGAGTGCGACTCGATGCCAGGATAATAAACTCGCTCAACACGTGGGTGCGATTCTAAGAACTTTGCCACCGCCAACCCGTTTTCGTTGTGGCGTTGCATTCTTAATCCAAACGTTTTAAGCCCACGCTCAAGCTGGTACAAGCTTTGTGGTGCGTTGACGCTACCTAGAATTCCCCGCATCGCTCGCACCGGTTCAAGCGATTGTTTACTGCCACAAATGGCACCCGCAAGCAGGTCGTTATGCCCCCCGAGATACTTTGTGGCCGAGTGCAAGACATAGTCGATGCCATAGCCAATCGGCTTGATGTTCAGCGGGGTTGCCAAGGTCGCGTCGATGAGCGTCTCAATCTCGAATGCTTTGCCCACGGCAGCAAATTTTTCGAGGTCGATAACGGTCAGGTGCGGATTGGTTGGCGATTCACTGACCAGCATCTTCGTTTGTGGAGTGATCGCTGCTTCGAGAGCAGCGAAGTCACCTGTGGGAACTTGATGGGTGACGACCCCGAAGCGAGCCAAGTGTTTGCTGCAAAACTCGCGGCTGCGGTGATAACACTGGTCAAAGAAAACGATTTCGTCGCCCGCGTTTAACTTCGTCATCAATAGCCCAACGATGGCCGCCATGCCTGAGCTATACAAAATCGCATCTTCGGCCCCATCCAACGCGGCCAATTTTGCTTCCACGCTTTTTTCGTTGGGCGAACCGTAGCGACCATACTCTTCGCGTGGTTCTTCACCTCGCGCGAACCGTACCACCGCGTCGGTCGATTCGAATGTGAACGTGGATGCCATGTAGATCGGGGTGGCGATCGCACCTTCCGATTTCTGCCGTTTTTCACCTGCGTGAACACACTGCGTGGACGGTCCAAGCATCTTTTTAGCTATGGGATCGCCCTGCGGTGGGGCGTCCTTAACGGGCTTGGTGTCCTCATCGGCAACGGATGGAGAAGCAGGACCGGACAAACCATCACAACCCGTATCGTTCTTCTTAGACAGCATACTAATATTCATTTAGCGTGGCTCTTTAGCAGTTATAGGCTGCAAGCGGCCTCAAATCCCTAGTGTAACGCTGCTCCGCCGAGCAAGCGTCCACTGACGTTGTAGATAGACTATCCGCCAATTTAGCTCGCGGCAAGGGTTTTTCTGTTTTTCAGAACAAGAAACAAGATCGTCCTCCTAAAAAAGGCGATTGCCTGTACAGAAGGACCAGCATTGGACGTAGGGGGGGACCCAGGCATTGATCGCAAATTACCTTGCCAAAACGCAGCATGAACAGGGCTGAACCTGCGATGCAGGATTTGAAAAGGGAACTCGTCTAAAGAGACATGACCGACTCATACGCATCGGTCATACGCTCCCATGAATAAAGCTCCGAGACATGAATCGCTTCTTTGGCCAAACGTTCTCTCAGGCAGGCGTCGAGTATTAAACGACGAATTGCTTGAGCTATTTCGTTGCTCGAACCTGAAATCAACAGTCCGTTGACTTCATGATCGATGATTTGGCAGGATCCACTTTGGCAATCCATTGCGATCGCAGGTATTCCCGATGCCATCGCCTCGAGCAACGCGGATGGAAAGCCTTCGTAGTAGCTCGGCAGGACGAAGAGTGATGCTCTGCCGTACTCCGGTGCAATCGGACGTATCCAGCCAGGCAGTTCGACTCGATTTGCCAGTCCTAACCTGTCGATCTTGTTCTGCAAGACATTTCGCTGCGAGCCGTCGCCCAAAATTCGAAGGTTCCAGCCAGGAACGTCGTTTGCGACCGCAGCGAATGCATCCACTAAACGTCCGAACCCTTTTTCACTTTCAAGCCGTCCCACACCGAGGATCACTCTGTCCCGTTCCTCAAGCGGACGTAGGTTGGAAACGGGGTCGACCGCGGAGGGGATGACGGCTATCGGACGCTTGGAAAGCGGTTGCAAAGCGGCGGCGATTTCCGGCGTCAGAGCAATGATTCGACGTGCTCGCCGGTAGACACGGCGGCGAACGCATTCCCAAAATCGACCGAGCACCCAATTCTTACTGAGCTTCTGCGCGGAGGGATCACTTCGCTCGCTGATAACGACCGGTATCGACAATCGGGTCGTTGCGAGAAGCACATCGATATTGTTGCGGTCGCAAAAAGAGAGGACGACGTCAGGATTTTCGCGGAGAAGTGTTGACCGAATCGCGAGCAGGCGAGTCTTTATGCTCGATAATTTAGCGATTCCTCGTTGGGGATTGCCTATCACATCGAGCGGAATTCGCCGCACCGCCGTTGCTACTTCGTGCCGATCTTTACAGGCGTTATCGAGAGTAAGAAGGGCCACGTCGTGACCGCGACCTGCAAGCATCGATGCGAGCCGAGCCATCACACGTTCGGCTCCACCGCCATCAAGAGAGTGAATCGCGCAGACAATTCTCAATGAATGAATCCTTCATGAAATCGCAACGACGCGAAAATATCGAACATGACAGAAAAAGTGAATTGTGGGAATCTAACGGTTGAAACGGCTATGGGTGGTAACTAGCTTAAATGATAGCACGGCGGGTTTACTCTATACGAAACAAACGACACACCAGGATTCTCTTTTCGAGAAAATATCATGAATAAACTTGCAATCGCTCTCGTTATCGCAGTGGCCAGTATTTTTTCGGCATCGAACACCGCTTCCGCCCAATATCCAGCTGGCCTTTTTCCTGGCATTGGATATCCCGGTTTCTACGGAGGGTTTGGAGCAGGATTCGGTAGTGGCTATCGTACTCCGCCCTACTTCTCCGTCCATCCACCCGTCTATTACGGTGCCCGTTACGCGCGACCCTATGGCATCAGCCCATTCCCAGCGTTACCGCAGGTCAGCGCTCCGCAAGGATACAAGGCTCGTTTGGAATCAGAGTTCATTCAACCGGGCTCGCCTACGCAACGTCGAAGTTCAAACCCGTGCGTCAGCTATTCAGAAACGTTGTCGGTTGCAGCTAGGCAAAGAACCGCTCCTGGTCCCATCCGAAGCAATCCGTTCGTGGATGCCGCTGCAAGCGTGGACCAAATGGTTAACAACTAAGGGGCGATTATCCGTGGCGAAACCACGGCATGTATCCGCCCCGGACGGACGTAGACTCCATGGACGCGAAATCCTCTGGCGTTGGAGGTCCTGACGGGACGGCAGGAAAATTGGTTTCGCACTCGATCGGCTGCGTGCTACGGTCGCAGCGACGTTCTTCTTTCGTTGCTTCGCGGCTTCTTCATTGTGGCGAAATCTCGCCCCTCCCAGGCACTTGCGTCCGAGGCTTTAGCAAGTCGTCCCTATCGTGAGGAATGCATGCGAAAGCTTGTTGGTATTAACCCGAAGACTTAGCCGTTTAGAGCTTGCTGTCGTCGAGTGGGCATGCAAATCGCGGGCCTTGATCGCGGCCGCTTGGTCGCCTGGGGTCACGGCACAATTTGTTTCTGGCACGGTTGCAATCTCGATCCAGAACAAATAAAACAAATAAATCATAGGTGTCTTCGTTGCCCTTCCGCGGAGAGGGGTACGAGGATCTTTAGATAGTCTATGGCACCGTCGAACGGCGAACCGCTGTTTGATGTGCCCCGCGATTCACGACAACTTGCCAACGGCCGGGAGCTAGCGATGATGAAACTGCATAATGCGATGTGGCCTGGATTGGTTGGTAAGGGAACCGATGAGGGACTCGAACCGCCGATCTCTTTGGACCGCATGATTGACTTGACGGCCGCTGCCGAGGTCGATGGGCAACGGTTTGACGGGATTGATTGTTTCTTGTTTCACCCCCACACCGATCCGTACGCGGACGACGACGCGATTCGTTCTTTGGCAGATAATATTTCGGATTCTGGCTTGGCGGTGGGATCGTTGGTCGCTCCCATTTGGCCGGGGACGGTTGGTGATTCTGCCATGGGCGACGCGGAGCAACGCGAGCGTTTTCTGTCGGCCGTAAAGGTGGCCTGCAGGATCGCAAATCGGTTCAACGAACATGGGGTGCGTCGCTATGGAGTGATCCGAATCGACAGTGCCGAGTTCGGGGTCGACGCATGGCGAAAAGATGCAGTCGCAAACACCAAATCGATCGCAGCGACGTTCAAAGAGGCAGCCAAAATTGCTGCCGATCATGGCGAACGACTCGCGGCAGAAGGTGAGATTTGCTGGGCAGGAATGCACAGCTGGAAAGACATGCTCAACCTGCTCGAAGCGGTCGACATGCCCGAGTCGCTCGGTTTCCAAGCCGACTTGGCGCATACCTATTTGTATTTGATGGGGTACAACGCCCCCGAGCATGCGTTGCTCGGCGAAGGCTATAGCGAAGAGGAATTCGATGCGGCCTATGAAACGATGACCGATCAGCTTCGGCCTTGGACTATCGACTTCCACGTTGCACAAAACGACGGTCAAGTTCACGGAGCGGGGTCACATGACAAAACCGGAAAGCACTGCCCGCCCGACGACCCGAATGGAAAGCTGGATATCGTGCGATGCTCAAAGTATTGGCTCAAAGATGCGGAGAGCCGGGGGATTGAGCATCTTTGTTGGGATGGTTGTATGTTCCCCAACTCAACGCTTGAAGATCCTAACACCTGGAACACCATCCTCAAGACGATGATCGAAGTTCGTGATGCACATACCAATGAAATAAGTGAGGGATTAGCATGAAGCCGCTTAATGTAGCAATCGTCGGCTGTGGGTTTATGGGCCGAACGCATTCAAATGGGTACGCTCAGGCTCCTCATTTTTTTGAGTCCGAGTACAAACCGGTTCTGAAGGCCGTCTGCGCTCGCAACCGCGAAAACGCTCAGAGGTTTGCTGACGTTTGGGGATATGAATCGGTCGAAACGGATTGGCGAGAATTGCTCAAACGCGATGACATCGACGCGATTGATGTTTGTACGCCCAACCATCTGCACCAAGAGATTTCGGTCGCCGCTGCTGAAGCTGGCAAAATGGTTCTGTGCGAAAAACCGTTGGCGATGAATCAGGCCGAAGGCGAAGCGATGTGCCAAGCGGTCGAGAAGGCAGGCGTCCCTAACATGGTATGGTACAACTACCGGAGAGTCCCAGCGGTGACGCTTGCCAAACAGCTTATTGATGAAGGTAGACTGGGCAAGATCTTTCATTACCGAGCCAACTTTTTACAAGATTGGACAATCAGCGCTGACGTGCCCCAAGGTGGCGCGGCGACCTGGCGACTCGATGCCGATTCCGCTGGAAGTGGCGTGACGGGCGACCTGCTGGCGCATTGCATCGACACCGCCATTTGGCTCAATGGAGGCATCAACGATGTGACCGCAATGACCGAAACGTTTGTGAAAGAACGAGTCCATGCGGAGACGGGTGAGAAGAAACCGGTCAAGATCGATGATGCCTGCAGCTTCCTCTGCCATTTTGAAAATGGCTCGCTCGGTTTGTTTGAGTCAACCCGTTACGCTCGAGGCCATAAAGCACTCTACACTTTTGAAATCAATGGAGAAAACGCCTCGATTCGATGGGATTTGCACGACCTGCATCGCTTGGAGTTCTTTGACCATCACGACGACTCCGTCGTTCGCGGTTGGCGTAGTGTTCACATTAGTGATGGTGACATGCCGTATATGGGGAATTGGTGGGTGCCAGGTTTGAACATTGGCTACGAGCACACCTTTATCCATCAGGTCGCTGACTTTCTAAAGTCGTTAGAAACGGGAGAGCCGTTCCACCCAAGTTTCCGAGACGCATTGCTGACACAAAAGGTTTGCGATGCCGTTTTGGCGAGTGCCAACGAGCGGGCATGGAAAACGGTGTAGTGTGTTTCTGATTCGTACGGATCTTTAACAAGATCCACTACGGGGAACGTCTGATTCGTACGGATCTTTAACAAGATCCACTACGGGGAACGTTTGATTCGTACGGATCTTTAACAAGATCCACTACGGGGAACGTTTGATTCGTACGGATCTTTAACAAGATCCACTACGGGGAACGTTTGTCTGCTACGCTTCTTATTGCAACGGTGCGGCTAAGCCTTGTCGCACGACTTCGTTGTGCTCGTTCTTAAGTACGGTTTTGTAGGCGGCTCGCTCTTGCTCGGATTGTTCGCGAATCCGTTGAGGAACGTCGACTCCGCTATGCACGTCGGCAGCGATCGCTCCGAGAGCCGGCAAGCTTTGTGGCGAGACGTCGGGCTGGAACCAAACGATCTGGCCCGTGTGATCGACCAGAATCAGATTTCCCGGTTCGAATCCAGGCGGCAAAGACTCAGAGCGATGGATCTCTTCTAGCCACGGCAGACGAACTTGGTCGTGAAGGTAGGCAAGCGTCTTGGCATCGATGTCCTTGACACTTGGATGGATGATCGCCGCGGCGTGAAGGCTCGCTTTCCATTCGGGCGGAAACGTTTCGATCCATGTCTGCAGATTGGTTGCAGAAACAAGCGAACCTTGGTCGTTGGCTAAATAGACGATCGCGTAAACGGTTGGCCGCGTGGGTTCGACTCCGGCCGTCGTCTGTTTTAGTAATTCAAAACCCGCGAACGGTTTCCCCAGAATACTCGGGGGTGCAGGTGGTGGAAGGGGAATGAACCGAGTCACTAATTTGGGTTTTTTGGGGAGCGAATTCGTTTCGGGAGTCGTGGTCGGGGCGTCAAAGGTCGCATCGACAAGCTCGAGCGATAAAGTCACTTTCTCGGTGGGTTGGTTCGGTTCGCTTGGAATCGCAATGGGTGGCAAATCGATTTGTCGAATCACTCCGTACTTCGTGTCGATCCAAAATGTGTAGCGGTCCGCGTTGGCTTGGACGTGAACGCTTTGGCAACCGCCACCGTCCACCGTCGCTTGATCGCCGAATGAGAATTGATGCTTTGGATTGAATAGAGCTTTCATTGGTTGGTCTGAAAACAACCATTCCAATTGTGGCGGCGGACCGGCTAGTCCCGCCGAAACACGTTCGGCCAAAATGGGGTCCGAAAACAAACTCGTCAACTTAGGCCGAGGGCCAAGCGGAGGTAGACGCAGGACTTGTGAATCGAAATGTTCCGTTGACGGGTCGACTAACCATGCAGCCAATCCCTCTTGGTCGGACCAAAGCCGAGTGTCATAAGCACGCAAATAGATCAAGTCTCGGTAGAACCAGACACCAAGTGGAGCCGTCCGGCTTGCAGGTTTTCCATTTTCCATGAATTGCAGACGGACTTGCCCTTTGTCACGGTACGATCCAGCATCGCGATACCGTGCGAATACATTCCGCAAGTATTCTTGCGGCATGACTTTCGAATTGGAAACCGTGTGAATCGCTTGCCCGCCGAGAGTGGGTTTACCAGCCTCGGTGACCTCATTCGGAGAACATCCAGCCAAGAGCGAGATTCCAATCAATACGCTCGGACCAATTAGAATGGCGGGCTTCATTAGAATGCTGAAGTCAATCGACAAAAAGTTTCTGGCTCGACGTAAACCGATTTGCATTCTTTCCCCTCGCGGTCATTTGTACCCACGCGATTCCCAAGGAGGCGTGTGCTAAGATAGTTTTTGAGAGTAGTCAAAAACAAGTTTTCAGCACAAGGTCTTTTGATGAGTTCAAGAAACGAGCAAGACGATAAGAAGAAAAGGAATGCGAAGATTGAACAAGAGGTTTTGGCGAGTCGCGGCTATTCACTTGCCGATGCGATTGGACGCATGGGAGGCGAAAACCTGCTGAAAGGAACTTCGCCCATCTCAAGGAAACAGCAAGCAGAGATCGAGGTGGAACGTTATCTCGAGAAAAATCTAATCGATGGCGAGGGAGCTCTCGAAGTCGTTTTACAGAGACGGTACAAAACCAGCGAAACCGTCTTCGACTTCGGCTATGATCGCCCGCTCGATGGTTTGGCTGCGTTGATCGAGCATCTTCTCAGCTGTGAACAGCGTCTACAAGAATTTGTTACGGAAATCGACAGCGAATGGGGGCGGATGTATCGAGAAAAACCCCATTTTGAAACAGGCAAGGGCGAGCCCGATAGCGACGATCCGTACACGTTTGCTTCGGTACGGGCAAAACTACAAAAGTTGGCCGAGCGAATCAAGCAATCGCTGGCGGAGTGACAATAAAATCAAAAGATGCTCTTCGCGCCGCAAATGGGAATCTGTTATGTACCGAATTAGCCCAAGGATGAGGCTAGTTTTCTCGCGAAGGAATGCGACTGATGAAACCGTTCGGTATTCGACTTGCTGCTGGTGCTGTCACCATTTTGTTAGGGGCGCTCGCTGCTGCCCAGGCCCAAAAAGACCGGGGTGACGATAAAGAGTCAGACTGGAGTTTGAACACTCCCGCCCAAGTAAACGTGCCACCTACACCCATTGAGGCATTGTCGAATGATTCGCCTCCCGCATTTGCCGCTTCAAGTCAAGCATCAAATCAACCATCGGCTGTCATGCATGCTGCGATGCAACATTCGGATGTTTGGGGATCTAGCGGCGCGGTGGAGCAGGTTCAGTATACCGAGCCAAACGCGATGCCTATTCCTGCAGGCCTAGAGTACCAACCAGCTACCGAACCTGAAAACGATCCAGCTTACGGTGCCGAGTTGGACTTGCCAGCGATCGGTGCAACCAGTGCCAACACGGACAGCCAATCTTCCGATTGGGGGATGCCATCCGAAATGGCCCAGACCGATTTGCCGACTCCCGCGAACCAGATGCCTTCGTTTGAAATGTCGACGCCCGGCGGCGATCAGGAATTGGCGATTCCGGATAGGAGCATGTCGGTGCAGGACGAGCCGAGCCTGGTTCCCGAAGCTGACGATGAACGAACCAATACATCAGCGGCGGAGCCGAGTAACATGCTACGCTCAACGGTTCCGGTCGAACCGGAAACCTCGTCGCAGGAACTTGACTTAAATCAGTTTGCCGCGCCTAACTTTGACAATAGCCAACTTCAGGAACCCCAGTACGCTGCCCCTCCATACGATGAGTCGCAATCGACTCCACCGTTGGCCGCTGAGTCTCAGTACGATCCGCCTCAATCGACTCAATCGTTGGCCGCTGAGCCTCAGTACGATCCGCCTCAATCGACTCAATCGTTGGCCGCTGAGCCTCAGTACGATCCGCCTCAACCGGCTCAATCGTTGGCCGCTGAGTCACAGTACGATCCGCCTCAGGCTGCTCAATCGTTGGCCGCTGAGTCACAGTACGATCCGTCTCAGGCTGCTCCGATGGCCTACGACCAACCTGCATCTGACGCCTCCCAACCTAGTCAAGCACCAAATTACGAAGCACCGAATTATGGGGCAGCTGCATATGGGGCAGCTGCATACGAGTCACCAGCATATGAGGCTGCACCACAGAGTTATCCGGCCGGTCAACCGATCCAACGCATCGCATCACGAACAACGGATTCCCGTTCGCTGCAACAGGCACCGATGCCGATGCAAACACCGATCGCCGCTCAGCCTGTTCAAGTCAATCCCGATTCGACGTTCGCTTCGCCTGGCGATCGACGTCTTGAAGGATTGCAATCGCCAAGCGTTGTTATTCAGAAACGTGCACCGAGTGAAGTCAAAGTTGGCAAACCCGCTTCGTTTGTGATTCATGTTCAAAACGTCGGCTCGGTCGAAGCACTTGATGTTCAAATTCACGATCGGGTCCCCGCTGGCATGCGGCTTGTCGACGCGTCTCCTGCGCCGAGCGAGCAAGGGGGAGTTCTTGTTTGGAACCTCGGCTCGATGCCAGCGGGCGATGAGCGGACGGTGACGATGCAGTTGATTCCAGAGCAGGAAGGTGAACTCGGTAGTGTCGCTCGTGTCTCCTTCGAAGCCGCCGCATCGGTACGGACCGTTAGTACACGGCCTGAACTGAAGGTCGTGCAACGTGCACCCGAGCAGGTACTGATTGGTCAACAATTGGAAATCGAAGTCGAAGTGTCCAACCCAGGCACCGGATCTGCGACAGGAGTGATCGTACAAGAAGACGTTCCCGAAGGCCTCGATCATCCGAAAGGCAAACAGCTTGACAACTTCTTGGGCGATTTGGCTGCTGGAGAAGTACGTCACCAAGTCTTGCGGTTACGAGCCGTTGCGCCGGGGGTCATCGAAAACCAAATACGCTTAACGGCAGACGACGGATTGACGGCAATGCATAGCGTTGCCGTGGAGGTAATCGCACCAGAAGTACAAGTTGGCTTGGTGGGACCCTCCAGACGTTTTCTGGAGCGGCAAGCAACCTATCAACTAGAAATTGCCAATACCGGTACTGCGGATGCAACCAATGTTGAAGTCGTGGCCCAACTCGATCGCGGTTTTACATTTGTGAGTACCGATTTCGAAGGCCAATATGATCCAGCCCGACATGCGGTTTATTGGTCGTTGGCAAGTTTACCCAAAGGCAAGAACGGAAAAGTGCCGTTAACTCTATTGCCTGTCGAAGAAGGAAATCGAAAGATTATGATTGAAGCCAAAGCCGATCTCGGCACCGTCGCCCAAAGCGAATCGTTCGTGACGGTCGAGTCATTAGCGGAGCTGTCGTTCCAGATCAGTGACTCGTCCGATCCAATCGAAGTGGGTGGCGAAACGACTTATGAAATCCGCTTGGCGAACAGTGGGTCGCGCGACGATAGTAACGTGCGAGTCCAGTTGCAATTGCCTCCGGGGATTGAACGCATGAGTGCCGATGGAGACGCTCAGGAAGACGGACGCGGAGGAATCTTCTTTGCGCCAAAAACACAGATGCCAGCGAACAGTGAGCTGGTTTATCGTGTTCGCGTTCGCGGAACAACCCCAGGAACCCATATCGTCAAAGCGATCGTCACGAGCGACCAATCAGCGGTCCCAGTGACCAAAGAAGAGAGCACGATGGTCTACTCCGACCGCTAAAAAGTGGCTGCGTCTCTCCGAGACACTGAATTTGCGAGTCTCGGAGAGACTCGCCTACTGGCTCGGCTTAGAAGCGTCTTTCGGTAACGGCTTCGTGACCAAGTGGAGATTTGCCGACTAGCAATGCCACGAGGGCGCCAGCGACAAATCCGCCGATATGAGCCCACCATGCGATACCGCCCGCGGTTCCGCCCGCAATCGACGTCACTCCGCTAAAGGTTTGAAACAGGAACCAGATACCCAAAAAGATCGGTGCGGGAACCACGATTGGTTGCAAGATCACGAAAATGGGAATCACTGCTAACACCTTGGCGTGCGGATAGAGCAAAGCATAAGCCCCCATCACCCCGGCGATCGCTCCACTGGCACCGATCGTCGGTATCACACTATCGGTGGCCGTTATGTAATGTGACAACCCGGCGGCAATGCCAGTACCTAGGTACAGCATCGCATAACCAACATGCCCCAAGCGATCTTCAACGTTGTCACCAAAGATGTAGAGGAACCACATGTTGCCAAGAAAATGCATCCATCCACCATGCAAAAACATGCAGGAGAGTAGCGTCATCCAAGCTGGGATGGGCGACGGTTCGAGTTCTCGTTTAATCGTTCCAACTTGAATCCCCAGTGGTGTTAGCCGCTGGACCGGCTGTTCGATGATGATGCTGGCATCGGGATGAGAAATGCGGGCCGGGATCATTCCGAACTGTTCGGCGATTTTCCCGCCGCTGAGGCCTGAAGACCATTGAATCAAAAAGGCAACGGAGCAGATAGCCAAGATGGCATAGTTGACAACAGGCGTTGTGCGGCTTGGAATGCTATCGCGGATAGGGATCATGGGGATGACGCTGAAAAGATAAAAGCGAGCCGATTTCGCATCTTGCTAAATCGGCTTCGCACTTCGCTGCTGAGTGCCCGTCGTCACTGGCATTCCCTTGTCGGCAAATGAAAGACACTCGTTCAGATGCAATGGACTTCGCCTCGCAAGCAAGGTTTCATTCACAATGTTCAATCGAAACAATAGCAGCAAAAATTGGGAGCGACGTCCGTGTGCATGAGCATAATGAAATAACCCATTGGCAGGAATCCTTCATCACCAACTCCCATTATTTCGTCATCAGAATCCGTTGCGACGATATGTCAGTCAACTAAATCCTTTAGCGACTGATATTCAAAGGTACCGCTGAGACATCGCTCAGCAGTACAAATCAGGATGGCACGTGTCAAAGAAAGGAGGCGAGCCGATGAAGCCAAGCAAGATGGAGTCATTCGGATTTCGCATCTGTGTACCTCTAATGATTTGTTCGATTTAGAAGAGAGATGATGAGTGCTCTTACACAGCGGTCTGTGTTCGTTTCCACTCGCCAGAGCCAACGGTTGGCGACTGAAGAGAATGTGGCGTGGACAAGCGGAATTGTCAACAACAAAGTAGCCACTCTTTTCGAAACAATCTGCTCAATCGTTAAATTTGATTGGAATTTACGGCATCTTCGCATAAACTTTTTTTTGAATCGAAATGAAATCGTTGTTCTATTTTGCGGGGGATGCGATAGCATGGGCCTGTTGAAGGCGAATAGATTATCGAGTGTATTGTTCTAGCGATTCTTCATGGTAGTGTATCAGGTTACAAGCCGCACCTTTAGCGATTTTAAAAACATACGAGTGTGTCTATTCGCACGGTGATGGAGACACTCAACGGATGCGAATGATGTTGCCTATGAATTCTCTTCCTAGCGAGCGATTGTCTAGCGAGCGATTGTCTAGCGAGCGATTGTGGTCCGATGAATACGTTGATGAAATGCTGGAGTTGTTGGGCGAAAGTGTTTGTGAGCGATTGTCGATTTTCAAACTGCCTCGCGATTTTGTTCTGTCGGTCATTGTGCCTGTCTTTAACGAAGCGGCAACGGTTGAAAAGATGGTCGAGCGACTACAATCATTAGGAATCCCGATGCAAATCGTGCTGGTCAATGATGGCAGTACCGATGGCACGCAAGCGGTCATGAACCGGATCGCCGACAATGAAGCGATCACCGTCATTCATCATCCGAACAATCGTGGGAAAGGCGCGGCAATCCGGACCGCCGTCGGAGTTTGCACCGGTGATGTGATCGTCATCCAAGATGCCGATTCCGAATACAACCCTGCCGATTTCCGCTATCTACTGCAACCGCTCATCCACCACGACGCTGACGTCGTCTATGGAACACGCTACGGGCATTGGAATCGCCAGCTATCACCGTGGTGGCATCAGGCGGTCAATGGATTGGTCACGATGCTAGCCAGTATCGGAATTGGGATTCGATTGAGTGACGTCGAGACCTGTTATAAGATGAGCTACCGAAAGCACTTCGAAAGTATTTTGCCTGATCTCAAGGAGAATCGTTTTGGCATCGAGATCGAATTGACGGCACGCTGGGTACGAAGTGGACTTAGGTTCACAGAACGGCCGATTTGCTATCAACATCGTTGGTACGATGAAGGTAAGAAAATTGGCTGGCGAGACGGGGTTCGGGCACTGTGGTGCATCCTAAAATACGGGGTTTTTCGCCGTTAGCGGTTTTCGGAATCTTGGCCCAGGCCAGCATTTTTTGGTTCGATTACGGGCCCCGATCGATTGGAGAAATGGTATAATAGCGGTTCACCTTTTATGAGGTTCGTGGTGCTCAAGAATGAGCACCACGATCCCACCTATTCAAGGCTTGAACTTCGGAGTCCTCGATCGATGGTTACATTGCGAAAGCAGGTTGAAACAGCTAATACGAAGACTCAAACCCGAATGGTGCTCAATGCTGCGTTCTTGCAAGAGATCAAGGATAGTAATCCTGACTATTGGCAAGCGATTCACCAAGTTCGACAGGTTTGCCAATCCGATGAAGACAAACGTCAAGTTTCGAGTAAACTGGTGGAACTTCTCGATAGTCTCCGTGACAATGTCGCGATGCAATTTGCACTAGAAGAGTGCTACGGGTACGTTGATCTACCCGATCCCAGTTTGGCCGGCAACTCTAGTTTTTCTTGTGATGCGGACGATGAGTTTGTCCATGCGGTTCGCGGTGAGCATTGTTCGCTCTATCTCGAACTGAGTGTCTTGGCTGAGCGGGCCGAAGAGTACCAGTATCGAGGCATCGGCGTCTCGCAGGTCGATGAGTTACTCGAGCAAACACGACAGTTTGACGCAAGACTACAAGAGCATGAACGAGTGGAAAATGAACTGATCGATCGGTCTTTGGGATCGACCTAATCCGTTCTTCCATTCGATTAAGAATACCAACCACGCATCAGTAGACGCGAAACCAATAACGCGAAGGAACTAACATGATCGCTACATCCCGAATGAAGCCAATGGAAATTCTGTTGGTCGAAGATGGATTGCTCGACGCGCGCGTGACGATCTTCTCGCTCCGACGCAGTCACGTGCATCATCGCTTGACATTGGTCCGCAGTATTTCCGAGGCAATGCAATTTTTAAATCGGGAAGGGATTTTTGCACGTGCACCTAAACCCGATCTGTTGCTACTCGATTTGAATCTGCCCGATGGCTCGGGCGTCGAGATACTGGAGTTCCTCAAGCAGAATTCGACCGACCCGACCAGCTTTGGTTCTGAGACGATCACAACGGTTGTCTTAACCGCTAACGAGGACGACACCGTTCGCGATCGTTGCCGCGAATTGGGAACGAACGACTATATTCGGAAACCGGTAAATGAAGAAGAGTTCTTGCGTGTGGTAAGGGATCATAAACGACTGATGGTCCATTCGACGCCCCAGCTCGCAGAAGTCATATAGTTTCAGTCATATCGTTCCGGGGGTGTCGGTCGTGGGTCTTGTCAAAGATTCCGCGAGTTAGGATCTATAGCAAGATCCACGATCTACCTTAACGGATCCAAATGAGGATCAAGCCCTAGCTCTTTTAGGTCCTCACCGACTTCTGTTTCGGCCTTTGTCAATGCTTGACGCCACTTTTGGTTTGATCGCGAGATCATTCGCTGGGCGCGGACGATCGTCGCTCGGATGCGTTGTTGCTCGCGGTCGGTCCACGTTTTTTTCTCCCTTACCCGTTGTTTTAGACGCTCTGCAAAATCGATTCCGTAAGCATGACGGATAAGTTCGTCATCGGGACTGAAATAGCATCGAGCCGAACCTCTATCGCCTTGTCTTCCCGCGCGACCGATCAATTGTCGGTCGATTCTCTCCGCCGAATGAATCTCACTGACGATGACGTGTAAACCGCCTTCCTCTTCGACGCCATCGCCCAATGCGATATCGGTTCCACGCCCCGCCATGTTTGTTGCCACGGTCACTTGGCCTCTGCGACCCGCAGTCGCAATTCGCTCCGCTTCATAGGCAGCCTGGTTGGCGTTGAGGACTTCGTGTGCAATGCCTTGTTTTTGAAAGAGCTCACTCAGTCGTTTTGATTTTTCAATCGTTCGCGTGCCTACCAAAACGGGACGCCCTTGGGCAGTCATTTGCTTCACTTCGCTAGCGATCGCCAAAAACTTCTCCGCTTCACTTCGGCAAATCACCGCTGGAAGAATGGATCGCTGTGAGGGCCGCAGCGGCTCGATGCGACGAATGGATAAGTCGTACACGTTTTCAAACTCGCGACGATCCTCCATCGCGGTTCCCGTGATCCCGCAAACATGAGCAAATCGGCTCACAAAATCTTGAATGGTCATTCGAGCGAGCGGATACGATTGACCTCCAATCGCCAAGCCTTCTCGCGCCTGCAATGCTTCGTGCAATCCACCACCAAGCGATCGATCGACCTGTTTGCGGCCTGAGTATTCATCAATCAAAACAATCTTGCCTTCATCGACCACGTAGTGCTGGTCACGTGTGAATGACAACATCGCTCGGATCGTCGTTTCAACGCAGTGGAGGATCTGCGTCGTTGTGCTGTTATGAATTTCTCGAGGCATTTTTGACTCGATCACTTTTGCATAGCCCGACTCGCCAATCGCGATCGCACCGGTCGCTTGATCGATTATGACGTCACGTTGGAAGTCGAGGGTTGAACAAAAAGCGGCAGCCCAACGATACAAAGCCGCTCGTGCTTCGGTTTGCTCGAGTGATTCGATCGAACGATCGGGGCCAACAATCACCAACGGTGTGCGGGCTTCATCAATCAAGATGCTGTCCGCTTCGTCGACGATCAAAACGTCGAAAGAGGGCAAAAGCCTTCTGTTGGCAGACCGCTCCTGGACAGCCCCGCTCCCAAGTGCACGGTTGTGTAGTCGCCATTTTAGGAAATCAAAACCGAATTGGCGAATCGTGCCGTAGACGACTTGTGCTCGATAACCGACCTGCTTTTCGCTGTCCGCCGTCGACGAGGTAACCGCTGCGACCGTGTGGCCGCGATCGGCATACATCGAATGCATCCAATCCGCATCACGCTGGGCCAAGTATTCGTTGGCGGTCGCGATGCAAACCGAACGGTTCTCGGCCGCGAACCTTGCCGCTGCCAACGCGACCGCCAAGGTTTTTCCTTCGCCTGTATCCATTTCGACGATACAGCGATTTTGTAATAGCGATGCAGCGAGAAGCTGCGTCGGGTGAGCATTCATTCGAGAGTGACCCAGCCCGTGCGGCTTGGTTTTGCTCCTCTTTTTCGGTGAGCCGAAATAAGCGTTGGCATCCACAATAGATGGTCGACGACCGCCATCAACGCATCAGGGTCGATCGGCTTGAAAAGCGTTCGCGTCGCGGCGGAAAGTGATTGCGTTTTTTTTTCGAGCCCCGCCCACCGGCTTTCCGCGAGCAGAACCGCTGGCAATTGGTCGAGGGTAGCGATCCGACGTAGCTGAGCAAGTGATTCCAAGACGCCTGCCGCGTCATCTGCAACATCCCATATTAACAAATCAAGGTTTGTTTCGCTGGTGGCTTGGTGCGCCGCTTTGGCGGTTCGTGCACATGTGCACATGTAACCGTAATAGTGCAAAACCCCAGCGACCGCAATCAGCGACAAAGGGCTGGGGTCAACAATCAAAACAGATGCATTCTTTTTGTTGCCTTCGCGAAAAGTGCCCTCCCGTGCGTCACCAGGGCCACTGCCATCATCAGGGCGGAGTGTGTTTCGCATCACGGTGCCAACCTAGCGGGGGCGACGAACGATTGGATTGCTGGCAAGCTGACTCCGACACGAGCGGCCTGTAGCCTCATCGCTCGTTCGAAAAATGGTAGCGGAAAATCGGGTCGGCGGCGGATCGCGTATCGCTCCATCGCGACAACCAATTTGATCTCCAATTTTCCCTCCTTGACCTGCCGAACGACGAATCGAATGTACGCTTGTTGCTGCTCCGTGACGGCATGAAGACGATTGATGAGTTGGTCTTCAAGCGATGCGTATCGATCAATTTCAATCGATGGAGTCGTAGGTATCACGATTTGGGCAGAGGACGAACTGGAAAAGATAAATAAAGTTCCGCAGACAGAGAGAGGTAATAAAACGGAGGAGAGCGTGTGAAACGAGATCTTGTTCTTCATCATTGAAAGTCCTTTTTCGTGGATGATTGGCTCATTCAAGCCGGAAACCGATGGTTGCATTCACCGCTAGCATTAAAGCAGGCAGTTTGCGGCATATTTGCAAGGGACCCTTCAGCCGGTTTGATGTGGTCTTAGTGATTATGTGTATCAAACCGATGGCGACGACCGAAAGAGGATAATGCGAAGGAATTGCCTCGGATCGAAATCAAGATGGTGAGCGATTGCTCATTCATTGACTTCGTGAAGGGTATTGTAAAGAAACATAAATCACAACGGCCGCGCGACGGTGGCTGAGCACGCGGAAGGATTCGGCGATGAATCGTTGGTTAATGATTGGATCAATAGTAAGTTTAATGGTATGCAGCACCGGATGCCTGCATCATAATTTGCGTAGCAGTGGTTGTCAGGACTGCACGTCAAGTTGTGGCAGTGGGAGCTGTAGTAGTGGTCAATGCGGCAAAGGAATTCTAGGCCGATTGTCCCAGAACAACGGTGGTGATTGCGGGTGCCAAAGTGGTGCCTGTGGCGATTGCCAAGATGGCTCCTGTGGCGGATGCCGTATTGGTGGCTGCCTAGGCGGCTGCGGACGAAACGGGTGTGTTGCTGGGCCTTTGGGGTGGCAACAGGGTGGACTTGACTACAGCTCTCATTTGAATCCAGGCCTTTGCGGGCATGGTGCAGGAGCGAAACTGCAAAATCAGCCGTTCACTCCTGGCCCATCATCTGCTCAAGTAGGTTATCCCTACTACACGCACCATGGGCCGCGCGACTTTTTGATGGATAACCCTCCAACCATAGGCCGCTAGAACAGGTCCGCCTGGTTAGCCACAATACGTGGTTAGCCACAATATTAGTGGCGACAGCATATCGACTGGGGGCGTCAGCCCCTCGTTGTTGCAGGCAAGTTGGGATGTTGGGGGCAAAGCCCCGGCGATTTACCCAGCCCAGCTTACCCCAGCCTAGCCTACCCAGCCCAGCCTACCCCAGCCCAACGGGCCGGGGTTCGGCAAAGCGATAAACCGATAGGGCCAACGGCCCGGCAGTTTGTCCGTCTGGCTTCAAGCCAGGACAAACGGTCGGGCCTTTGGCCCTATGAATACTTGGTGTCCCCGATCCCAGTCCGACGGACTGGGCTTGGTAGACCGATGGGCCTTTGGCCTGGAGACGTCGTATGCGGCGTTTTTCCAAGTGTCAATCCCGAAAAAATCCATCTGCCAATCATTTGCGAGAACGATTGTGGCGTCTGATTTTCGACTTAAAGAACAACTGCCAGACTTAACTGAGCGGATTGTTGCGACTTATACCGCTGACGATGCAATGAACCATTTGGGGCATTGTCCGCTACCTAGCTACACAGCCGTCAAAGAAATCCTGTTGGACTTGAAGGATGTCCTGTATCCTGGGTATCGACGCAAAATCGGCCTGCACTCTGGGAATATTCGTTACCATGTCGGTAGCCTGATTGATTCGTTGCACGACGAATTAACCACCCAAATCGCTCGAGCTCTACGGCATGAGCATCGTGTCTTCCAGAAGCATAGCGATTGCGAGAGCGACATCGATTTTGAAGCCAAAGGTCAAGCGATGGCGATCGAGCTCTTGACTCGGATCCCTGATTTGCGCAAGAGCTTGGCGACGGACGCACAAGCCGCTTACGATGGGGATCCCGCCTGTCGAACGACCGATGAAGTCGTTTTTTGTTATCCCGGTTTTGCAGCGATTACGGTATACCGAATTGCCCACGAACTGGTAAAGCTTCAAGTTCCATTCATTCCTCGCATGATGAGCGAGTGGGCTCATAAACAAACGGGGATCGATATTCACCCCGGTGCGACGATTGGCAAGTACTTTTTCATCGATCATGGTACGGGTGTCGTGGTGGGTGAAACGTGTGAAATTGGAGACCATGTTAAGCTTTATCAGGGCGTCACGCTCGGCGCATTGAGTTTCAAAACCGATGAAGATGGTGCGTTGATTCGTGGCAAAAAGAGACATCCCACGATTGAGGACGGAGTTGTCGTCTACGCGAATGCAACGATCTTGGGTGGCCGCACGGTGGTCGGCAAGGATAGCGTGATCGGGTCGAGTGTCTGGATCACAAAGTCGGTGGTTCCGAAGACGACCGTGACGCTCGAAAAACCTCTGCTTCGGGTGCGTTCGGGACTGGATGATTCGCTAGGCGACGAATTGGACTTTCAGATTTAGGTCCTAGCCGAGCACTTCTTTCTCTAGCTTCGGCATCCTTCCGTAGGCGAATGCCAACAGTTTGAGGGGATGCAACGTTTGCCGCCCCGCGGCGTGTTCAATTTGCATCTTGCATGTACTGCACTCGCTTGCGGCTTTGCCTTTCCCAGCCGAGCGCATCGTTGAGATGAGCGGCCAACCGACGCGAAGACTATTTCGATAGTTTTTCTTTTGCAGTCCCCAAGTGCCCGCCATCCCCGTACATCCCGCTTCGATTGGGTTGACGTTCAGGTCGGGAATCAGAGCCATCAATCGCGGCCCCGCCTTCTCGGATGTCAGGGCTCTTAGATGACACGGTTCGTGATAGGTAATGTCGAGCGGTATCGATGCAAAATCGATCGATAAACGATCTTGCTGATACAGATTCCAAAAGAACTCACATGCTTCGAACGAGTTTTCGGCGACCAAATGGGCGTCTTGATCGTCCATCAGGTTGACGTACTCATGCCGCAAGCACAACACGGCCGCTGGTTCCGTGGCGACGATGGTAAATCCTTGCCGAACGGCATCGGCTAGGATCCGCAGGTTTCGCCTTGCGACTCGCCGAGCCCCCTTGATATCGCCAGCGGAGATGCGGGCGATGCCGCTGGCCTTTTGCCCCGGCGGTACGAACAGCCCGATGCCGTTATGCTGCGCGATCTCGGCAAGTGCCCGCCCCAGGTTGGGGTCATGGTAATTTGCAAAATGATCGACGAAGT
The DNA here is from genome assembly GCF_007860185.1 of Novipirellula aureliae. Classification (NCBI taxonomy): domain Bacteria; kingdom Pseudomonadati; phylum Planctomycetota; class Planctomycetia; order Pirellulales; family Pirellulaceae; genus Novipirellula; species Novipirellula aureliae. The sequence goes on from NZ_SJPY01000004.1 coordinate 504,761, forward strand.
AAGCGATTTTCAGTCCTCCATGGGGCCGCATTTTTGTCCAGCGACGCTTGGCGGCATATCGTAAAAACGTTTCCCCCACCACACTCGGCAATTCTCGAGCGGCCGACAATCCGAACAACCGTTCGCCAAGCCAGCGTGAGGGACCGCTGCGAATTAACAAATTCGATATCCAAGGAACCCGTGAGGCGATGGCTGCAATGGTGTCGATTCGACCGAGTAATAAATCGGAAAGCGGCAGCCCGTTGGTCGCAACATGCTGCGCCTTCAATTCGCCAACGATTTTTGGAATGTCGACCGACGCAGGGCACTCCAATCGGCATTGGTGGCAATTGAAGCAGAGATCGGCAATCTGTTTGGCTCGATCATCCGCCAAGTCCTCCACTTTGACTTGGCCGCTAAGGACGCCTCGAAGCAAATTCGCTTTCGCTCTTGGTGATGCCTCTTCACTCCGTAGCGAGCGAAACATAGGGCATTGTCGCTCGTTAGGAGAATTGGTTCGGCAACGCCCACATCCGTTACAACTTCTGGCAACCTGAGCAATCGATCCCGAGGCGGTCCAGTTTTGCAGAACTTGAAGTTGCGGCACCGACTTTCCCAAACTCCTAGCATTTTCGACGCTGGCTGCGTCGGCCTCGATCAGAATTCGTTGGTCTCGACTGACTTCGATCGTTTGATTTGCGGGACGCAGGTTTTCATTAGGTTTTTGCAGTTCGCTGCCAAATAATTTGCCAGGGTTAAGCCGATGGTTTGGATCGAATAGACGCTTGACCTGTCCCATCACCTGCCAAAGATCTTTAAATTGTTGAGGCAGCAAATGGGAGCGGCTTAAACCAGCTGCATGTTCCACACTGACTTGGCCGCCATGTTTCCATACAACCTCAGCGATCTCATTCGACAAGCTCAATATTTTCTCGCGGTCACGACGGTTCGCCAAATCTAAAAAAGGACGGAGGTGCAACTGTCCATGGCCGGCGTGAGCAAACACCGTCGCCGTCGTCCGATGTCGCTGCAACACCGCTTGCGTATCGATCAGCAAGGTTGGCAATTTTTCAGGGGAAAGCGCGATGTCTTCGACAAACGGCAGAGGAGCTTGCTTACCCTTTACTCGATGCAGTCGCGGAATCACTCGCCGCGATAACTCCCAAAATAGATCTCGTTCCGCTTGCTCGACGGTTGAAACCGATGCGAATGCTGCATCGACGCCACGCGACAAATCCTTCGCAATGATTTGCAAACGATCACGCAGTTCACTAAGGGATTCGCCTTGGATTTCAACCAGCAGCATCGCTTCGGCTTCACGCGGCAGCAGCGAGGCAAATCGCGAATCGATTTCACGCGCGATTTGCAATAGCCGCCGATCCATCAAATCACAGGCCACAGGCCCATGCTTGGTCGCTTCGGTTGCACTGCGGGCCGCTGAATCGAGACGCCGGAAAAACAACAGCACCACACCGCGATGGGTCGGGATCGCTTCGGTACGCAGCGTCGCATCAATGATCGCCGCCAAGGTTCCTTGGGTGCCGACGATGAATTTCGCCAGATCGACCTGGCCCCCCGAATCAATGACGCCGTCAAAGCGGAATCCACTACGGGAATTCGGAGCAGCTGCCTGATTGGCAATCGGTTGGCGAAATTGCTTCTCGATTTCGATGAGTCCGCGCGCCATGCGGCCCGCCGTCGTCGGCTCGTCAGCCCGATGCCGCGACAGATCAATCATCTCCCCTTCCGCGGTTACGATGCGGATCGAGTCGATGTTGTCTCGCGCCGATCCGCTCCGCAAGTAATGACTTCCCGAAGCATTAATTGCCAACACGCTCCCAATCGTCGTGATGCTGCGAGTTGCCGGATCGGGACCAAACCAACGGCCATGCGGTTTCAAAGAACGGTTCACCTCCGCTAAAACGGCACCACTCTGGACCGTGACGGTTGCCGCATGACGGTCGACCGAGATGCGGCGCATAAACCGAGAAAAGTCGATAACGATGCCCCGACCCAGGGATTCGCCAGCAACCCCACTACCGGCACCTCGCGGGTGTATCGAAAGTTGGTTTTTCGACGCATACTGAATCGTCGCCGCTACATCCGCGCCTATTCGCGGACGGACGACTCCCAACGGGGTGAGTTGATAAACGCTTGCATCCGAGGCATACAATTGGCACGACAACGGATCGCAGAGGACTTCCCCTCTTACGATTCCGCGTAAGTCATCTTGTATGCGTTGGCGTTCAGTGTCCATGAATCCTATTTCGATCATAGAATTCGTTGGTTGTCAAGCGAACAAGCTTGTTAAGCTTCGCGGTTGATCAAACCAAGCACTTCAGCTCTCGATTTTGGATCATCTCGAAAAGCGCCCCGCATCGCACTGGTCAAACACAAACTGCCCGGCTTGCGAACGCCTCGCATGGTCATGCAGCTATGGGTCGCTTCGCAGACGACCGCAACGCCCTTGGCGGACAAACGATCTTCGACCATGTCGGCAATCGTTTGCGTCATTCGCTCTTGAACTTGAGGGCGACGAGCGACTTCTTCGACCACACGGGCCAATTTGCTAAGCCCAACGACCTTTCCGCTCGGCAAATACGCGATGTGCGCTTTTCCTGTGAAGGGTAGCAAATGATGCTCGCACATGCTGCAAAAACTGATGTCGCGAACCAGAACGATTTCGTCATATTCCTCTGTAAATACTTTTGATAAATGACGGGCTGGATCGGAATGGAGGCCTGCAAACATCTCGGCATACATACGAGCCACGCGCGCAGGGGTTTCAAGAAGCCCTTCACGGTCTGGGTCTTCACCGACTGCATCCAAGATGACACGCACTGCAGCTTCGATTCGCTTTAGGTCCACTGCGTCGGTGCGAGGGGCATTGTGATCGATAAAAAGTGGTGGTACGCCATCGCCGTTGCGCGATGAGCCACAGCTTTCTTCGGGCAAATCGGTAAATGATTCTTTGGGAGAACTAAGTTCCACGGATTCTTTTCCTTCAAGAGATACAAACATCCAGGCTGCAGCCAACAAGATCGCAGATCGCAACCCTCTGCATATGATAGCAGCTTGTCGAGTTTGGTGAGATTCCTGGCAGCTAGGAAATGCCTGGCCAGCATAAAATGGCGGTGAAGCTGCATTTTAGCACCGCCAGAATCCTTTTAAGTCGTTATTCGCAAATAAGTTATGGGTTTTAACTGCTCGGTTTAAATACTGGCAACGGCGCATGGCGAAAGGTGCCCTCCTCAACGGCGGGAGCAAAGACCTGCTTGACTCCAATAACAGATGTTTCCTCAAACGATCGATCGTCACGAGAACAAAGATTCATTCGATGGGTTGTTTGCAGGATAGGCTAGCAGACGACAAATCACTATCATCCATAGTGACCCTGCGCACCATCCAAAGGAAAGGAAACAATGATGGAAATCAACGAACAGACCGACCCACCAACGACCACTCCTGGCGATCCGTCAGACGAAAAGAAAGCGGAAACGAAGCCGACAGAAAAAAAGAAGAAAGAAGCCTCGAAATCGCCCGATCAAAATCAGAAAGAGAGCCCGACTCGCCAAGCAAAGGAGAGACCCACCAATTCTCCTGCCAGTAAACCGTCTACCAATCGTCCCAAAAAGACGAAGGCATCCGCAGCGACGAAACAAACGACGGTCAAGCCAAGTGAGTATCAGCTCGAACATTTGGCGGCCGCCGTAGCGGCCGCAAAGGGGGCGGATAATCTGCTCGCGATCTTGGGCCACGTCGAAGAGGCAGGTGGCCACGTGGAAGTGATCGAGAGTATCGAAACGTATCGCGCACTGAAAACGGCCGTGGAACAGTCGTAGCAAGCACTCGCTCCATTGCGATCTGGCTCCATTGCGATCTGGCTACTGCGTTCGCTTCAAGACGCAGCTTGAAACGCGGCGCGAATTGAAAAGCGACGCCAACGCGGCAAGAAACCGTCCCTGCGTTGGCAGCCGGGACATCTTCTCTCGATACAGCTCACCGGGTTTCGATACAGCTCATCGGGGCTTTTCGATTCATCGGGGCTTTTCGATTTTGACGATCTCCGCTTCGAAGATTTCGATGCACGATTTGACCATCTCATTGTTTTCGATCTCTTTTTGTCGTTGCAGCCTCGCTTTACCAGCCGGGATGGGGGCTTCCTTTTTGACGACCGCTTTAGGGGGGGCCAGCTGTAGCTCGAGTATGATTTCACGGCCCGCGAGCGCGGAGACCGCTTCGGCCAGCGAGTTGCGATGCTGTGGATGGTCACAGCGGCTGTAGGCCAACTTCGCCTCGCCAGGAAAGATCAATCGCAAACGTCCCTCTTCTGCGACAACTTGCTTGACCGCATGAGAGAGGGTCTCGGTCATCGGCTCAACCTTCTCGGTCGCTTCCTTCCAAATCCTCTCGGCCACCTCTTGAGTCCATGCTTGACGGCTTAGGGGTGCCTGATTTACGGCTTTGGGAGCAGCACTCGCGATTTGCGAAGGCGGCACGGTGGCGCTGGTTTCCATTGTAGGCGGCGGAGTTACCGAAGCGGTGGGCGTTTGCTTTCGTTCACCGTTTTTTTTTTCGCTCTCCGCTGAACGGCTCGTTGGTGTCGAACGAACGACTGGTTGAGTAGCGGCACTTGCCGATACTCCCGACGCGCCGGGTTTGACGGAATCGGCTGCGGCCGCCAGGTCGACAATCTGCTGCAAATCGGGCAGATGGCAAATTTGGATTGCCGTCGCTTCGAGTAGCACGCGTGAATAGACGCTATGGCGGATTCGCACCAGCGTTTGGTCGATCAATCCAACAACTGCCAAGACGGTCTGCAACCCCCATCGCTCACCGAGTTCCTTCAACTCGTCATGCAAACTGACGGCCGTATGCCGCATCAAACTCGGTTCGCAGCCAACCGTAACGGCCAACAGGTCTCGGAAATAGGCTAGTAGTTGCTCGGCGAGTCGGCCCGCGTCGACACCCGCGTCAATCCCGGCGTCCATTTGCCGAATGACTTCGGCAGCATCACGATCGGCCATCGCTTTTGCCAATGCGTGTAGCCGTACGTCATCCGCTGTGCCGAGCATCGAGTGAACCTGCTCGACCGTCAATTTGCCGTCGCTGAAACTCATGACCTGTTCGAGCAACGATTGGCTGTCTCGCATCGATCCCGCGGCTCGACGGGCGATCAATTCCAATGCGTCGTCGTCGGCTTCCGCCGATTCTTTCTCGATGATCTCGCGAAGTCGGCCAACAATCTTCGGCACTTCGACCGGTGCAAAATCAAATCGCTGACAGCGACTCAAAACCGTGATGGGCAGCTTTTCGGGATCGGTCGTGCAAAAGATAAACTTGACATGCTCCGGTGGCTCTTCGAGCGTTTTAAGCAGCGCGTTAAAAGCCGCCCCGGTCAACATGTGAACTTCGTCAATGATATAAATCTTGTACCGTGATCGACTCGGCCGGACGCTGACGTTCGCCCGCAACGATCGAATCTCGTCAATCCCTCGATTGCTAGCTCCATCGATTTCGATCACATCGACGTCTTCCCCCGAATCGATCGCCTGGGCAACGTCGGAATCATTGTCCGGGTCTCCGGTCGGACCCGATGGATCGTTGAGCGCCTTGGCAAAGATTCTGGCCGTGCTGGTCTTACCGACTCCACGAGCACCGGTGAACAGGTAAGCATGCCCAACCCGGTTGGTTTCGATCGCGTTTTTTAGAGCCCGCCCCACATGGTCTTGTCCCACGAGTTCATCGAAACCACGAGGGCGGTAACGGCGGGCCACGACGACATACGAGTTTTTGGGGCCGTCTGCGTTCGGGCCGTTGGATGGGCCATCAGACTCAGGCATATCGCAGGGTCGATTACGAGATAGAAGTGAACGGTAAGGCTATCGACAAAGGAATCACCCGTCACCGTTGTTTGGGGGAGGCGACCCTCACACAGAGCTACACCGCTTATGGCTGCTCCAGTTAAGGCCTGACCAGGTTCACGATTCACAATCGCAAGGGTCGCCACCCTCAAACAAACGGCATTCGAGCGATATTGTTCAAGAGTAAGGAATTGTAACGAGAATGCACGCGGGCGAAAAGCGGGGGCTTCCATTCTGTCGCGCAGAAGACGCGATAGGTTTCCGCCCCTGGGCGTCCATCCACGGCGACGCCGACCATCGTTTTGCAACGACGGTAAACGTGCAATTTCCCTACGACCGCGTGGATGATTGCGACGCCCGCTGCTCGGACTAGCAGATCTTAAACTTCTTTTTCTTCGATCCAAGTCATCATGCGGCGCAGTCCGATTCCGACCTGCTCAACACCATGCAAACGCTCGCGACGGCGAGTGGCTTTGAAGAAAGGGGCTCCAGCGCGGTTTTCTGAAATCCATTTACGAGCGAATTCGCCGTTTTGGATTTCCGTCAATATACGTTTCATCTCCGCCTTGGTTTCGGCAGTAATGATCCGAGGTCCGCTAACGTAATCACCATACTCAGCCGTGTTGCTGATGCTATATCGCATGTAACTCAGGCCACCTTGATAAATCAGGTCAACGATCAACTTCAGTTCGTGCATGCACTCGAAGTAAGCCATTTCGGGTTGGTACCCGGCTTCCACGAGTGTTTCAAAGCCGGCCTTCACGAGTTCACTGACTCCGCCGCACAGCACAACTTGTTCGCCGAACAAGTCCGTTTCGGTTTCCTCCGCAAAAGTGGTTTCAATCACACCGCCGCGCGTTCCACCGATTGCTTTGGCATAGGCCAAGCCGATCTTCTTCGTCGTTTCTGAAGCGCCTTCGCCAAGAGCGATGAGGCATGGCACACCGCCACCTTTTTCGTATTCGCTTCGGACCAAGTGCCCCGGCCCTTTGGGTGCGACGAGCAACGTGTCGATTCCCTTGGGTGGGTCGATTTGCCCGAAGTGGATGTTGAAGCCGTGCGAGCACATTAGGATATTGCCGGCACTTAGATTGTCGCGAATCTGATCGCGATAGATATCGCCCTGCACTTCATCGGGAAGTAAAACATTAATCACGTCCGCTGCTTTGACCGCATCGGCGATCGACATCGGCTTGAAACCGTGCGAGACGGCCAAGTCGTAGTTCTCCGATCCAGGCCGTTGGCCAATCACAACGTCACAACCGCTGTCACGCAGGTTTTGTGCTTGCGCGTGTCCTTGCGAACCGTAGCCAAGAATCGCAATCGTCTTGCCTTTCAGGTTTGACAAGTCGGCGTCGTTTTCGTAGTAAATCGTAGCAGCCATGATGGATAAATCGTCTTTCGCTTTGGTTAAAGAAGTAGGATGGCCACTCTTGGCCGTCAATGTATTTGGATGTTGGCCAGCAGTGGCCAACGGATGGTCAAACCGTCAAGTCGTCGTTACAGCGTAGTGTAACTGCCCGCCAAATGGTTCAAACTTGGCATCCGCGATTCGCTGCGAACCATCGCAATGCGTCCTGTGCGACAAAGCTCCGTGATGCCGTATTCACGCATTCTCTCGATAAATGCTTGAACCTTATTTTCACGTCCACTGATTTCGACCATGATTTCATCCGGTCCGACATCGACGATCTTGCCGCGAAAGATATCGACTAATTCGCGAATCTCCGAACGTACCGCCCCAGCAGGTGCCGACACTTTGAGCAGCAACAAATCACGCTCCACGAAATCGCGACTACTGACGTCCAAAACCTCGACGACCGTAACGATCTTTTGAAGTTGCTTGCCGACTTGTTCAAGGACATGGCCATCGCCGACGACGACAAACGTCATTCGAGACAAATTATTGTCCTCGGTCTCGCCGACCGCCAAGGAATCAATGTTAAAGCCGCGTGAAGCCAGCATTCCAGAAATATGGGCGAGCACGCCTGGAACGTTCTGCACGAGTGCCGACAACACATGTCGTTGATTTGGGTTGCTCATCGCAATTACGAACTGATCGTTTTGAAAAAGGGGGGACATTGTCGCCGGAAAATCCGAACCTCGAGGATACGATAAGCTCGGTATACTAATTTTCCAACGAAAAATCGACAAGAGGGGAACCGTTTTCTTCGTTTTCCCACTCTCCCAACAGAGCGACGAACCAGCGAAGCGGGGGAGCGGGGGCAGGAATTGGGGCAGGAATCGAGCACATTTTCGTCCCCTTCGAATGTGTGGTATAAGGGGAGAACTTCGCCCCCGCTGGGTGAATCATTGGTTTCTCAGCCCAACATTCTCTACTCTCTTTCATTCCATTCCTCTATTCCCTCTATTCCCATCACCATTCCCTTCTTCCCATCACCATTCCTCTATTCCAGTCATGAAAGCGAAGCAGTGAGCGAATCTGAACCAACGAGCCGTTTGGCGTTCGATGCCGACAATCATTTTATGCAGCGAGCCTTGGAATTGGCTCAACAAGCCGCAATGGCGGACGAAGTGCCTGTCGGTGCAATCATCGTCAAAAACCATACGATCATTGCCGCTGCCTCGAATCAGCGCGAGCTGCTAAAGGACCCGACGGCTCACGCTGAAATGATCGCGATCACGCAGGCGGCGACCGCAATCGAGGATTGGCGGCTCGAACAAACCACGCTCTATGTGACGCTAGAGCCCTGCATTATGTGCGCAGGTGCGATTTTGCAGTCGCGAATCCCACGTGTCGTGTTTGGGGCATCGGATCCCAAAGGGGGGGCTGTGGAAAGTCTCTATCGGCTGCTCGAAGACTCTCGTTTGAATCATCGATGCGAGATCACTCAGGGCGTGCTGGGTGATCGATGTGGCCAGATTTTGACCGAATTTTTTGCCAGCAAACGGGCGATTGGCAAAAAATAGCCGTTGCTGCAATGTCAATTTGTGCTGATTCTTCGTATTCTCGGACTTTTACCGTTTCTATTGCCAAACAAGCTAAGCCTTTTCAATCGTTCCAGCCGATACTTCCGGTACAACCTGAACTAGAATCTCTACGCATCGTTGCTTTGAACGGCTCGATGCAAACGCCCAGACGGCGGGATTCTACTGAATCTTAACTTTACGAAGATGGTGGAACACGCAATGTCGGTACGGAAGCTGACGGCAAGCCTTATCACGACGCTAGCCATTCTAGGGGCGATGAGCAACGGATACGCACAGGAGCACGTTCCTCCGGCGGATCCGTTTGCATTCGATCCTGATTTTCAATGGTTTCGTCCTGTGACGAACATGGACTTGGCCGATATGAAGCCAGAGAAACGAGCCAACACCGGGTGGTTTGCCACCTATGATCGGTTAGCTCTTTACGGTTCGCGTCCCGAGCTTAACAGCGGTGACTCAGCCGAGACGAGACTTGACTCCGGTTGGGGACATCGATACGAGATCGGCTACATGCTGCCCGATGTCGAGCATGGTTGGTTGTTTACCGCGACGAACAATGATGTTTCCGCCAACGACACGACCGAGCGAGAGCGACTCAATCGTTACAACGAGGACGACTTTCCAGATTACGGTGAGAAAGGAGGCGTGACCGTGCCGCCATTTGGGGCAATCAATCCCGCGGAAGACGCCAATAACATCGGCTACTACGAGCGGATCTATTTCGTTAGCGATAGCTTGAACGTGATGGATTACAATAGCTACGAACTCAATAAGACGTGGCGGATGGAACCGTATCACTATGGCGGCATCCTTGAACCGTTTGTGGGCTTCCGCTGGGGTCGCTTGAATGACCTGAACCAACAGCAACAATACACTTCCACCGGTGACGGTTCGATCGTGATCATCGATGATGCACCTGGCAACAATGCGGCTCTCGGTGAAAATTACGAACGGCTGTTTACCAATGCCACGATCACCGAAAATGAAGTGTTGGCAGGCCAGTTTGGATTTCGCTACACCAAGTTTCGAGATCGATTCACCTACTCGGCTGACTTCCGTGTCTTCACCGGTGGCAATCTGCAATGTGCGATGAGCCAACAGATTACCGAGACGACCGTTTACGATGGAGCCGGTACCGGAGCAGCGGTTTCGCAAGTCATCCTAGGCAAAACGCCGACGGTCTACACTCGCAACGAAGAATTTGTCATCGGCTTCGATCTTCGAGGCGAATTGGCTTACCAATTGACCAAGTCAATCAAGGTTCGCGGTGGCTTTCAAGTCGTCGACTACGCGACCGGAATTTGGCGTGGCGGACCTTCCGTGGCCGGCAATCCTCTCGTTGGAGGCGATCCCAATCAAGACTACGTGATGGTCGGCGGCACCTTCGGTATCGAACTGAATCGCTAAGCGTTCAGGTTGTCCATTCCAACCGAAACAAGGGCAGGGTTTCCACCTCCTGCCCTTTTTTTCGTTTGTTGTCTTTGGCTATTCAAATCGCCTGATCATCACACTCGATGAATTTCGTAGCCTGCTCGTTGCTCTCTTGCGAAGAACGATGCTGCTTGCTCGTCATCAAGGATCTTCTCGGCTTGAGGGTCCCAACGGATTTCCCGTCCGAGGCGAGCAGCGATCGAGCACAAGTGGCATGCGTTCATCGTTTTCAGATGTGTATAGACATCGGAAACCGGCAACCCTCCCTCGCGAAGACAACGATAGAAATTGTCCTTGTGACTTTCGGCTGGTTTGCCTTTGAAGAGTGCTGACTTTTCTTCCACTCCGTATTGACCTTCATCCCAATTTTCGTCAATCGGAACACCTGTGATTTTCCCGCGATTGACAAATATACGGCCTTTGCTTCCTTCGAACAGCAAGCCGTTGTCGACGCGGCTACTAACGATCATTTCAATTCCGTCCTCGAATTTGCAATCGATCGAAAAGTCGTGAGCGGTGTTGTAGCAATCATCCACCGTCGGATAGCCATCCTTGTATGGAACAGGATGCTTTGCATCACTGCCGTCAATGGAAACCGGACCGCTCCCCTCACCGTTTCGGTTTAAAGCCCACAATGCGATGTCGATGTGATGGGCACCCCAATCGGTGAACTTTCCGCCTGAATACTCATACCACCATCGGAATTGATAATGGCAACGTTTCGCTCGATAATCGACTTTGGGTGCTTGGCCTAGCCATGTTTCCCAGTCCAATTCCGCTGGCGGTTGCTCCACGGGGAATGGGCCACCGACGTCGCCTCCGTCGATTCCAATGGTGATTTTCTTGATGTCACCAAGTAGACCTTTTTGGACCATGTTGACTGCGCGAAGAAAACGACGCTGGTCGCTTCGCTGTTGGGTGCCAATGAAAAACACTTGATCGGGGTGCTTCTCAACCGCTGCGCGAATCAATTGGTTTTCTTCAAGGGTTAACGTTAACGGTTTTTGGCAGAACACATGCTTACCTGCCTCCAACGCTTCGATACAAATTTTGGTGTGCCAATGGTCTGTCGTCACACAGCTAATCACGTCAATGTCATCGCGGTCGATGATTTTGCGATAGTCGGTATACCCATCACCCTTTTCATCGTTGCGTGACTTCGCCCTTGCAATGCGGCTTGTGTCAACATCACAAAGTGCAACCACGTCACCAAAACGTTGATGCTCTTTCATGTCTCCGAGTCCCATGCCGCCGAGACCAATGCATCCAACTTGAGGACGATCATTGGCGGAGTCGTTGGCGAATGCACTCTGTGTCGAAGTGAAATAGGGCACACTGGCAGCAGTACCAGCTGCGGCAGTCGATTTCAAAAAGCTCCGGCGCGTAATCATTGGCGAGTTCCTTGTATTTTTAGGAGGGCTTTGGTAGAGGTAAGACTGCGTTCCATTGTAACCGAAAAAAAGCCAATGATGTCGAGCCAGACTTCACGCTTGATCCATTTTCTCACCCCCCCCCGAAAGAAAAATGGCCCGTGGATGAATGTTTGAATTCCTCGCATGGGATGCCAGGTTTTTTAGGCCTGTCAGGCTAAAAAGAATGGTTGGGACGGAACAACGATCCGGATTCCAATCGACAAAACAAGGGGGCCACGATGGGATCGCTTGCATGCTCCGCTTTGCACGACGCAAAGGCGGGTATGCAGGTCCGCCCCAAAGCAAAGCCGAATGACATAGAAACCGTGTCGGCAGCCAACGGAACACACAGCTAACCAGACGGTGACCGAAACGCGCTGGGAGCGAGCGATCACCGAGGGCCATTCAAAAGAAGGAGCCAACGTTTCAAACGGCGGCGCCCCCGGCAGTGTCATTCCTGCCGGTCTTAGGGAATCAGGAGCCACCAAGCCAAGCCAAGCCGCGAAACCTCAATGACACCGTGTTGGATCGGCACCGAGGATTCGCGAGGGCAACGGCTATACCCCCTAAGGGATTCGAACCCCTGTTTCTGGACCGAGAAGTCCAGTGTCCTGGGCCACTAGACGAAGGGGGCCATTGAGAAGTTAAAAAAAAGAAGCTTGAAAGATTGGCATTTCAAGCCACTCGCCTCTCGCTTAAAAACTCAGGATTCCATTTCGCCGGCACGGGTGACGACTTTGTCGATCAAGTTGTATTCGCAAGCTTCTTCGGCCGACATGAAGCGGTCACGATCGGTGTCTGCTTCAATCTTTTCAAGCGAATGACCGGTATGCTCAATCATAATCTCATTCATCCGCTGCTTGATACGGCGAAGTTCTCCGACGTGAATTTCCACTTCCTTGGCCGTACCTTGCATCCCAGCGAGCGGTTGGTGGATCATGATTCTCGCATTCGGAAGTGCGTATCGTTTTCCCTTCGCGCCAGCGGTTAACAGGACCGCGCCCATCGAAGCGGCTTGACCGATGCAATAGGTTGCCACGTCACACGAAACGAATTGCATCGTATCGTAGATCGCCATTCCAGCCGTAATGCTGCCGCCCGGGCTGTTGATATACAAGTGAATGTCCGCTTTCGGATCGTCTGATTGCAAAAACAGCATTTGCGCGACCAAGGCATTCGAAATTTGATCATCGACTTGCTGACCGAGAAAGATAATTCGATCTTTCAGAAGTCGGCTGTAAATGTCGTAGACTCGTTCTTCGCGTCCGCTCTTTTCGACGACATACGGAATTAATGGCATGTTAAGTACTCTTTGCTTCTTGTTGAATGGTGTTGATGTTTGAGTCGGATAGAAAACAAATCCCTAGTCTTCTTCCTGTTCTTCCGACGCAGGCGGCTTCGTCAAAATGTCGTCAACCAAACCATACTCTTTCGCTTGGTTTGCACTCAAGAAGAAATCGCGATCGGTGTCCTTCGCGATCTGTTCGACTGATTTGCCCGAATGGTTGCTGATGATTTCGTTCAAAACGTCACGGTAACGGAACATTTCAGCAGCTTGGATTTCGATATCGCTGACTTGCCCGCCAACACCACCCATTGGTTGATGCATCATCACGCGACTGTTCGGTAAGCAGAACCGTTTCCCTTTGGCTCCGCCGACCAACAAAACCGCTGCTCCACTGCACGCTTCTCCGACACAATAGGTCGCGACCGGGCATGATAGCATTTGCATCGTATCGTAGATGGCCAAAGTCGCGGTCACGCTACCGCCAGGCGAATTGAGATAAAAGTGAATGTCTTTGCGACGATTTTCGCTCTGCAAATAAAGCAATTTCATCACGACATCGTTGGCGTTTGCATAGTGAATTTCACCTTGCAAGAACACAATGCGGTTTTCCAACAACAAATCGCCAAGCGTCATTTGACGTTGCCGTTGATAACTTTGATAAGAATGGCTGCTGGACAACTCGTGTTGGTCGATCGAACTGTTCATAAGACCGTGAACGGGCGGCAAATTCATGCGGATGTCTTTCCGAAAAGATGTCGGTTTGAAGGAGTCTGTTTCAATATCGTTAGTGTTTGCCATTATTGGCAAGATGACAAGATGGGGTCAGAAAACTCTCTTGCCGAGCAGATTCTTTATTCGAATAAACCGCGGACCAATGAATCCACCTGGCCACGAAAAAGAGAAGTAGACGCTTCTTCCAGCATGTCCGATTGATCGTTTTTTACCATCGCAGCAGCCAACGGCTTGTGTTTCTGCCAATCGGTGATTTGGAAATCACGAATGTCAACGTACACTTCGCTGAGATTATTACTGATTTTAGGGACCAGAAAGACGCCCTGCTTTCCACGGACGACATGGTAATGCATACCGACGAACAACAAGACGGCTCCACATACCATCCCAGCTAAAAAACGCGACATCAAATACTCCTCGATAGGTAGATATGCCCTTTGCGTGGCTGTGGCTTCCAGCCGCAGCTTACTGGGGCAAGATGCTCCAGTCACTCTCTTGCTGGGGCAAGATGCCCCAGTTACTCTCTTGCTGGGGCAAGATGCCCCAGCCACTCTCTTACTGGGGCAAGATGCCCCAGTCACTCTCTTGCTGGGGCAAGATGCTCCAGTCACTCTCTTGCTGGGGCAAGATGCTCCAGCCACTCTCTTGCTGGGGCAAGATGCTCCAGCCACTCTTTTGCTGGGGCAAGATGCTCCAGTCACTCTCTTGCTGGGGCAAGATGCTCCAGCCACTCTTCTGCCAAGCCTAAAATCAAGCGGTGGCGAAGCATGAGCCTGCTTTTTTCAGTTCCTAGGCTACGCGTTTTAAGGAAGCACGGTTCTTTAAGGCAAGAGACAAAACAACTCGCCTTACTCGTTTCACATCGTCGCAGACTCCTTCATCATCGCTTCCATGTCCTGAAACACCTGCTCCGCACTGCTCTCAAAGATACGTCCGATTAGCAAATTGGTGATCTGACCCCGATGTTCGGGGTGCCTTTTCATGAATCGACCAATACTAAACTCTTTCGAATAGAATGCGTGGACCAGCTTGCGAATCCACTGAGATCCTTCCAAAAACTCGGCGGTCCACGATTGCAATTGCTCGCGACTCAGGTCCTCTTTCTTGAATCCAGCGACGATGGCGTCGCCAGCGCGGATGCCCATTTCCAAAGCGAAAAAGACGCCCGAGGAGTAGACGGGATCGATAAATCCGAACGCATCGCCCACCAAAACCCAGCCATCGCCAGCATGCTGAGAAGTCGAGTACGAAAACTCTTTCGCCGTGCGAATGTCACCGAGTCGCACAGCATCGATTAATCGAGGAGTTAACCCAGGGCAACGGGCAAGCTGGTCAAAGAAAACCGCTTCCGGTTTCGCTCCATTGTTCAACAGGCAATCACTGTCACCGACGCAGCCAATACTGGTAATGCCCCTTGAGAGAGGAATGAACCAAAACCAAGAATCTCTCGATTCGGTGTTCAAAATGATGGTCGCCCCTTCGTTATCCCCTTCGCCGCGAACCGCTCCGCGGTAATACGTCCATATGGCAACCTTCTTTAGATTGGCATCGACTTGTTTTAGTTTTAGCTTGTTGGCGATGAATGATTGTTGGCCGGTCGCGTCGATGACGACGCGACAATCGATCGAATGGTTGTTCCCATCGGCTGTGCGGACGCTGACACCGGTGGCTTTATGATTCTCGTCAAAGTGTACGTCGAGCAATCGAGTTTGGTCATAGCAATCCGCCCCCAATTCGCCCGCTCGGTCAAATAACAGTTTGTCAAATTCGCTCCGTTCAACTTGCCAAGTCGTGCTGCAGGGCCGGTCATCGTGTGCGCGAAAAAAGAACGGTTCCGACTCGGTTCCGCGATGCGTCACAAATTGGACGCTTTTCTTAGCCTGAAAGCCCGCCTTTCGAATCCGCTCGGTCAGCCCGAGTCGTTCAAACGCCCAATACGTCTCGGGCATTAGCGATTCACCAATGTGAAATCGCGGCATCGCGTCCCGTTCGATCAGTAACGTATCCAGGCCAGCTTTGGCAACAATCGATGCGGCGGAACCGCCCGCAGGCCCACCGCCAATCACTACACAGTCGTAATAGGTTCTCATGCTCGTCTCTCGCTATCAGGCAGTTGGCAGACAATCGCTTACCTGCCCTAAGTCGGATTATTCAAGTGATTCGTCGTCATTTGAGTAACTCGCTAGAGCTAAAGCATTTAAGTGAATCCTTGAAGAAGCACTCTGCGAATGAGCCGTTTTATAACTTCTTCAAAATCGCTGGCATTATAGCCGAATCGGCAAGGAATCTAAACGGCCATCCCAATCCGGCAAGTTACCCCAGGACTTACATCCCTTTTCGATCTGCCAATTTGCTATCAAAACGGAGGGTTTGCGGGCGTTTCGTGGCCAGGATCTTCCGAAAAGGGAAGAAAGAGAAAGCGAAGAGTCCAATTTTCTTCGGCTTTCCCTAGACGACTGATTTGATCCTCCCCTCCCGTTTGTGCGGCGATCTCCGTTCGTTCGGCGATCCCTCCACCCGTTTGCAAACCGCTCTTGGCATGCAGTCGCATTACATCGTACCCTCCACCAATGGGTGATTGCGATTTGTCGTTTTGGCGAATTGTACACTCCATTGTGCTCAATCTATGGAAACTTGGCGAATGACAAACCTCCTGCAACCGCCCCGATACGCTTTTGGCAAGCAAGCGATTCTGGCGGCAATTTGCTGCCTATCCCTGATTTCCCTAGGCGGATGCCGCGGCCAGGGTCTGTTTCCGCCAGCGGGCACGATCAACCAACAACAAGCCGATGCGATTGTGCACGATCCGTTTCCGCAAAACGACATTGCACCCTATGAAGCGGCGTCGCGGCCACGTGATTACCAGCAACCGCTCCCCGAACCTGTGCGGAATCGGCTAATTCCGGACGCAATGCCTTGGTTAGGGCGTTAACCCCCAATCACAAGCGAAGCGGGCTGTGGTAGATTTAACGTTAGATTCCTATCGTTACTCGAGAACACGTATGCCAAGCCGCTCTGCAAATCAATCTGCTAAGAAACCCGCGAAAAAGCCTCGCCAGCAATCATCAAGAAAGTCGACGTCTAAATTAAAGTCAGACCGATCATCCGATGATCCGAACAAACCGATCCGGCTGCAACGCCTGCTCGCCTCGGCGGGATTCGGCAGTCGCCGACGATGCGAAGAGTTGATCGTCGAAGGTCGCGTCGAGGTGAATGGCAAGATTGTCGAAGAACTTGGGACGTCGGTCGATGCAAAAACGGCCAAGATTTTTGTCGACGGATCGCCACTTCGTCCCCAAAAACTGGTGTATTACGCCGTTAACAAGCCGACCGGGGTGGTAACCACCAATTCGGATCCGGAAGGTCGCCCGCGAGTCATCGATTTGGTTCCGCCGAGCGAACGAGTGTTTGCCGTCGGACGGCTCGACCGCAGCAGTGAAGGCTTGATCCTGTTGACCAATGATGGCGAATTAGCACAAAAATTGGCTCATCCCAAATACCAAATCCGCAAGGTTTATCGCGCAACGGTTGCAGGCAAAGTGACCAGCGAAGCGATGCGTTCGATGCAAAAGGGGATGTACATCTCCGAAGGCTACGTCAAGGTCGAAGGTGCCAAGGTCTTAAAGGCACGGCCACGCGCGACGGAGTTAGAGATCACTCTTCGCGAAGGGAAAAACCGAGAAATACGCCGCATTTTGGCCCGGCTTGGACACAAGGTTCAGCAGTTGCGACGCATCGCGATCGGCCCGCTGCGGTTGGGCGATATGCCGATCGGCTCCTATCGTGTTCTGACTCATTTGGAAATCAAAAAGCTGCAAGAGTCCGCTGAGCAATCGCGGCGTGCGGCCGAAGCGAATCCCGAAAAACCTTTTCGCTCAAAATCGCCTAAGAAGAAGGTTTCGGCGCGAGCACGAGCTGCGGGGCGTTCGGCCTCCGGATTCGCTGAAACAAGGAACACGAAGTCCCGCAAGAAACCCGCAGCAAAGCCGCGCAGCAAACCTTCAACAGGCTTGGCCGCCGGCAGCGGCATTAGCAGCGGTGGTGTCGTGATCGGCGGTGAGTCGTCGGAGCGAAAACCTCGCAAAACGGTGAAGACTTCCTCGAAAAAACGAGTCACTCGTAAAAGTAGCACACGAGCCAGTGCCACAGCAAAGCGAGCGACGAAGCGGAGACCAGGACGGTAATACGCCATGTCAGAAACAGCGTCAAAACTTCATGCGAAGCACTATGCCGATCGCATGGTGCAAATCGATTCCGTCATCGAGCAGAACGAGAGGATCGGCGAGGCGACCTATCGGTTGCGCATTGCAGCCAAGGCAATTGCGGAGTCGGTCTTGCCGGGGCAATTTGTGATGATCCGACTCTCCGGCACAAACGCTCCTTTGATCGGCCGGGCATTTGCCGTCTATGACGTGATTCGAACGGAATCCGGTGAAGCGATTTGGATCGATCTGGTCTACCTGTGTAAAGGAGTGATGACCAAGGCGCTCGCCGCATCGCCTCTTGGTACTGCTGTGACCGTCTGGGGACCACTTGGCAACGGCTTTCTTAACGAAGGGTGTGACCGGCTTATCATGGCGGTCGGCGGCATCGGTCAAACGCCGATGTTGTTACTTGGCCGGGAAGCCCTCGGCAGTGAATGCTATGGAAGTCCTCCTCGAGCAAACGGGTGGAGCGAAAAGGTGGAACTGATCTATGGTGCCCGCCGCAAGTCGCTGTTGGCTGGCGTCGATGATTTCGCTCAGTCTCGCTTTGAAGTGACGCTTTGTACCGATGACGGTAGTGCCGGTGTTCGCGATTTGGTTCCCAACGTGCTGGCCAAGCGACTCACGGAATTGCCATCTGGTGAGCGGGTCCGCGTGGCAACCTGCGGCCCCGAGGTCATGATGCAAAAGGTCGCCCAGGTTTGCCGTGATGCCTCGGCATCCGTCGTTTGTGATGTCTCGATGGAAACGCCAATGGCTTGCGGTATCGGTATCTGTTTTTCCTGTGTCGCCAAGATCCGCCAAGATGGCGATGATCCTTGGGACTACAAACGGACTTGCGTTGAAGGCCCCGTCTTTCGAGCCGACCAGATTTACTGGTAGGCGGCATCCCGACACGCAAATCTTGGGACCGCGTGGGCTATTGCTCATGGCACTTGCAAGCGCCAGCCTTGCGGCTTGGCAGGCACTTGGAAAAAATAATGCCCGAGGATGGCGTTATGGGATCGCGAATCGAACATAGTCAATAATTGAGAGTTTGATCCCATTCAGTGTTATCGCTTTTCTTTGTTTTGAAGGTTATCGTTTTGACGTTAATTTGATGCCACCGTCATCTCGATTCTGAAACACCTCAGCAAACGGAAACCAAGTATGATCATCGGCGTGCCAAAAGAGCTTAAGACGGACGAGTACCGTATCGCAATGTTGCCAGTCGGCGTGGAGGATTTGGTGTCGCGAGGACACGAAGTTCTGATCGAAGCGGGTGGCGGACTGGGCAGCGGTCTACCGGATGAGGATTACCAAAAATCGGGTGCGGAAATCTGTGCTTCAGCGGATGAGATCTTTGCCCGAGCGGATCTGATTGTGAAAGTGAAAGAGCCGCAAGAGCAAGAGTTTTCCAGAATTCGTGCCGGCCAATTGGTGTTCACCTACTTTCATTTTGCGGCCAGTTTGCCGCTCACCGAAGCGATGATTGACAGCCGTGCAACGTGCATCGCCTATGAAACACTGCGTGATGCGAATGGTCGTTTACCGCTGCTGACGCCGATGAGCGAAGTGGCTGGACGAATGAGTATTCAGCAAGGGGCAAAGTACTTGGAAAAGCCGCAGATGGGTCGCGGTATCCTGCTCGGAGGTGTTCCAGGAGTAGCGCCGGCTCATATTACCATTCTTGGCGGCGGAATTGTGGGAGCGAATGCAGCGAAGATCGCCGCTGGTTTTCAAGCCGATGTCGCAATCCTCGACACCAACCTCGATCGGCTTCGCTACCTCGATGACATCATGCCTGCAAATGTCAATTGTTTGTATAGCGATCGACACAATATCCTTGAACAGCTTCGCCGCGCAGACTTGGTCATCGGCTCCGTTTTGATTCCTGGTGCCAAGGCTCCCCAATTGGTTCGCGCCGAGGATCTGCGGCTAATGAAACCGGGCAGTGTCCTGATCGACGTCGCGGTTGATCAGGGGGGATGTATTGAAACGAGTCGCCCGACGACGCACAGCAACCCGACCTACATGGTGGACGAAATCGTTCATTATTGCGTTGCCAATATGCCTGGAGCGGTGGGCCGGACAAGCACGTTTGCCCTCTGCAATGCAACCCTGCCGTGGATCAGAACGTTGGCGGACAAGGGACTCGCTTCCGCTATTGAAGATCATCCTCCGTTGCACGAAGCGGTCAACATTTTTCATGGCAAAGTGGTCAACGCCGCCGTCGCTGATGCATTTGGATTGAGCTTGACCGAAATGTGATTGTTGGAGCCCGGGCGTTAGCCAACCCGACACGGATCTCGGAAACGACGATCGGACGACGCTCCAAGCATTCGGCTTAACTCAGCAATGCTCTCGCGACGTTGATGTAGATGACGATGCCGAGAATGTCGACGATGCCAGCAACGAAGGGGTTGCTCATCAGCGCCGGATCTAAGCCAGCTCGTTTGAAAAGGATGGGCAGCAGAGCTCCGCACATACAGCCACAAATGATGACCGAAAGCAACGTGATTGGTATAATGAGAGCTCCTTCCAAGGATGGAGCGATGAACAAGGCGACTAGAAAACCGATCAGGGCCAAGAAGCTGCCCAGCATGAACGAGACCGCCAATTCCCTCACCAAGACTTTTGGCAAATCGTGGAACTTGACTTCGCCCGACGTCATCGCGGTAATGACCAATGTCGCCGATTGACTACCCGAGTTTCCGCCCGCACTGATGATCAGTGGAATGAACCATACCAACCATGCGTAAGCTTCGAGTTCCGCTTCATATTGGCGAAGCGTGAACGCAGTCAATAATGCTGCAAAAAAGAGGATGGTTAGCCAAAGTCCACGTTTCCAAGACAACGTGTACAAGCCGATGCGTAAAAAGTCATCCTCCAAAGGTGCGACGGCCGCAATTCGATGGGCATCCTCCGTCAATTCTTCCCGTACGACATCAATCACATCATCATGCGTAATGATTCCCAATAGCCGACGGCCAGAATCAACCACCGGGATGGCCAACAAATTATATCGCTCCACCTTTTCGGCAACGGATTCTTGGTCTTCGGTCACCAACGCCACCACGACGTCGGATTCCATCATCTCGCCGAGTGTCCGATTCGGTTTATTCAGTGAAGATACCAATTGGCGTGTGGAGACGATCCCACGCAGCATGTTGTCTTCATCAACCACATACAAATAGTAGATGGTTTCCAACTCGCTCGCTTGACGCCCAAGTTCATCGAGTGCTTCACGCACCGTCAATTTCTGGCCCAACTTAGCGACCTCGGTCGTCATCAAACCACCGGCAGTCTCCTCTTGGTAGGCCCGCAGTCGTTGGATGTTTCGCCGATCCGATAACGGCAACAAAGGCAGAATCTGATTGACCCGTTCGCTCGGCAATTCCTGCAGTAAATCGACCCGATCATCCGCAGGGATTTCTTCGACCAGCTCAGCGACCTGAGACGGATCGTGCTTATAAAGCATCGCCAATTGGCGTTCTTCTTCAAAGTAGCCGAAAATCTCAGAACGTCGCGACGGCGCAGCGTATTGCAACACCTCCCAGGCCTCTTCATTGCTAAGACCTTCCATGAACTCAGCTGTGCGACCAGGATTCAACGCGTTGCAAAACTCGATCAATTCGGCCTGGTTGTGCTCCGCCAACATCTCACGCAACTCAGGAAGGAATAGAGTGTTAACCATCGTGCCACTTCCTTCATGAACTTACGGGAATACGAACCAGTGCTTTGTCAATTTATATCTTAGCGTAATGGATCTTGTTCAAGATCCTGGCAGGTGGGGATCTTGAACAAGATTCACTACCTCCACCCCTCATTCTTGTCGCTGACAATGCACCGTTCGAGGTTATACATTGGATTCGAGGTTATACATTGGAATGGTTCGTCGCTGAACCAGGAGTCCAGCGAAAAATATGCGGTAGCATCCGCATCGTTGCAAGCCAAGCGAGGGCAAATGGTTCTGCGACCAATCGCCAAGCCACATGCCAATCGCCAACAATAGGGCCGCTGCGGCAGGCCGGATTCGACAATACGATTGCAGCGATTCTGAAAGCGGAGGCAACCCAAGCACCCCCGACATGAAATGAACCATCCGGTCGTAATGATTTCGCTCTCAATCGAAAATACCGGAAAGTGTGAAGCCTGGAATCACTCGTCCGGCATCATCGTCCGGCACAAATGAGTAGATCCTCGATTGCGTTTTCGAGGGGATTCGCTTCGCTCGACCGCCGGCAAATTGCTTGAAACAATGTGCATTCCGACAGAACTCTTCCGCAAAATCGATAAAAGGGGATACAATTACGGAGAGTTCTCAACCCAAAAGCACTTCCTGAGTTTCTTGCAACCAAAACGATAATGTTATGAAGCGATTTTTGCATGGCACGGTGTGCCTGTTTTGCCTTTCAACGACCGTTTTTTTGATTGGGTGTAATCCGCTTCCCCAAAGTAGCGAGATGGAACCGATCGCCGATGCGGAAGCGGCGGTTAGAATCGTGCCCGGGACCGAGCCATCCGACCAACAACGCTCTGCGATCGTGGCGGCCAAGGATGCCTTGTTTCAACGATTGTCAGAGCGATTGATGGAAGCGATGATGACGCAGGGACCTGCACAAGCAATCGCTGTTTGCCAAAAAGAGGCAACGCAAATTGCCAATGAAGTTGGCGACGAACATAAGTTAAGCATCGGACGTCTGGGAGTTCGGCTTCGAAACCCCGAAAACACTGGGCCCGCTTGGGCAGCGGCGTTGATCGAAGCAAAGTCTGAAACGCCCGTCTTTACAACTTTAAGCAACGGAAACGCGGCGGCGCTATTGCCGATCAAACTCCAATCGCAATGCTTGATGTGCCATGGACCCTCGGAACAGATCTCACCAGACATCCAGTCGCAACTCGCTGAGCTCTATCCAGGTGACCAAGCGGTCGGCTTCAACGAAGGTGAACTGCGTGGCTGGTTCTGGGTTGAAACGCCGCAATCCTAACGATTGGGCGATCGCTGGACCTTGTTATCCGAAGAGGCCCTTTCTTCGGAATGATGATGCTCGCGATCCCATTGCTAATACGCAGACTGTTTTTCGAGCAAGGAACGTAAACGCTTTAAGGCGTAGACGTTAGCAAAACAATTTGCAAGCCCATGAATCATCCGGGCTAGCCCTCAAGATTCAAGCCGCCGCTCGTGATGGGTTGCCGCGAATCGGATGCACCGAGTTCGTTGGCACACACCATTCGCCAGGTTTCGGCTTCGACTTCCAACACCAAGCGAATCTCGTCGATCGCATCGGCGTCACCTGTACGCTCGGCGATGATCAAGTGTTTTGACAAGAACACGTACAAGTCGGCAACCTTGCCGCAAACGCCCTCGTCACTGGTGATGCCCGACAGTAGTTCGCTGATCAAATCGAGAAGTTTCAACGACCATTCATTCGGTCCTTTTCTCGAAGTGTCCTCGCGCCATGTTGCCGACAAGGTCGTTGCCGTTTCGACAGCCCGTTCGAGCACGATGAGTCTCAGACGGGCTGGCGACGCGCTGCGAACCATTGAGTCGAGATATTCGTCGGCTGAACCTCTTCCCGTCTGGTAGCCGCTTGGACGAAAATTCGAAGCTGGTTTCGACTGAGCGTACGACATACTGACTTGCCTCCTTGCAAGAACGAAAAACGATTACGAAGTCGGGAATTCGATCCGTTCTATCTGTGAAATGTAGTTTGAATTGGTTTGCAATTTCCCAATGGCGGTCTCGGTTGCATAGAATTGCTTCAGCAATCGCTCTCGTTCGTTATCGAGTCGTTCATTGAGTTGTTCGATCCGCTCATTGTTTTTCTCCATCTGCGTACCGAGTGTCTCGGTCCGAGTGAGCAGCAAACTGGTGCTCGGCCCAGCAAGCTTGTCTGCAAGGCTGCTTAGTCGATCAGCCAACCCTGTTTCGTCCGTTGTGAAAAACGCTTCGACCGCGCTAGGATCCGAAACCATCGCACTGGAAAGTTTGTCGCTATCGAGTTCCAATTTACCGGTTTCGTCAAAGCCGATGCCGACTTGCGCGAGCGACTTAAAATCACCCGCTTGACTGATCGTTCCCGATAGCAATCGCGAGTAGCCATCCCGAATCCGATAGGTCTCATTCGATCCGAATAGCAAACCAACCTCCTCGGTATCGGCATTGTAGAAGGTCAGCGATTCCAACTTCTCATGTAGTTTGTTGTATTGATCAACAAAGGTCTGGGCCGCATTGGTCACGGTGGATGCGTCGTCTTTGACGGTTATTGTGATGGGTGAGTCGGATAATTCCTTGAGTGTAAAAGACAATCCTTGGGTTTCCGTCGTGTTCGTATCGACGATCGAGCTGGTCAATGCTGAAACACTTACCCCATCAATGGTCGTCGTTGTAGCCGTTCCGGCAATTCCCAGATCGGTTGCTGCTTTACCGTTACCGACGTCTTCGATTTCAAGGGTTTCCGAACCGCCCGCCGTATCGATAATGGTGATGCCAGTTCCATCGTCGTTAATCGATGCCGAAACACCGATACCGAGCGAGTTGATTGCATCGAGAAATTCTCCGACGGAGGTAATGTTCTGCACGACCAGATTAATGCCGCTCGACTTTCCGAGGCTATCGGTAAGCAGAATACTACCGCTACTAATTCCCAATCCATCGTTCATGTCGGCAAGGTTGGTTGAGCGGCTAATCTTGCTTGCTTCGAACGAGTTGCTCATTTCGAAGACGCCATCGGAAGAACTCATGAATTGGCTAACGCCACCATCGGTCGAGACCGAAACAAGTGCATCTCGGCCGGTGGATTGAGTTCGCAGATCGAGGTTAAAACCGCTAGTGTCGATCGCCAACTTCCCCGCTTCGCCACCTTGGATACTACGAATCTGAAGCGAATAGCTGCCGTCATCATTGGTTCGGATCGACGCTTTCGCGTAACCCTCTTCGCTATTGATCTTCTCAACGATCGACGCCAACGTATCCTCCTCCTCGATTTCGATCACATCCGCTTGGGTTCCAACGAGTGCTTTGACCGTTTGTCCGCCAATCGTATGATCGGTTGCCGTCCCAGCAATCCCCAAATTCTCGGCGATTTCGGACGTGCCCGAACTCCTAACGGCTAGCGATTTGGTGCCGCCCGCGCTGTCAACGATCGAAATGCCGTCGCCTGCCTCGTTGATCGAAGCGGTCACGTTGTTACTAAGATTGTTGATGGCATCGACTAAATCGCCAACGGTTTCAATCTCGTCTCCTGAGATACTGACGGCTCCGATAACACCTTTGCTGTCGGTTACCAGAAAGCTACCGGTGCCGACGCCATTTCCACGATTGAGCTCCGTCAGCTTGGTCTCCAAAGTGACCGTCTGTCGATTCAGATTTTTACCGACCACTATTTGATCGGTCGTGTCGGCAACCAACCCTAGTTGCGACGCTGTATCGTCGGCAGATTCAATTTTGAAATTGCCTTCCCCACCCGAAACATCACGTATTTGAAAGCCATTTTTCGCATCGTTTAGCTTTGCGATTAGCGGCAGACCGGAGGCGTCGATTAAATCGATCACCTCGCTTGATGTGGTGGCAGATGACAAGTCGATGGTGGCCGCTTGTCCATCGGATAGAGTGATCGATAGGTCACCAAGCGGTCCGATGCCACTGCCGCCTCCAAGTTCCGACAGTGCCGCACCACGCAAGGAGTTGACCCCATCGGGTAGCTCTAGATCGATCCCGGTTACGGAGGAAGCAGCTTCATCGATGCCCCACAATCCAATGTCCGCTGCCGTTTCGGCGCTGCCAAGTTGTTCGACTTTCAAGTTGTTAGCCGTGCTACCCGTTTCATCCACCAACTTGAATGCATTGCCGACGGTCGTTGCGCGGACGCCGATATTGGCATCGTTGATCGTTTGCAGCACATCGTCCATCGTTCGGGCTTTGGACAGATCGATATCCGCGGTTGCGCCAGAGCGATCGGTGATTCGGATCACCCCTGCTTCGACTCCGCGTCCTTCATTTAGCTCCGATAATTTGACGGAATCGTCGAGCAGTTTGCTGCCAGGATTAATACGTATTTGGCCACTCAATCCGAGTGCGGTGTCGACCGAATCGAATCGTTGCAGCGAACGCACATCGTGGGTCGCGGCGGTTTGCAGCGTCTCAATCGTATGCGTTCCGACGGGAGATTTGTTTCCTCCCGTCGCGGAAATCACGTCACTGTTGGATGATTCAGCCGATTTGGAGCGAAACAATGAGGAATTGGCAAGCCGGTTTCCGCTGAGTTGCACACCGATGACCGAAGCGGTCAATTCCGCAATCGATTGCTGCTGTTTAGCGAGCGCTTCATTGCGAGCCGATACACGGTCCCGCGGCTGTGCACTAATCGCGATCAATTGGTCCACGGTGCCGACAATATCAGTTCCCGTGACCAATCCGACGGATGATTGAATTCGTCCCATGAGAGTTTCGAGTGTGGAAGGTAGGTTTGAGGAGGATCGACGTCTTTTCTATCGTCATTTTGTAGCGGTTACGTTCACCTAAACGCAAACGACCGGGCGAGGTTGTGACCCCGTCCGGCCGATTGCTATCTATTCATCGTCATTCGACGGTTTGAACGTTATCGAAGAAGCGATAGGACGTTTTGTGGATTTTGGTTGGCCATCGACAAAACGTTGGTGCCCGATTGGACCAGAATTTGAGCACGTGTTAGACGTGCCGATTCTTCCGCAAAGTCAGCATCACGGATCGAGCTTTCCGCTTCCTGCAAGTTGGCAACCGTGTCATTCAAGCTGACGATGTTGCTTTCGAGCGTTGTCGACTGAAACGCACCCAATCGACCACGAAGGCTGGTCACTTGCTCAATCGCTTCGGTCACAATTTTGGCTGCTTGGTTGGGGTCATTCGCCAAGGAAGCCGTTTCGCCGCTACCAAGCTGGAATAGCCTTCCTGATGGACCGCCAAGGCGAGCCGAGCTAACGCTGCTAATGCCGATTCGAGCCTGTTGATTACTGACAACATCGGCACCGAGTTGGAACAATGCACCACCGCCGTTGATCGTAAAGTCGATGCTATCGCTCGAACCATCTTCGACCTGAAGCGTCACGTCCAAGCTGGACGTGTTGATCGACAATTCGTTGCCTTTGCCGTTTGCATCGATACCGTTGACCTTCGCGACGATGTCCGTTCCCGTATCACGGACACCCGCACCCACCTTCTCGGTGAGTGTTCCAGCAGCATCTTCGTTGATTACCCGAAGGTCAACGATCGCATCGGAGCCGTAGTCACTCGATGTCAACACCAAACTTTGGTCTTGTTTGGTCGCTGTGACGCCTGTTGCGTCTTTGACCAGGTTGATTTGAGTGATCAAATCGTCGATGCCTGTACCGGCACTGACGTTGAACACTTCGGAGCCTGATTTGCCCAGCAGTTCGAAGACAACGTCTTCGGCGAGTCCGCCTGCTGCATCCACGCCGTCAGCAAACGCGGTGGGTGTGGCCGTTCCGTCGGTCGAGTTGTAGGCGGTCATCG
>NZ_SJPY01000004.1:532213-647570 GCF_007860185.1 Novipirellula aureliae
CAACGAGGCTAGCAATTTCGTCCGCCGAGGGACTGTTGGAGGCCGATTCCATGGCAATTTACCTAAAATGTGTTCTCTAAAACTCCCAGCCTTCCGGGCTGCACGTCTCCTATTGTAAATCCCATGTCAATTTGAGCCCAGGCCAATCTTCCCCACAAACCCGGTCATGCACCCGCCCCTTAACAAATGACAATCCACGCTTGACAGCATTGGTCTGGGGCGTTAAGACTTCAGATGTGTCCGAGGTGATTCGGTCCGGCTTCTGTCGGCACCGAATGAACAGGGAACTCCGGTGCAATTCCGGGACGGTCCAGCCGCTGTGTGCTGCTGAGCAACCCTTCGACGAAAAACCTTCGATAGAAGATTTTTCTTAGCGGAGTTGCGATCGATTACTCCTTCTATTGAAGTGCCATTGTTCGCTGCCATTGTTTTTTAGGCACTGCGAATGAGAAGGTTGATGGGTAACCGATTGAGGCAGCGAGTCAGAAGACCTACCTCGCGCGAGACGATTTTTGCCTTCTTGGATTGAGGCGATCGTTGCAAGTCTTTCTGCTTTCATGACGAAGTAAATTTGCTTTGTTCGACTCAGAAAGCGTCCTGTGCCCATTCGCTGTCACCTTTACTTGAAAAATGGAACCCAACAATGTTTGACAAACGAACCCTACTCATCGGATCGCTGGTCCTTGTCGCCGTCGCCTCTCGTTTGCTACCCCATCCACCCAATTTCACCGCACTCGGTGCTGTGGCCTTGTTTGGCGGTGCATCGCTAACGGGACGACGCTGGGCCTATGGATTACCATTGTTGGCAATGCTACTGAGCGATCTGGTGATTGGATTCCACGGCTGGGCTCCGGTTGTTTACGGCGCCATGATGGTTTACGTTTGGCTCGGTCGCCGCGCCGGTTCGTCGTCGACCCGCGTGATCGGTGCATCGTTGTTGGGCTCGGTCGCATTCTTTGTCATCACCAACCTCGCCTGCTGGTGGAGCATGTATGACCACTCGGCAGTTGGTTTGACGGCATGCTTCGCTGCGGCGATCCCGTTCTTCGGGTTCACGCTCGCAGGCGACTTGGTCTTCAGCGGAGTGCTATTTGGAGCAATGGCAATGGCTGAAAAGTTATCGCCGAGTCGTTTCGCACCGAGCCTAAGCTTGGGCTGTTAATGTCTTTCCGTTGAGTCTATGCGAGAGCCCTGCGCGGCTCTCGTTGCTCGACGATGAGAATGCCTACTCGTTTTTCATGCGATTGCGAGTGATCCAAACGCTACAAGGGGCGTGCCTCAATACGTAGCGAGTTGTACTGCCCAAGAGGAACCGACTCAGGGTGTTGCGTGGTGTTTCGCCAATCACAAGCAAATCGATGCCATTCTCTTCGGCGAACTTGACGATCGCTTCTCCCTCGTGTTCGCTCGCGAATGAGTGAGGCGTCACCGTTGGAGCGATGTCGATCAACTGATCGGTAGCCCGTTTTAGGTTTTGCTGACAGCGAACCGCTGTATCGCTGTCAGGCCGTAGCTCTCCGAAAAAGTTGTCCAAATGGGGGGCGATCGTTAGGACATGGAAATCGCTACCCGTTTTCCAGGGGATATCGGCGATCTCCTCCAGTGCTGCCTGTGCCGCATCGCCTCCGTCGTATGCCAAACAAATCCGAATCGGTCTCTCGGCATGGTCAAGCCCGGTTTCCCTGACAACCAACACACTGCATCGAGCGTGTGTGGCGACCTCATCACTGACGCTTCCCAGTAAAACACGGCTTATCTGTGACACGCCCGTCGCACCGACAACGATCAAGTCCGCACCGCACTGGTTCGCGGCTTCAATGATCGCTGGGCCGACTCTTCCCTCCTTCATGATGTGCTTGACCGTTGCATTCGCTCCATCAAACATCTCCGCCACTTTTTGGTAGTCCTTTTCCGCGTCCGCTTTCTCGAGCGCATACGCCTGTTCCGACAGAACACCTGCCGAGAAACCACCATAAACAACCGCCCCCTCCGTGACGGTGACGACGTTTAAGCTAAGTGGTTGTCCATGGGGCAAATGGGCCAGCAAACTGGCTGCCCGCTCGGAAGCTTTGGAACCATCGGTGGCCAGTAGTACTCTTTGCATGATCGTCTCCCGTTCATGTGCTGAAGCAAGAACCATGCCCCTCTCCATTGCAAGCGAGATGCCAAAGGTCGAAACGCGGTAATCGATCTGTGTAAACCCACTTAGCCCGTGCGGGTGTGCGCAGTGGTGGTCCAATTTGTCACAACTGTGACTGCTTTTGAACGCCATTGCGTCAAGACCCACTACCGCTAGCCCGGATGATTCTTGTGATGCGTCGTCATTTGAGTAGCTCGTTCGAGCCCAAGAGTTTGTGTGAGCCCTTGGAGAAACACGCTGCGAATAATCCGGGCTAGGCGCAATGCCAATCGCTGGGCACCCCTAGGCCTCTATTTATAGGCCTCTACTTCCAAAACCTCTTCCACGGCGTCGAATAGATGAAACGAGACCACATCGATGCTTAGCTGTACCTCGTCGCCAACGTTGAATCGAGCTTCACCGGTACTTAGCGTCTCCAGGAAAACGCTTCCGACTTGGACTTGCGCATGGCGCTGGCCTTGATAATGTTTGACCCAAGTACATTTCCCGCAAAGCACGATTTCGCCCGATGCTTCCCCGGTTGATGCCGGTACGCTTGATTTTGGCAGAACTCCAACCGTGATCGATTCGGGACGAATACCGATCATAACGCTGCGTGATTCCGTAGGGGGTTGTTTTTGCGAGTGCGGAACAATCCGATTGCAATCTGCGCCCAATTGCAGGCAGAGGTGATCTTGCTCCAGCCGGCCTTTAACCAAATTGATGGGAGGAACACCAACCGAGCGTGCGGCGGCGATCGAATTTGGATGGTTGTAGATATTCTCAGGCGTATCGATCTGGGTGATTTGACCTCGATCCATAATCGCGATTCGGTCTGCCATCCGCATCGCTTCCTGACCGTCATGGGTTACATGAATCGTCAATCCTGGGCTCTCTTCATGCCACCGTCTTAAAACATGTTGTAGCGTGTGGCGAGACGAAACATCGATGGCTGATAAGGGTTCATCGAGCAACCGAACGCTTGCTTGGCGGACGACCGATTTCGCGACGGCAACTCGCCTCAATTCGCCGCCGCTAAGCCGATCAACCCGCCTCTCAAGTAGGTGCACGATCCCAAGCCGCTTCGCGGTTTCTTCGATTCGGCGATCGAGTGTGCGGCGATCGAGTGTTTGGCGATTCGCAAAACAGAGGTTTCTCTTGACCGTCATGTGCGGATACAGACCATCATTTTGAAAAACCATCGAAACGTCTCGATGACGGGCGATTTGTTTGGTAACGTTCTTGCCGTCGATCCAGATTTTGCCTCGATCAGGCGTTTCCAATCCCGCGATCAACCGCAGCGTCGTCGATTTACCACAGCCACTTTGTCCAAGCAGCACCAAGTACTCACAATCAACGGTCTGAAGGTTCAACTGGCGGAGTATCGGTTTGCCACGAAATGACTTTTGGAGATCGGCAAGGCAAAGCTTCGGCATAAAAGGGCAGCAATTGAGGAGTTTTGTCGGTTTTTCTGTTTAACCGTAGCCCAAACAGACCGCGTCGATGCGTTGCAAAAGGCGGAGCCCGCTGGGCATGCGGTCAATCACGGATTAAAACGGAGTTTTTGGCGAGAGATGCTTTGCAGCGATAGAAAACGCGACCTACGATTCCATTGATCGATCTCTACGTCCAATATCCTAAGGCTTTTTTCAGCCCATGTCGCGTCCAGGCTCCATTTCCGTTTCGGTCGATCGACTGCGGCCCGGTACGGTTTGTAGTCACCCGATCGAGGATGCTTCAGGCATCCTGTTGCTTGGCAGCAACACCCGTATCACGACGCGCGTGATTGACGGACTTCGTGACCGGGGGGTCCATTCGATCGAAATAGACCCCAGCGATTTGGATCGATTGACCGGTAACGGTCATCCCAAGACCGCCACGACCAAGGGTCGATCCTCCAAGGGCGAATCGAACGAACCCTGTTTTTCCAGTGTTTGGGTGCCCAACGTTGCCGTGAAAGATCTGTTGGTTGATCGAATCGATGAACCGCTCAGCGACAAACGAATCGAAACGCTTCACAAGGGCGTGGCTGCTGCAAAGAAACGATTCGACCAGCTTGAACAGATCATTCTCGATCATCAGGTTCATTCGATCTCGGGATTTGCAACGATCTCGGACGCTTATGCTCGCTCGATGGTTGATGACCATGATCAAACCGTTGGAGTGATGGGTGTGCTATCGCACGGCAATAACGATCTCAGGCAGCGAGCGGTTTGCTTGTCAGTGCTGGGAATGTCGATTGCAATTGAAATGGGACTTGATGGTCCAGCAACATTGGACGTGGGGTTGGCGGGACTACTTCATGATGTCGGTTTGATGTTGATGCCCAAAAGGTTTTCGGATCAAACGAGTTCCTTATCCGATGAAGAACGGTGGGAATATAGCAAGCATCCGCTGATGGTAAACGACTGCCTTGCCAATTTAAGAGACATCTCCTCCGCGGTACAAATCGCTATCCAACAAGTTCACGAGCAATATGACGGATCAGGATTTCCGAGAGCACTCCGCGGTCCACGAATCCATCTTTACGCTCGAATACTGAATGTGGCCGATGCCTACTTGCAATTGACGTCAGCATCGACGAACCGATGTGCTATTTTGCCACACGATGCTTTGGGGGTGATTCTGCATCACGCCGCTCGGGGTATCTTTGATCCGCAAGCGGTCCATGCATTTTTGAAAGTGGAAACGATGTTCCCGCTCGGCAGCAATGTCGAATTAAAAAATGGCGAACAAGCAACGGTTATTCGCCGCAGCCCCGCCGGCTATGCCACCCCCATTGTGGTTGATTCGCAGGGTGAACGGATTGCGGTCACCGAGTCCAACCCGATCGTACGGCCGTTGCCATCGACTCGTGTCGAAGAGATGCGTATTCCGGTCTCTCGTATGCAGACGATTGAGTGGAATTTGGCAGAACAAACCTTATTGATTTGATCCGTGGTTCTTGCATGAAACCGCCCGATAGGTTCTTGTAAGAGGCATCAAAAAAACCTCAAATCCTATCAAGCCAATAACGATGAGCCAATTTCGAAGCGAACGCGATTCCATGGGCGAAGTCCAAGTGCCCGCCGATGCCTATTACGGAGCCCAAACCCAACGCGCGGTCGATAATTTTCCGATCAGTGGGTGGAGGTTACCTCCGGCAATGATTTCGGCGATGGGATTAGTGAAATATGCTTGTGGTGTTGCCAACCGCGATCTGGGCAAGTTAACCTCGAGCGGCAAGAATCCTCTCGACGATCCCCAGGTGGAAGCGATGTTATTGGCATGTGAAGAGATTGCCGCGGGGAAACTTGGCGATCAATTTCCCGTCGACGTGTTTCAAACGGGATCGGGCACCAGCAGCAACATGAACGTCAATGAGGTGATCGCCAACCGAGCGACTGAATTGGCAGGCGGCAATCGGTCCGATACGGAGAAGCTTGTCCATCCAAACGATCATGTCAACATGGGGCAAAGTACGAACGATACCTTTCCTACGGCAATCCATGTCGCCACCGCTTTAGAAATCGAAAATTCACTGTTGCCCGCTTTGCGGGGTATCCATACCGCGTTGGCTGAGAAAGCGGCTAAGTGGGACAAGGTGATGAAAATTGGTCGTACTCATTTGATGGACGCAACCCCGCTCAGGCTTGGTCAGGAGTTTAGCGGATTCGCCCGCCAGATGCAGCTTTCCATTTCACGAGCGGAAACGGCTCGCGATGCCGTCCTCGAACTTCCCGTTGGCGGGACGGCTGTCGGCAGCGGTATCAACACGCATCCACAATTTGGGCACCGGGTTGCGATGGAGCTGGCCAAGAAAACCGGGATTCCCTTCATCGAAGCGATCAATCATTTCGAAGCCAATGCGGCACGTGATGCACTGGTTCAATCCCACGGCGAACTCAAGTGTATCGCGCAAACTCTGTTCAACGTTTCCAATAACATCCGCTGGCTTGGCAGCGGTCCACGGTGCGGATTTTATGAAATTCAACTGCCGAGTCGGCAGCCAGGAAGCTCAATTATGCCTGGCAAAGTCAATCCTGTCATGTGCGAGTCGATGATGCAGCTCTCGGCGCGCGTGATGGGAAACGATACCGCGATGACAATTTGCGGCGCAGCGGGCAGCAATTTCCAGCTAAACATCATGATGCCGATGATGTGCCATACCATTCTGGAATCGATTCACCTGCTTTCAAGTGGCACGGATTCGTTCGTCGAGTTCTGTCTCGATGAGATGGAAGCCAACGAGGCTCAATGTGAAGCAAGCGTCGAGAAAAGCTTGTCGATGTGCACCAGTTTGAACCCGCTAATCGGCTACGAACAAGCCGCCAAGCTAGCGAAAGAAGCCTTCAACACAGGGCAAACCATACGTGAGTTGTGCCGTGCCAACGGAATTCTTCCTGAGGATACGCTGCGAGAAGCACTCGATCCATGGAAGATGACCGAGCCCCAAGAGTAACGTTCGAGTGTTGTCCTTAGCCAATCAAGATGGCTCAGGGAATCGCTCAAAGGCGAGTGCTTCGCCAAAAGACAACTTTAGGATGCTTTTTTGTGGCAGTGGCTTCCAAGCCGCAGAACTGGGGTTGGAAGCTATCGTCACGTTGTACCGCCCCCTGTTGTTTAATCTGGACAAAGCACGAAACCTCAACGCGCCCGCCCTCTAGAAGCCAGCTGGGCTGTTGAATTCAGCATAGTCATCAAACTCACTGTGCCGATCGGGTGCCCGGTCGCTAAACTTCGTGAAGTCACCCTCCCAAGTGAGCGGGACATCCCCGATGGGCCCGTTACGTTGTTTCGCAATAATGATCTCAGCTTGACCGGCATACTGTGCTTTCTCCTCACCGCGATGGTAGTATTCTTCGCGGTGCACAAACATAACCACATCGGCATCCTGCTCGATCGCTCCGGATTCCCGCAAATGACTTAGCCGTGGACGGTGATCCTTGCTATCTTCGGCTTGCCGATTTAACTGAGACAAGCACAGCAATGGAACCTCTAACTCTCGCGCCATTCCTTTCAAGCGTCTTGCGATCTTGGCAACTTGTTCTTGCCGAGGGTCACGCGAATTATCGGGTTCAATCAATTGTAAATAATCGATTACAATCAACCCGAGCGCCCCTTCGCGGCGTTTTATCCGGCGTGCCCCCGCTGCAATCTCGCTCACCGTTCGACTTGGCGAATCATCGACAAACAGCGGCGCTTCGCTAATTTCATTTGCTTTGCCGATCAATCGTTCTCGATCGTCCGACGAAATCGATCCGTTGCGAAGCTTGTGACCATTGACGCGGGCCAACGAGCATAGCATCCGGTCCGCCAACTCGATGCCTGACATTTCAAGTGAAACGAAGAGTACCGGAGTCCGTTGTTCAATCGCAGCGACTTCCGCAACATTCATCGCCAAAGCCGTTTTTCCCATCGACGGACGCGCGGCCAAGATGATCAGTTCACCATTGTGTAGCCCGCCAGTCATCGCATCAAAATCGGTGAAACCTGTTTCACAGCCGCCATCGACATGCTCGCCACTCATGCGAGCTTCCATGCGATCCATCGCCTGGTGCAAAACGTCGTTGAGACTGCTTACGGAATTGCCGCTGCGACCATCCATTATCGCAAATACTTTTTGCTCCGCCTGAGCACAAAGCTCTCGAGCGTCACTCGATTGATCATAGGCATCGCGAAGTATCTCGGTGCTCGATTCGATCAGTTTGCGGTAGACCGCCTTTTCCGTGACAATGCTGGCGTAATAAACCGCGTGAGCTGCATTGGGAACGGCACCCGACAACCTTGCCAAATAGCCTGCACCACCGACTTTCTCAAAATCCCCTTTCGTCCTCAACCGGGAAACGAGCAGCGTGATATCGATCTTCTCACCCTGGTCGTGCATCTCGCGGAGATGCTCATAGATCGTTCGGTTTGCCTCGTCGTAGAAATCGTCCGTTTTTAATGAGGCGATGTCGTCGCACACGATGGGCATCAACAAGATGCTGCCCAAAATGCCCATTTCCGCTTCGAGATCAAACGGCGGTTGTCGCTGCAATATCTCGCTAGCACTAACTGCGCGTTTCTTTTTCTTGTTTTGGTAGGGGCCGTCGTCTGATATCATCGATCCGATCCGTGGCGAAGAAGAGGAGAAGAAAAAAAAACGTAGCCTAGGCTTCCAGCCTGGGAACACGATCCTCCCCAGGCTAGAAACTCCCCAGGCTAGAAGCCTAGGCCACCGGCTGGCAGCCTAGGCCACAGACTACCCGGTTCTCAACAAAGTCTCAATGCGGTCAATCGCCTCGCGGGCGGAAACAGCGTTGTTGCCTCGCCCGATTGATTTTCCGTTGTCTAGCCATTTCTTGACATTTCGCTCTGCCGCGATCGCGGTTGAATGCGATCGGCCCCCGAAATGACCAGCAATTTGTGCGTAGGCCGATGAGGTCAATTGTCGCGATAGATACATTGCCAGCATTCTGGGTTCGCAAACCGCCCTGGCCTGCGACGAGCCGCGCAGATCTTCGACTGGCAATTGGAACGCTTCACAAACCACTCGCTCAATCGAAGCCAGCGATACCGTTGGCTGAGCCGTTCTTAGCAAGTCGCCACCAAATTGCCGAATCTCCTCCATCGTCGGCATCCGCTCGAGCATTTTTTGCAGTGTTGCCACCAAATTGACAACGCCGCTGAGCAGGCGTCCATCGCCAGCCAATTGAGCGTTGATTTGGTTTATCGTCGATTCAGGCCACTCGGCATCACATCGCTGTTCGATCAACCCGCGAAGAACCGACAATCGGGTTGCAGTGTCGAGAGCATGCATGGGACACACCAAGCCGCTCGCCATCCGCCCTATCAATTCTCGCGACAACCCGTCGATCTCAGAAGGGGCTTGATTGGCCGTAAAGATGATCGGCCGGCCCGTTTCGATCAAAGCTTCTACGGTATAAAGCATCTCGCGAAGCGTCGCACTCTTCGAACTCAAGAATTGAACATCATCAATGATCAACGCATCCACATCACGGTATCGTTTGCGAAATGCGGGCAAACCAGAACTACCAACCGACTTGCAAAAATCATTGGTAAACTTTTCACCCGAGATTTGCATCACTCGCCGCATTCGATGGACACGCCGAAATTGATCGGCGATCGCGTTAGCCAAATGCGTCTTTCCAATCCCCGATGGACCATACAAAAACAAGGGAGTCGCGGCTGACGGGTTCTGACATGCCATCATCACAGCCGTATGTGCGAGTTGATTGCACGAACCGCTGACAAATGTCCTTAGCGTCATCATCGCTCGGGCCGCCGCAGCAGGCGACAATGGATTTGATGATGCTTGGCCAGATGTCGCTTCGGTGTCGGTATTGGCCGTTTCGAAATTCGGCAGCCTCGGTTGATCAACGAGTGAAACCGACCGTCGTGACTTCGGTTTGCGGGTGGTTCCCGCACCGGCTGACAAGAGCGAGGAGAGCGACTTTGCGGATTGACGTGAACGGTTCGCAGCTGGTTTTCCAGGCCTAACTTTGCGGCTCGTCAACGTCGCCTTGTCGGCCACGATCGACTCATCCGAATCGATCGCGTCGACTCGATCGATCGAATCATCGCCAAGCGGCAAATTCGGCTGGACCGCGTCTTTTCGTTCCAGCTCCAAAGCAACCCGGTGCGTCGATCCGTAGACCTGGGCCGCAGCCGCTCGGATCGGCTGCATAAAGTTTTGCCGCATTCGGTCGAGAGCGAATTGACCGCTGACCAAAATCACGATTCGCCCCGACGGCGTATCGAATGGATTCGCAGGTTCTCCACCGACCGAGGCCTCCACCGTGTCGCCCTCCACCGTGTCGCCCTCGACCAAGATCGAAACGCCATGATGAAACCACAAGCGAAATCGGTCTGCACCGATACGTTCTTTCAAAGCATCCTTGAATTTTTCGATGACAGCCTTGTCCTCGATGCAGCCTTGCGATGCAGACATATCGGTTGCGCAATCCTCCTTCATGGATATTTCGCGAGCAAAATCTTAGCGACAAGTGGAAAGCGTCGTCGCGACGCTTTTGTGTCGAGCGAGAGGCCAGATTCTATGGTTGCTAGCAAACAAGTCAAACGCATTTGGGCCTTCTCTCTAAACTTTTCTTTGGGGGCTTCAAAAGGGAGCGTCACAACCCAAAAAAGACCACGATACGGCATCTTAATCCTTTCTTGCCGAGACCAATCGTCGCAGAAACTCAAATCGGTAGGTTGGTGGATAACATGTTGGTAACAAAACGCCCATCAAATCTTCATCACGGAAATAGGAACGCAAGTGTCTACAAGACAACTACTTGCGGCGACGCAGTGGACCGTTTCTTGCTTTTCTAGGGGGCGCCCAACATGTCGGCAACCTCGAGCTTTTTCACCGCGACGGTTTCCTTTAACATGCACCTCATCCCGAACGCATCGTAGACTCGCCGGGCGTAGACGTTTTGGCTATCAACGGCCAAAATCAGCCGTCTTGCCCCCAGCTGCTTAGCCGTTTCAATCACCCCGTTCATCAGCAACCTACCCAAGCTACCACCGCGGGCCTCGGGGACGATACCCATGTAAACCAGTTCAGCAACGTTGACACCTGCTTGCTCCGCAGGATGCAGGGCCAGTATCAGCACCCCCACGGGGTCTTTTTTCGCGTGATCCTTCGCGGGATACAGCCGGAACCAGGCTTCGGGCGCGAACGCCGCCGATTGCTGGTAGCCCAACAATGTTTGTTTGGCCGATCGGTAGTGGAGAAGGATCGGGCAATCGAGCGTATCCACGTAGGTTCGCTCGACGAGTGACGCAAAGTGATCTTCGTTCACCAGCAAACCACCGTCCCATTCGGTTTGCTGAAATGCCAATTTTGTATTCGGCGAACTCGCGGAGGTCGGCGGCGGCGAAATGGTATCGAAATCGACCGTCAGGTAATCGAGGTCGGCCGCCCATTCGAATCCCAGCGCGTCTCGCCAGCTTTCGGTCTGCTCGGCTGCCTCCGACAAGTCGTCCACATCACTTGCCCACTGCAAAAAACGGATGCCGCGTTTGGCGAGCGTTAAATCGAGCCGCGTCTGAATCGCGATGGCGGTATCGCGTCGCACGGAGTCGGGCAGCCGATCTCGCTCGACCAACCACGCGGCGTGCAAAAGCGTAGCCGCGTCGTTGGCAGGTGCGGCGCCCTTAACCGCTTGGGGGATCGCGGGAGCAATGACAACCGCGGCCGCGATGTCGCGTTCCTCCGACTCATCTTGATCGCGGTAACTTGCCAGGATGATCAGAATCCCCTCCGCGTTTCCATCATCAATCCAGTGTCGCAATTGGTCGACAACGATCTGGCCTCGAGCAATCGAGATATTTTGCAAAAGTTTCGGCAATAACCCGGGCAACGAGTCGAGCGTCATCCGGCGTGTTTGGATCGTTGACATGAACTTGCTTTGCTTATAGGTAAGGCTGGCCCGCTAAAATACGAGGGTGGATGTACACACGAGCGCCCGCAGGTTTTAGCCCCCGTCGGAATACCCGTCAACGTTCGCTACCGTCGTTTACGCGTCTGCCTACTTCCTTTCCCGATTGGACCTAAGGGGTGTGTCAAGGTCTCGTTTTAGAGTTTTTAGAGTAGTGGACGAGGTAACGAGTCCTTTTGGACCGCTGTGCAGTATGGGACTCGTAACCTCGTCCACTACGACCAACCCCAATTTTTGATCGGGACGCAGCACTTGCCTCTTCTCGTCAGCCCATGTGGCAATTTTGAAGAAGTTGGTTCGCCTCTAGCACCCGAATAGAAAGCAAGCGCGTCCGTTTCGAAATCACCGATCGTGGCCTCACCGATTTTGGCTGCGCGGTTGATTGGATCAATTAGCACAGTAGCGATGCCGGCGTCGTCATCTTTGCCGACGAACATGCTCCCGTACCAAGGATGCGGAAGAATCGTCGAGCGTGATTTTGCGGCTCTTCCAAAATCCGTCGGCCCATGCTTCAATGTGCGGAGAACGACGGCCACTTGGACGAACCGCTTTTTATAGGTTTGATGCCTCGTTTGAAGATTGCTTCTGAAGTGCGTTCGTAGCGGAGGTCGTCTAGACATTCGACGAGACAAGGAATGGGCCCAAACCCTCGGCGAGTTTTGCTACGGGTGAAGCTACGGGTGAAGCTACGGGTGAAGAGGAACGGTACGAAAAATGAATCATTGTCATCACACGAATCACGATCATGCCGGTCATTCACACGGATTAACCCGCAGTGACGAGGTAGCAGCAATTCCCGATTCAAGGCTCTTATGGGCAGTCGTACTGAATCAAATTTTGACCGTTGCTCAAGTGATCGCGGGTATTGTCTCGGGCAGTACGGCATTGCTTTCCGATGCCGCTCATAACTTTAGCGATGCCAACGCGCTACTGATCGCCTACGCAGCCCGACGCATCTCTCGAAGAAAAGCAAACGCGGATTACACCTTTGGCTATCGCCAGGCAGAGATGATCGGCGCATTGATTAACCTTACGTTGCTTGGGACCATCGGGATCTACCTTGTATACGAAGCGATCCACCGCCTCGTTGATCCAAAGGAAATCATCGGATGGTTGATGGCTGCCACTTCGGCATTGGCGTTGGTCATAGACCTTGGTACGGCGATACTCTTGTGGGCGATGAGTCGTGGGTCGCTGAACGTGCGTGCTGCGTTCGTTCACAACCTCGTCGATGCTTTCGGTTCGCTTGCCGTTTTGGTCGCCGCAGGTGCAGTTATCTGGTTGGATTGGACTTGGGTCGATCCAGCAATCACGTTGCTGATTGCGGCTTACATCCTGTACCAAGTCTACACGTTGATGCCCCAGGCCATACGCGCCCTGATGCAAGCCGCCCCGTCTGATTTAGACATGGACGGTCTGATCGAGAATGTCAATGCGATCAAAGGCGTTGACGGTATTCATCATGTTCACGTCTGGCAACTCGACGAACAAAACGCTGCACTTGAAGCGCATGTCGTCATCGCTGCGGACCAAGCAATCGAGTTAGAGTCGATCAAGGGTTGTATTAAAAAGATGCTCGCTGAACGACACGACATTGACCATTCGACGCTTGAGTTTGAATTGGAGGGCTCGGCGGCACACTGCTGCCTCGAGACCAGAACCATTGTCACTCATTGACTCGGGGCATCGATGCGATGGCCGCGATGAGAGAGCATTAGAATTGCAACCGCTGTGACTTGGATGGCTGCGATCATCAACGGTGGGATTCGGCGGACGGTGCTCAATACCAGCTGCAGCCATTTCGGTTCGCTGGCCTGCTGCGTCGCGATTAGTTCGCTGATCGATCGATTGGCACCAAAATGGTTCGGCATGGTCCAGTTCGATGTGTGCTCCCATCCGCGGTTCGTCCGTCGCCATCCTGAAGGTGGTACGCTCCGCATCGATTCAACCTGCTCTTCAGAGTAGCTTGCGATCTGTGCTTGCGGGGCGGAGATTGCCCCGTGGTCGCCCGATCGGCTCCCTTGAAATCCGCCAGCAAAGATCAACGTCATGAAAGCGGCGACGACTTTGGTGTTGGTCCAAAGTGCTCGATTCAGCAGTTTGAGGTTTTCGGCGTCGATCCATATTCTTGTCATGCTCCGACAACGATGCAAACAGCGATCCAGCAGCCCAGAGAACGCGGTCCCATCGCCAGTAAGTCTGTTCCGGTAAACACGTTACGAAAAGCATAGCAAAATGAGAGACGCGTGAGTGTTGGGAAAGCGAAACGAGCTATTGTTGCCAAAAAACAACCAATGAAGAAGCAAAGCGACAATGTGGCTTACCGCTACAATCGGCAAGCTTGCAATGAAAAGCCCCCTACTGAGGTGTAGATTCTTTTGCTTCGTACTTCTTTTGGGCCTAACTTTGACTAGTCCGTTATCTGTATTCCTCCTACGCAATTTAGATTGATGACAACGACAATCGATACCACCTCTCTAGAAAACGTCTTTCATAGTGACGTCTTGCCCGCGCTGCCGCATAGTGCGATCGCGCTTTTGCAACTGTCACAGCGTGACGATGTGGGTCCTGCAGAATTTGCCAAACCGATTGAAGCGGACCCAGGATTGATGGGGCAAGTCTTAAAGTTCGTCAACTCGTCCTACTTCGGTTTCAGCCGCGAAATCATGAGTGTGCAGCAATCGTTGACGTTAGTTGGCAGCCGAGCGATCACCAATTTCGCTCTTTGGAACGCCGTGTTTAGTGTGATTCCCAATCCAAAATTCGGGCCTTTCGACTTGAAGTCGCTTTGGCAAGATTCGCTGCGACGAGCAATTTTTGCCCGTAAGTTGGGGAAAAGATTAAGAGTCGACAACGCAGAAGACTTGTTTGCAGGTGCCTTGTTGCAAGACATGGCCATTCCGCTGCTGCTCAAAGAGTTACCAGAGAAGTATCAGATTCTTGTTGAGCGTCGTGCCTTCGAAGGTCGCCGCCTGAGTGGACTCGAACAAGAAATGTTCGGCTGGGACCACGCTGATGCCGCTGCCCTATTGGCAAGTCGTTGGAGTTTGCCGAGTGAGTTTGTGAAACTGATTCAACAGCACACGCAAATCGAAGACCTGCTCGGTCAAGGCCCAGCCGCCTACGGCAGCGCCTGTGTCGCACTCGCTTCGCTGCTACCTTCCTGCTGCGATCAGAATTGGAGCGAGCAAGCGGAGTTCGTGAACGGCTTCAAACAGCTTTCCAATTCAAACGATACCGAGCTTGGAGGCCTATTCGATGAAGTTGATGAATCAACCGCCGAATTTGCACCGCTGCTAAAACTCCCCATTCCTGCTAGGTCGCTCTTCGGCTATTTGGAAGACTGATAGGACCGCCCTGAGGAAGGCTCAAATGCTTCGCTTTTGAGCACATTTCATTTCTACCCGTTTCTGTCCCACTTGATGCCACGACGTAGCTTGCCTGGAATGGAGCTTGCCTGGAATGGAGTGTGCCTAAAATGGAGCTTGCCTGGAATGGAGTGTGCCTATGTAAACGGCCTGAATTTCACGGGCAACGTGCTCTGCTTCCTCCGAGCTTGCCCCGAATGGCGTGGACGGAAGGAATTTTGAAACATGGAACATGAAAGATTCTTCCGTCGAGCTTGTCTCGGCAGAGGAAACATGGTCAGGGCGGGACGAACGTCTCGCTCAGGTTCGAGAAAACAGGTTGTTTTGCCGAGGTCTATTTTTGAACGTCAGACAAAACGTCTTTTTTCCCTGCCATGCCTGAAAAACCTACCAATCCGTACTTGGGATTGATGAATCACCCCACGGATTCTTCGGTGGAGCCGTCTTTTTGACGAAATGGTTTTGAACAGGGCTCGACGGCGGGAGCCCCTTTTGTGGCCAACCGGAACCAATCCAACGTAATGGGCCTACCCGAAAACACTAACGGTTGAATACACCAGGTCCGGCCCTGCTCGACCGAGGTAGTCGCATCGCGACCAGGAAGTACCCAACTTCCAAGCATTTGCGTGGAGCATTGACGAATTCGCTCTATTTTAGCGCTCGCCAAGATCCAAACCCCGTCGCTACAATGGCGCTGCCTTATCCGTTGCCAAACCATTCTTTGATAAATTCGTCAATGTTTGATCGCCTTTTCTCGCCAGCAAAGCCTCGCGTCCGCAAACCCGCAAAATGCGCGAGAAATCGCCGTGCCTCTTTTGAGACGCTGGAGATCCGCCGTATGCTCGTCGCCGAGGGGGAGGTTTTTGAGCTGACCCGCAGCGTCGATGCGCTCGGTTTGCTCGGTACGGTATCGGCCCAGGTTCGTTGGGGAGACGGCACAACTTCCAATGCCGTCGTCAGCACACAACCCGCAACTGGACAATTGAAGGTTCGGTTCGATTATTCCCTTGACACCAGCGGCTTTTTCTCGGGTGCGAATTCATCGCGTCGTGCTTTGCTGCAAGACGCCGCGGACGCTGTCCTGCGGTCCTTTAATGATGATTTGAAAGCAATCGTACCGGGCGGCAAGAAAACATGGAACGCCCAATTTATCAATCCATCGACAGGGCAAACAACGCTCAATTCAGACGGCACAACCAATTTCGCTGCTGCCCGAAATTTGCAAGTCAATGCAAACGAGATCGTCGTCTTTGTTGGTGCCAGAGATTTGGCTGGTAACGAGCGTGGCCGGGCGGGGCCAGGTGGATTCGCGTTCCCCACCGTTACGCCAAGTTCACAAGCAGAACTGCAACAAATTTTGGCGTTTCGCGATGACGTTCAATTCCGCGGCGAAACGGGTGCGAGCGGGAATAACCCAACCGATTTCGGACCTTGGGGAGGGTCCATCGCTTTCGATAACCAAGGGACCGACTGGTATTTTGGAAGTGATCCAAATGATATTGGCTCCAATCAAACGGACTTCGTCACCGTGGTCATGCATGAATTCCTACACGTCATGGGTTTTGGGCAGGCAGGAATCAACAAGTCGTGGGATACCTTTACCTCCGGAAGTCAGTTTACGGGCCCGAAGGCAAAAGCCGCTTACAACGGTAGTGGCAACGTACCGCTCGAAGGGGCGTATCACTGGGGCGAAACGATTCTTACCCAACAAAACCAAGCAACGATCATGCGAGAGGAATTGCTTCGTGGCAAAAGACAAAATCCGACCGACCTCGATACCGCTGCCCTCGATGACATTGGCTGGTCCCGTGTCAATTCTCGTGTCACCATCACGGCGGAGCACGTCTATGGTGATGATGGTCGCTATGCAGCCGAAATCATCTTGAAAGGAAGCGAGCTGGGGGAAACCGTCCTCTCAGCAGCCACGGCGGTCGTTACCAATGTCGCACCTGTTTTGACGGTCCCCGCCAATCAGTCGGCCGTTGCCGGTGTACCGCTCAGCATCACGGACATCGGATCGATATCG
This sequence comes from Novipirellula aureliae, assembly GCF_007860185.1. Taxonomy (NCBI): domain Bacteria; kingdom Pseudomonadati; phylum Planctomycetota; class Planctomycetia; order Pirellulales; family Pirellulaceae; genus Novipirellula; species Novipirellula aureliae. The sequence goes on from NZ_SJPY01000004.1 coordinate 549,155, forward strand.
GATAAAGGATTCCGACAATTGAACGCCGATCCTGCGACCACCGAAACGTTCGGTTATACGATCAATTGGGGCGATGGTAGCAATGTCCATTCCGGCACCGCAACCATCGACCGCCACGGGAATTCATCGCGAACAACGTTAGCGTCTTTGAATGGATCGCATACGTATTCAACACCAGGCAATTATACGGTTCGGGTAAACGTTACCGACGATAATGGCGGAAGCGACGAGGAAACGTTTCGGGTAACCGTGGTTGCCCCCCCTAAGTTCGAATTGTCCCTAAGCAAAACGTCAATCGTTGAAAACGCCAATGCAAATGCAGCGACTTTGACGATCCGTCGCTCGGGGCCAGCTCTTGATACCGCAACGGTGGTAAACCTTTCATCAAGCGATACCAGCGAAGCGACGCTGCCGTCAACGGTGACGATTCCTGCCAACGCAACATCGACCACGGTCGCGATCGATGCCGTCGACGACAACCTGCTCGACGGATCCCAAACGGTATCGCTGCGTGCAAACGCAGTGGGCGTCGACGAGGGATCGGTCGACTTGATCGTGAGCGACCGCGAAACACTCCGCGCCCTACTGAATCTCGCAAAGGTCCGTGAAGATGCGACGACAGGTGCAAGATTGACATTGTCCCGCAGCAACACGAACATCGACAAAAGTTTAACGATCAATGTTCGCGGCGGTAACGCATCGGAATTAAACTTCGATGCCGAACTCGTCATTCCCGCTCAGCAGCAAAGCGTGGTTGTGAATCTTGTTCCAATCAATGACGATGATCCTGAACCGACGCAAACGTATACCTACACGTTCACTGCCTCAGGTTATGTTGGTGACGAAGCGGGAATCGAATTGATCGATGATGAACCGAGTTTTTTCCAAAACCAAACCGAACCACTTGATGTGAATGGTAAAGAAGGGGTGACGGCACTCGATGCACTGATTGTCATCAACCAATTGACGGATCGTGGTGGTGATACAGATCTCGATCCTGAAACCGAAACGATTTATAGCAACCTGTACTACGATACAAACGGGGATTATAAGCTTACCGCACTCGATGCACTCCTCGTAATCAACTCGCTAATCGAAACGTCTCCATCAAAGGACAGCACCGCGCCGGAGCAACTGGCTGCGACGCCAATCGCTAGTATCGTCGACCGGACGGACGACGTGAAACGACGTCTCATCCATGAACCGTTTTTTGCCGAAACGCAACTCTTTTGAGCCCTTGCATCCATTCCTGCGTGGATTCATTTTTTTTCGCGGCGATTGTCACTCTGCTCTCCGAGCGGAGCAGCACGGCGGCGTTCTTCGCCTTAGCCCGGATTATTCATTAGCCGTTTTGGCGATAGCGGGCTGTCGATTTAATCGGTTTGACTCGACTGATCGTTTAACGCCAAGCCGTAGGCGACCGCTTACGGAAAAGCTGACGCCTTCGGCTAAGCGTTAAACGATTAAATCGACAGCCCGCTAACGCCAAAACGGCTAGTACGCACACTGTTTTTCGAGCAATGAACGTAAACGCTTGAAGGCGTAGACGTTAGCAAAACAATTTGCAAGCCCATGAATCATCCGCCTTAGGCCAAGCGGAGCAGTGCTTCGATTTCTGCGGCCGTGAATTTTCGATCGAGCCTCGCCCCCATTTGCGATACGATTCGGGCGGCGGCATGAGACGCCAAGTGGCCCGCATGTCGCCAATCCATTTGATTGGTGATCCCGTACAACAAAGCTCCCGCGTACATATCGCCAGCCCCCGTCGTGTCGATTGCTTTGGTCTCGACTCCTTCGATGGGAAACGCTTCGCCACCGTGCATAACGAGAGAACCCTTTCCGCCGAGAGTTAGGGCGACATTTTCAGCGTGTTCGTGAATCTTTGCTGCGCACTTGATCGGGTCACTTTCTCCGGTGAGACTGATGGCTTCCTCTTCGTTACAGAAAAAAAGATCGACGGGGCCCGTGATCAAATCCCAGATTTCGTCACGGATCATATTGACCAAGAACGGATCGGAGGCTGTGAAAGCGACTTTGACACCGTTTTCTTTTGCCAGGTGCATCGCTCGGTATGCGGCCGCTTTTGTCGTTTCACCTGTCAACAAGTATCCCTCGATGTATACATACTTCGCGGCCTTGAGCGTTTCTTCGCAAATATCGTTTTCGGTTACCGTTGCAGCAGCGCCAAGATTGGTTAGCATCGTCCGCTGAGCATCCTCGGTGATCAGCACCGCGCACGTCCCCGTCCGCACGGAATCGCTTGGCTCGGCGTTGAAATGGATTCCGAGTTTTTGCAGATCACTTTGGAACGAATTTCCATAGTCGTCGTCACCAACTTTTCCGACAAACGCCGCCGAGCCACCAAAATCGGCAAGGGCAACCATCGAGTTGGCTGCCGATCCGCCCGCGCAAAGGTTTAAGGGATAGCCAACAAGTTTTTTGAGGACATCGGCTTGTTTCACATCATCGGCAAGGGTCATGATTCCCTTTTCAAGAGCGAGTTCGTTTAACAGCGAATCTTCCACTCTCGCTTGAATATCAACCAATGCATTTCCAACACCTAGCACATCATAAGACGCCATTCGATTCATTACCTATGGATTTCGCGAAACAAAAGAGATAGTTCATTGAAAAAGATAAACGTTATGGTGTTTCACTGCTAGCGGCGGGTTGATGCTGTTTTTCCATCGCGTGCGTCTCGCTTCTCGACATGGATGCACCACGAAATAATCGAACGTCCCAAAATGAACAATCAACGATCTTACTCGCTGGCTCGTGTAGAGATCGAGGATTTTTGCCGTGGGCTAGGTGCTGACGTCGCTGTCGCGATTGAGTCCAAACGACGGACAATGACAAATCGCAGACGCATCGAGGCGAGATCCGCGAGGCCGCGAAGGGCGTCTAGGCGACGTCGCCCAAATCAAGCCGTTTTCCGTAACGCCGAATCACTTGCGATTTCAGTTCGCTCATTTCTGCGGCTTCCAAATCGGGATCTTCATCAATCATCTCTTGAGCCATCGTCCGGGCCACCGTCAAAATATCGATATCGCGGAGCGGATCGGCAATCCGCAGCGGCGGCATCCCGCTCTGTTTGCGGCCGAGCATGTCGCCAGGACCACGGAGACGGAAGTCGGCTTCGGCCAACTCGAAGCCGTCATCGGTCTTTTCAAGCAGCTTGAGACGCTCGTTTTCCGCAGGTGGCAAGTCGCCATCGGTGAAGACACACAAATGCCCCGCATGAGTGCCTCGTGATATCCGACCGCGAAGCTGATGAAGTTGGGCCAGCCCAAACCGCTGGGCTCCGAAAATCGTCATCACCGTTGCATTGGGCACGTCTATCCCAACTTCAATCACCGTGGTGCTGACCAAAACGTCGATTTCACCATCCGCAAACGCTTGCATCGTAGCCTGCTTCTCTTCCGCCGGCATTCGGCCGTGCAACAGCGCAATGCGATACTCGGATAATGTGGTCGAACTCAGTTCTTTGAAGATCGTCTCGACGGACGATACATCTTCGTTTTCAAGACTTTCCTCTTCATGCGATTTTCCCAGCGGCTCACTTTCGACCTCCGTTGAGGACGCAACGACTCGCGGTGCCACCACAAATACCTGGCGGCCCTCTTTCAATCGTTCGATAACGAATGACCACCATCGATCTTTCCACCCATCGTGGGCGAGGTAGGTATGGACGGGTGCTCGCGATGGCGGTTTTTCACGAAGCGTACTCAATTCCACATCGCCGAACAATGTCATCGCCATCGATCGGGGAATCGGCGTTGCAGACATGACTAAATAATGTGGATCGACTCCGCCGCTTCGAAGCGCAACTCGTTGGTTGACGCCAAATTTATGCTGCTCATCGATCACGCATAGCCCGAGTTTCTTCATTCGAATGTCACCGTACAATAACGCTTGTGTGCCGACGAGAATATCGATTTCGCCATGGTGTGCCGCGTCGATTGTCCTGGATCGCTCCGCCTTCGATATCGATCCACAAAGCAGTCCGATTCGGACTCGGCTTTCGGCTAAAACTTTTTTCAGCGTGTGGTAGTGTTGCCGGGCCAGCACTTCGGTGGGGGCCATCATCACAGCCTGGTGTCCATTGGCAACTGCCAACATCATCGCGTACATCGCGACGACCGTTTTGCCGCTACCGACGTCCCCCTGCAATAGTCGGTTCATCGGAAATTGGCACGACATGTCCCGACTGACCTCCTTGATCGCCTTGATCTGGTCGCCCGTCAATTCGAACGGAAACCGATGAAGGATCCGTGCGTCGATCAGAGCGGTTGTTGGCAACGGTGGAGATTTCAGTGCACTCGTCAAACGTCGGCGTCGCATCGCAAGCGCCAATTGCATTACCAACAATTCCTGAAAGACGAGCCGCACGCGGGCGAATTGCATCGACGACTCGCTGCTCGGTTGATGCAGTTCTCTCAAGGTGGTCTGGATGTTTGGCAGGACGGTGGGGGTTTCGATCCCCGCTTCCCCTAGCCGGACTGCGGCGGAGTGGCGAAGCGGTTCAGGCATCACTTCGGTCAATTGGTCGGAAACGGCATCAAGCGTTTCCGCAACCAAAAAACGCAAATCCTTTTGCCGCAGCCCTTCGGTCAACGGATAGAGTGCCAACATTCTCGGTGTCGGAATGTCTTCGTCCGAATCAAACACCGTAACCTGTGGATGAACAAACTCCATACGCATTGCGTTTAGCTTGGGTGTGCCGGAGATCATCACCTTCTGGTCAACGAGTATTTGCTCCATTCGGTAAGCTTGATTAAAAAACAGAATCCGAACGGCACCGGTTTCGTTTTCAACGAGGGCAGCAAAAACAGATTTACCAGGCGTCCGCGAGGTGATGTCTCGATCGGTAACCGTCCCGATCAGGGATGCGGGTTCCCGGTCGCGAAGTTGGTCGATTCGTTTCGGAGGTGCGGGGCGTTCGTAATCACGAGGCAAACAGAAAATGATCGATTGAGCCGTTTTGAGACCCAGCTTTTCGAGTCGCCGCGCACGCATTTCTCCCATCCCCGGTAGTGAGCGGACCGGTGTCGTTAAGGTAATCGAGTTTTCGCCAAAAGAATTAATCTGTCAGTTCCGATATTCGTCCATCTCGGTTCAACGCTGCGATTGAGGTATGGTAGCGGAAATTGCCCTTCAATACCAAACCGTCCTCCGCCGGGCGTATACGATAAAGGATTGACAATGGATAAGAAACTTGAACGCTTTCACGTTTATTTTTATGGGCCTGGAAAAGGACCGATCGAAACCAGCTTCGAAGAGGCCCAAGCGAGGCTCGAACAAGAACCAAGGTTGCACTTTGAGCCTGACGGTTCCTTTGTTTGGTCGCTCGATGCAAAGGAACAGGTCTACGGAATGCTGTACGACGCACAGGGACGATTGCAATACGCCGAACTTCAAGGATTATGTACGCTGCAAACTTGGCAGCAACTCGTCGGTTTGGTCGGCGGCTTGGTCGGCGGAGAGCGTGAAGCAATCAAAACGACGGTATCGGATTATCAAGTCATGATGCTGCCGGATCGCATTTTGAAAGATCTACATGCGTTTGAAGAAAAAACATGGATGGAGGAATGATCCGACACGTTTTAGCCATGAATGCCGAACCCACTCACAATTGGCAAATGTCATTTTTTTCTACGAAACACGGTGTTTCACCCTCTACAATCTGTTTTCTTTGCGATAAATTGCATTTTCAACACACCTTTGGCACACTGATTGCTACTCCCTAGAACCGTCACAAGCGGCATGTGCCGTATTTGCGACGGATGCGAATCACAAAGCCTTCTCACTCAACTCAGAAGGCCGGTTAAACACGAACGAGGAAGGAATCACCGATGCTTACTGCCACCTACAACGAAAACGTCTCGGATATCATCACAATGCCTCAAAATGAGACAATGGAAGCAAATCTGGTTTCGGATATCGAAGTTTCTCGACGAGTATTAGCCATTCGTTCGAAATGGAGTGTTTCGGAACGAATTCGTCGCCGCGAAGAAGCGAACAAGCGATTTGGTGACTTGATGGACGCGTTGGGTTGTGGCGAAGCAGCATAGTGCTAGCCAATCTCCTCGCCCCCCTGCTCCTCCGTCGATGCTCTTTGCCCAGCGATTTCGCCTCGGTATCGGCACGCTTCGATAAACGACTCGAGCAAGACATGCGCTGCGATCGCGTCCACTCGCTTCTTCTTTTTCTTGCGGGTGTAGCCAGCGATGGACATTCGTTCGTTCGCATCGACGGTGGTAAACCGTTCATCAAATAGTTGGACCGGCAACTGCGTGGACTCCGCCAACCAAACGGCAAACTCGCGACACAGCTTGCTCTTTTCACTTTCGCCTCCGTCCAAATGGATCGGCAATCCGACGACAAAGGCGACCACCCGCTGCGACTTTGCCAAGTTGCAGAAATAGTCACCGTTCTCTTTCCAATTTGCTGCTGGGAACACCTCGTAGGGACTCGATAAAATGCGATCAGGATCGCAGATTGCGATCCCTATACGAACGGTTCCAAAATCGACTGCCGCGATTCGACCGGATTCGGGAAACGGATCGGCCGGTGGTGTTGATGGTGTCATCTTAGACGTCTCGACAAGATTGGAATAACTTGAGTGCTTGAGCGGTCGGGCCTACCGCGTGTACCCGAACAACACTGGCCCCCGCAGCGGCGACGGCTAACGAGATACCGATTCCCGCCGCGTCACGGTCTGCCATCTTGTCAGCGAGTACTTTGCCGATAAATCCTTTTCGCGAATGTCCGATCAGGAGCGGGCTCCCTAAACTGGCGAACCGCTCGGTCGCACGAAGCAATTGCAGGTTGTGCTCGTGTGACTTTCCAAATCCGATTCCAGGATCAAGACAAATCCGGTCTCGATCGATTCCGGCACTTTCACACATGGTTCGCGTTGCGATCAAGTACGCTTCGATCTCGGCGACGACATCATTGTATGTTGGATTGTCTTGCATCGTTTGCGGTGTGCCTTGGATGTGCATAACGCAAACTCCAACCCCCGCTTCTCTCACAACGTTTAACATACCAGGATCCCCATGGAGTCCTGTGATGTCGTTGACAATCTCGGCGCCTGCGGCGATTGCTTGGCGAGCCACTTCGGCCTTCGACGTATCGATGCTAATGGGGATGGTGAGTTTGCCAGCCAATCCTTGGATCACGGGCAACACACGGCGGAGTTCCTCTGCGGTGTCAACGGGATCGCTGTAGGGGCGGGTGCTTTCGCCACCGATATCAACGATATCCGCTCCATCCGCTTGCATCTGCAATGCTGAACGAATCGCTTCGTCGCTTGCGAAGTGTTTCCCACCATCGGAAAAGCTATCGGGCGTTACATTTACAATCCCCATCACCAAAGGAATGGTCTCGAACACCAATCGACGCGTGCCAATATTCCAGGACGTTGATCGAGATGCTGGGCTCACCAACGCAATTCCATTTGAGAAACGATTCGGCTAGCAAGATTCTCAATTGCCACCTGAGTTGCCGTGTCGATCGATTGCCCGGCTTCGGGGACAAATCGGGCGGATTGGCTGAAGCCGATCAAGGCGCCACTATTTGGAACAACCGTATTTTGCATCAGCATTTCGCCTTGGCGAGAAAGCCAATTCGCTTGAACCGCAACGTTCGCGTCGAGTGCCCGGGGATCATCCGAAGGGGATTCGGTCAATACCTGCTTTGTTTCTGACGTCATGGTCACCACTAACGTGCTATCGGCATTGGGGTCTCCGGTCACCTTGTAGGGCGTCCGCCCTTCAATCTCCTTGACAATTGCCTCGGTCAGACGCACACCCAAGTCATTGCGAAAGGTGGCATTGCGTACGATCGGTACATGAATCGTTTTAATATCGCTACGATACAGCGATGAGGGTCCGTATTGATAGAGCGAGCACCCGCCGATGGCAATGAAAACGGCAACCCAAAGGGCGGTGGCTAGCGAGTGACCAAGCCGGTCGGTCAAATCAAATCGTGTGCTCATCGCAGCAACGTTTCGCCTCCGGAGGGATTCCGATTGCCATCCGCGTCAAAGGTTGGTTCGAGCGGACTCGAAGCGGTCGAGTCGGGAAAAACGGTTTTCAACCATGACAATCTTCGCACCGGTACGTCCGGCAACGCTTCGATCTTTGCCAATCGTTCGCGTGCGACCTCCGCATGTGGCGAGCCTTGATGTTTTTCGAGCAATTGGTTGTAGTAGTATCGAGCCGCACCATACTCCTGTTTCTTTTCACGAAACTCCGCTCGGTATGCGATGCGTTCGGATTGATGGAAGTCAATCTCAGCGGCTGCTCGAGCGAGGATTTCGGCATACTTCTCGTCCTGCATTTTATCAGGGAACCGTTCCCGCGTTTGCTTCACGAGTTTGTCGGCTTCCTCAAGGATCAAGCCGCTATACTTTGGCCCCGCGTAGATTTCCAATTTACAGCGGATCCCTAACAGATGTGCCAAAAAGAGATGGTCGCTATCGGTGTAGGTCTCGCGTAAATCCGTCAGAAACTCGTCGGCCTTGCTATATTTTTTCTGGCGGATTTGTTCTGCAGCGGCAGCCATGGTGGCATCGTCTGCCAATTTTCCGGTCGGATCATCGTAGCGGATTTGGTCAAGCAAACGGATTGCGTGCCCATCGGCATCGGTGAGGGGACGCTTGTGGTCCGTCAGATTGACGAAGTTCCAACTGCCTTCTTCTGCTTTGACCGTTTCAATCCAATACTTAGAAATCGTGAACAAGCGAGCGGTTACCAAGTCATTGTGTCGGTTACGTGGAAACGTTTTCTGAAGCGTTCCATAGGTTTCTGCCGCATCGTTCAAACGGTCTGCAAAGAACTCGCTTTCGGCACGCATGAACATTGCGTCCTGTTGAAGAGCGGTTTCCGGTGCAGCTTCGGAAGCTCGCCGAAACAGCTTTGACGCAGCGTAAAACGCTTTCTTTGCCTCGTCCCCACTCAATTCTTTTGCTTCACGAAACTTTTTGTCAGCGGCTTGGTAAAGTTCTTTCCCTTTGGCTAAATCCTCTTGCTCGCGCAAGGCGACAAAATTAATGACTTTTTTCGTTGATTCTCGAGCGGCATCGACATACGAAACCTGCTGTATTGGCGAAGCACCTTCGTCCGCATTTGGGGGCGCAGCGGTCAATGCGCCAAGGTCGTTCTTCTTCCCGCCAAAACTCTGGCAACCTGACAGAATGACGAGGGATACAAGCGTCGAGCATAAAAAGCAATTGGGCATGATTCGTCGTAGCGCTGCTTGGTGGTATCGTATCATTCGGTCGGCTCCGTCCTCATCGAGTCAGGCAGTAAAGACTGCGTCCGGGGCACGTTGCCCACGATTGTTTGAATGTATCGGCTCATTACGGCGCGAAGCTCGCTGTAAAGATGGCTCGGAACGCGAGTTTGTAAGTTTGCATCGACGCTGAACAACCTCCTCAATTCTTTGATGGCCGTTTGCCGAATCGACAAGACACCGCTTTGTCGGTTCGAGCAAGGTTTGCATACGACACCGCCTGAAAGCAGCGAAAACGGCATTCGTGAAAGCGACGAATCGACGTCTCCTCCGCATTCGGTACAACGATCGGTTAACGCTGCATGACCGATCATGCGAAGCAATTGTGCTTCGAAAAAGAGCACGGCCGTGGCGACATCTCCCATACCATCGATTTCGTTAAGCGTCGTGGTGGTCAAGTCGTAAACTTCGGGGTGAGGGTCGTAGTCATCAGTCAATAATCGCAATAGTTCAGCAAGATAGTAGCCCGCGTAGACTCGTTCGAGCGAGCGTTCGGCTCCTCGAAATCGTCGATGTAGCTTCGCTTCGGTTAACAAATCAAGTGCATCCGAACGCTTGCAAATAACAACTACACGACAAACGCTTAGCAAGTCAAGCGATCCTTCGAAAGGACCTTTGGGACGCCTGGCACCCTTCGCGATGGCCGACAACTTTCCCAATTCGCGGCTAAACAGCGTCACAATGAGGCTGGTTTCGCTAAACTCGATCGTTCGGATAATGATGGCTAAGCTCTGTTCCGCCGACACAAGCACTCCATTGGCATCATCGAATAACAAGAAAAATTTAAAAAACGGGTTTCCAGGCTACCACCTCAGGAATTGGGCACCTCAGGAATTGGGCACCTCAGGAATTGGCTGTAGGCTGGGTCTGGAGTGCTCAAAACTTGCGGTTTACGTGAAAATTGCTTTACGCAGTTTTTGTTCCAGATATCTCTACTTTGCGCTAACGACGTAGTTGACGAATGCAGGCATGAATAGGAGGCAACCTCTAAGCTGCTCGAAAGCGAAGCTTTTGCGCCCCCCCCAAGACCCAGCTTACAACTCTCCTCGGTCTCCCAACGCAGCTAAATATTCGCTCATTTCTGCCGCTGCATGTGCGTCGCCCTGAGCTCTTGCTTGCTCTATTCCGTCGCGCAGGTAGGTCCGCGCCTCGTCGACTCGGTCCAAGTCGGCCAATGTTTGAGCGGCCATAAAAAATGCGGGGACGTAAGCCGGCGAATCGTGCGTCAACTCGTCCAATCGCGATAAACTGTCATCAAATTCCCCTTCGCTCTTTAGCTCCATCGCTAGCGAATAACGCAAAAACGTATCGCTTGGTTCATCCGCCAACATCGCCTCGATCTTTTCTCTTCGGCTCATCATCCCCTACTCTCCGTTCGGTAGTCATAAAAACCGTCGTTATACCGAAAATCGATGAGATCGGTATAACCGGCAAATTTTATTCATCTAGCACCGCACGGTTTGCCGATCAACCAAGACGTATCGAACTCTTTCCGACAAAACGTGAGATGAATGCATGATGCGCAGTCTTCGCAAAATGCTTGTGGCAGTGACCTCGGTCGCACTTCCTGTTGCATTCCTACTAACAAACAGCTTGACCGCTGAGCCGGCAATCGGTGAAACGCCCGATTTTGGCTCCCCCGCGGTCGTCCATGCTGTAGGAGAATCTTCCGCCGCGTCAAGGGATCTTGCTTCGAACGAGGGCCAACAACCCAGCGAAATCCAACTCGTTGCAGGCTCAAGCCGCGGTGGCCTGCTCAACGCACTCGGATTCGGAAGTAACAATGAAACCCAGTCGCAGTCTGTCAATCACAGTCACAACCACCAACAAACTCAGAAAACTCAGGCTCCAAGCTTGCTCAGTGGACTGTTTGGAGGATCAATCAGCTCGAAACCAAGCGCTCCGGTAAGGCTCAGTGGGTCGGGCGATTCGACCTCCCCGCGTCAACCTGCCGACTGGAGTGGGATTCCCTACCATACGGCACACCCATCGAGTGAAACACAAACTCGCACACCGATTCGTGATCCAGGGACGGTCGACCCGAATGCACGAATCATCCGCGGCCGATCGCCTCAGCCACACACGGTAAGTCGTAGTGAAACATCCGGATCGTATTCATCGGGGCAAACAGCGTCCCGTATTCCCACCCCACCAACTGGCATTCCTCAACCGCGAAGTCAAGTCGCGAAGGAGACATCGCCGCCAGCGACGTCGCAGCCGATTGCTTCGGCGACCCCCGCCCCAAGTGTTTCACGTCGTCGAACGATTGCCGAGCTATCAAGCGAAACGAGTAGCCGCCGAAGTGGACGCCGCCTGCTCGATACCTTTGATCCATCGACAATCAAAACGTCATCGGAGTTAGCACAATCCGCATCATCCGAGAATCGTAATGCGTCGGTGCCAAACAGCATCGAACTGGTACCACGGGTTGCTCGCCGAGAGATCCAGTCGTCGGACCAAGCCATTCAAGAGTCCCTGCAAGCGCAAGAAGACTTGAAGAAGGCCGAACAGCTAGCTGCAGCGAGAGCCGCTGCCGCGGAAAGGCTCGCTGCACAAAACAGAGCGGCTGACAAATTGGCTGCCCAAAAGCGAGCAGCGGAACAGGCAATCGCCGACAAGATCGCTGCCGACAGAATCGCTGCCGACAGAATCGCTGCCGAGAAAATGGCTGCCGAAAAGTTGGCTGCGCAAGAGCGAGCTGCTCAAAAACTAGCAGCCCAAAAGCTTGCAGCTCAGAAACTGGCCGCCGATAAACTGGCCGCCGATAAACTGGCCGCCGACAAACTGGCCGCCGAGCAGGCAGCGGCTGCGGAGAAGTTGGCCGTAGACGACGGCAAGTCGTGGCAAGCCACACCGGGCTTCGAGTTGCCAACGAACCCCCATTCGCAACCTGCGGGACCGTCGGCTGCAGCGTTTAGCCCCAATCAGTTTGTGCGATCCGACAGCGATGACCGCGTGGTCAATGGTCGATCAATGCAGCTTCAAACGCCAGCGACATCCACACGGATTGGATCAGGGCTCGCTGCCTCGACCAACACCGATGGTGATTCCGATGGTTTCGCGAATGCCCAAAGTGATCGCATCGCCGGGACCAAAGCGACCTTCGGTCAAAGCATCAACGCTCATTCGGTCGCCCACCATTCATCGACCTCGTCACGTCGTAGCATGAGTGAATCCCCGTCGGAGAGCATCCATGGTCGCCAATTGGTCGCGGGGGAATCATCGATCGCGTCGGAGCTACCAGGCATTCGCGTGATGACGTTCGGACCGGGCGAAGTCATGATTCGTCAAACACGCCAATACGAAATTCGCGTCGAAAACCGAGGTGCCATCAACGCCAACGCGATTGTCGTGCGTGCCAATATTCCTGACTGGGCTGAAATCAGCGGGCATGAAGTTTCCGAGGGAATCGTCGAGAATGAAAAGCAAAAGCAAGGTGAGCGTCTGGTTTGGAAAATCAAATCTTTACCAGCCGGGTCGGTCGAGCGCATGTTTGTCAAGCTTCGTGCCGAACGCAGTGGGACTCATGACTTGGACGTCGATTGGACGCTCGTTCCCGAGCCAGCCGTCGCGACTGTCAAGGTTCACGAACCTCGTTTGGATTTGACCATCGATGGCCCCGAAGAAGTGGTCTATGGCGAGTCACAAGCATACACGGTACGTGTCTTGAATCCAGGGGATGGAACCGCAGCAAACGTTGTCTTCACCCTTTCACCTAACTCAGCCACACCACAAACCCAACGCATTGGTGATATCCCTGCGGGCAAGGAAGCTCAATTCGAAGTCGAACTGACCGCCCAAGATCTTGTCGACCTAAAAATCCACGGTCTCGCATCGGGTGATTTGGATCTGCGTGCGGAAGCGGAAAAGACCATTCGCGTTTCGGCAGCAAAACTCGAAGCGATACTTACCGGTCCTGAGCTTCGCTATCAAAATACCGAATCGCTTTACAACCTCGAAGTCCAAAACACAGGTACGGCCACAAGCGAACAAATTGTGGCAACCCTGCGGCTGCCCGGTGGCGTTACCTATCTTGGCGGTTTAGAGGAGGCAAAGTTGGATGCGGGTACGCTCGCTTGGACGATTCCAACCCTTCGCCCTGGTGCGACCTCCAGCTATCAATTTCGCTGTGAAATGGTTGCAACCGGAAACCAAAAGTTTGTCTTCGATTGCAAGGGCACTGCCGCTGGGGAAACGGGGGTGGCCTTGGCAACGCGAGTCGAATCGATCGCTGACTTGGTCCTATCGATCAACGATCCGCCCGCGCCCGCGCCGATTGGAAGCGATGTTACCTACGAAATCGTCGTGCGTAACCGAGGTAGTAAAGAGGCCACCGACGTACGGGCGATCGCTCAATTCAGCCATGGCATCGAACCGAATCGAATCGAAGGCCAAACGGGTGAATTGTTGACCGGGCAAGTTTTGTTCGATCCGATCAAGTCGATCGCTGCTGGACAAGAGGTCCGACTTCGCGTGGTTGCGAAGGCCGACCGAGCTGGTCACCACCGGTTCCGCACCGAAATTCGCTCGGGCGACACCGTCTTGGTCGCCGAAGAAGCGACTCACTACATGAGTCCACAAAGCGACCGAGTCAGCCGCCGCAGCAGTGACAGCGAATCGCGGTAGGGGGGAATGGTAGGCTACGTCTGGGATGCTCAAACGCTTTGTTTTTTCGCAGCTGGAGCTTACCTCCTTTTCCTTCCTGCATTCGTCAAATACGCCAACGGCGCTAGCCCGGATGATTCATTAGCCGTTTTGGCGTTAGCGGCCTGCTGATTTAATCGTTTAACGCTTAGCCGAAGGCGTCAGCTTTTCCATAAGCGGTCGCCTACGGCTTGGCGTTAAACGATAAGTCGAGTCAAACCGATTAAATCAGCAGGCCGTTAGCCAAGGTTCCGTGATTTGTCGTGTGAACCGTGGCTAACGGCCTGTCGATTTAATCGTTTAACGCTTAGCCGAAGGCGTCAGCTTTTCCATAATTGGTCGCCTATGGCTTGGCGTTAAACAATCAGTCGAGTCAAACCGATTAAATCGACAGCCCGCTAACGCCAAAACGGCTAATACGCAGACTGTTTTTCGAGCAATGAACGTAAACGCTTGAAGGCGTAGACGTTAGCAAAACAATTTGCAAGCCCATGAATCATCCGGGCTAGGCAACATCGCCCAGGATTAAGAGCTTGCGGGCGAAACGTCGCAAACCGCAACCCTGGGTGGGGGACTCCTTGACCGAGCAGACATCCAATGCAACACTCGTTCAGGTATCTAACTTCTCTTCACAAACGGAACGACGACGATGGACGAGCTAATCCAAAAACTCACAACTCAATTAGGGATTCCTGCGGGAGTCGCCAATGCCGCGATTGGCCAAGCGATGGCGATGCTAAAGGAAAAGGTGGGCGACGATTTGTTTAGCAAAGTTTCCGGCGCCATTCCTGGCGCCGAAAACGCGGCGTCAGCTGCAAAGGATGCAGCAACTAGCAGTAGCGGTGGGATGATGGGAGCTCTCTCGGGGGCTGCATCGAAGATGTTCGGCGGAGGCGCCGGCGAAGCAATGGAGCTTGGTGCAAGTCTAAAATCGGCTGGCCTCAACTCCGACCAAATGGGCGGTTTTGCGCAAACGTTAATCGACTTCATCAAGGACAAACTTGGCGACGAAGTGCTGGAGCAAATTCTAGCCAAAGTTCCGATGCTAAAAACACTGGTCGGCTAATCGCCTTTTCTTATGGCTCTTCGAAAGAACGAGTGGGTGGAAATAGGCCGCGTATGGTTTTCCGAATTTCGCCCACAGATGCTTCCGACGAGGCTTTTTTGTAAAGTGACTTCGGATCAACCATATCGTTGGCCTTCGAAGACTAGAATGAAACGGTGATCACCCCGTCTGAAAACAAAGAAAGCCAAAGACCCCGTAGCTCGATGTTCGATCCACTGCACAAATGGCTTGGGATTCCTGCCGACGAACAACCGCCAAACCATTATCGATTGCTGGGCATTTCGTTGTTTGAATCGGACCTCGATGTCATCGATGCCGCAACGGACAAGCATCTTGCCTATCTGCACCATTTCGCTAACGGCGAACATGGACGAGAGGCCGAGCAACTGGCTAACCAGTTGTCTCGAGTACGACTGCAATTAATCGATCCAGAGCAAAAAGCTGCCTACGATGCCGAATTGCGAGCACAGCTGACGCCATCCGTGGAAGCCGAATCCAATCACGAACTCGATCGTGAAGGCTGGTACCTTCGACATTCGCCCGACGAAATCTTTGGTCCCTTTTCACTGGATGATCTTATCGAAGCAGCCGAATGGGGGCGGATCGCCGATCAAACGGAACTTTGGCATCCAAAGTCCACCGATAGCCAGTGGACGTTCGCTTTTCTGTTTGAGTCAATCAGCCGGCATCGCCCAGACCCTACGACAAAACAATCGGATTATCCTGGTAGTGAAGACCGTGGTGTCACGGAGCCACAAACGGACACGGACCAGCCGGTCGTGATCCGAACAAGAAAACGCCGTCGTTCGTCCTCGTATGGGTGCTTAACGCTATTGATCCAATTGGTGATACCCGCTCTGCTTTTCGCGATACCGATCGATTGGCTTGCGACCAACAAGGCAACCTTTCATATCAATGATGGCTGGAACGAGCAAACGGGCCAGTTCAACGGGCAAACACGCCCGTTGAACGATCGGCCATTGAATTCAACGGAACCAAATACTTCGACCAAATGAACATCTCCCCAAAATCCTCTTTTGCCAAACCGCCTGTTGTCTCACGAACCGTGGGCATCGACTTGGGCACCACCCGTAGCGTCGTAGCGTTTATCGATGGCAATGGCTACCCACAAACCATCATCAATGGTGATGGTGATATGACGACTCCGAGTGCAGTGGCGTTTGAAGGTGGCACCGTTTTGGTTGGAAAAGACGCAATCAAGTCGTTGGCCATTACACCCGATCGTGTCGTCCAATTTGCGAAGCGAGAAATCGGTACCCAGCGATACATTATATCGGTTGATGGAGTCGACTATCCGGCGGAGTTAATTGAATCGTTCATTCTAGGACGCCTTCGACGCGATGCCGAGCGGCATTTCGGCGAAACGATACAAGACGCAGTCATCACCGTACCCGCCTTCTTCAATGAACCGAAACGACGGGCGACAATGGACGCCGGTATGTTGGCAGGTCTCAACGTCAAAGCAGTCATTAACGAACCGACCGCCGCAGCACTCGCTTATGGTGTTGAACATGGCTTGATGAACGAAGACGGTGTCTTTGCAAAGTCTCAAACCATTTTAGTCTACGATCTCGGTGGCGGTACGTTTGACGTATCTGTTTTGAAGATCAAGGGCGAGTCGATCGATGTAATCGCAGTCGATGGCAATTCGCGACTCGGTGGTATCGATTGGGACGAATGCATTTTGCAGTGGATTACCGAACAATTTAAGACACAGTGCAAAGCGACCGACCAGCAAATCAAAACCTCGCGTGGCATTCTGTTGAAGGAAGCCGAAGAGATCAAACATAGCTTGACCTCGCGAGAAAAGGTGGCCGTCAAGATTCGACTTGACGAACACGTCTTGCAAACCCACATCAATCGTGCTCTCTTCAATTCACTCACGGCACACTTGCTCGATCGAACACGTTTTACACTCCGAAAAGTACTTGAGGAAAGCAAGCTAAAGTGGCCCCAAATCGAACGCGTGTTACTTGTCGGCGGCTCAACACGAATGCCGCAGGTGATCGAGATGCTGCGGAAGGAAACCAAGAGTATTCTTGACCAATCGGTTTCTCCAGACCAAGCGGTTGCTTATGGTGCAGCCGTTTATGGTCGAATCTTGTCGGAACGCGACGAATTGGATTTTGATCTCGATGAGGCAACGGAATCTGGCCATGACGGGTCGATGCGGATTACCGATGTCAATGCGCATCACCTAGGTGTACTGGGTGTCGAGTTAAAAACGGGGCGACCGCAAGGGCAAGTGATTATCCCCAAAAATACCCCCCTCCCCGCAATGAATGTGGCCCGATTCAAAACCGCCAAGCCGAATCAAAAAAGCGTTGTCATTAAAGTGATCGAAGGGGGCGATCTACGAGGTCAGAACGCTACCACCATCGGAACGTTTTCGGTGCGAGACCTACCGAACGGATTACCAGCAGGTTCGCCCGTCGACGTGATCCTTCGCTACAACAACGACGGAATCATTCAAGCAGAGGCGATCGTCGTCGCAACGGGCAAAAAGAATCGTATTGAAATCAAACGAGAAGCGGGTTTGTCAGCCGATGAGATCGATGGTTGGCAAGATGCATCAAAAGACATTTTCGAAGCACTCGGCTTGGACTAGCCAGCCCCAGGAAACAGACCAAGAAAATGACGTTTCACGGTAAATGCCACCGCCGATTGCTGGTAAACATCTGAAAAAAGGTGTTTTTCGCACCCGCACCCGCACCCGCACCCGCACCCGCACCCGCACTCGCACACATACTCAAAGTGTCCTGAGCTTCCGAACAGCAGTACGAGCACCATTTCATTGATTTCGAGTACGATTTTTTTGCCAATTTTCGCGTTGACAATCCCTCGGCACTCCGAGCGGATCGACATTGCGGCGATGCCGCTTTACTCAAACGGGATATCGATTGGTTCGAACCGTACGTGCCGAATCGCTGCACCGCCACTGTAAAACCGAAGTCCACCAAGCTCATGCCCATCGACGACGCGGTGGGTATGTCCGAACACAACTCGGCGTACCCCTTGTTCATAGCCAAGGTCGTGCAGTGCCAAGTATTTTGACAAACGTTTGACGGTCAAGCGATTTCGATGAGCGAGCGCCGCGGCAAGCTTATGAGCACGAGCGGTGACGATGGCATCATAGGGTGAAAATCGCCAAATCGAGGCCCGTTTTTTCTCTGCCCATTTTTGGCGATATTGGTCAAAGCGAGCCTGTTTACCACGGCCTTCAATCTGGTCGCCGTGTAACATCACGACGTCTCCAATGCGAAGAATATCCCCCGCGATCGTAAATCGATCGTGCTGATCGGCCCACCTGTCGAGCTGATTCAAAAATAGAGGACTCGCATCGTGATTGCCTCGCAGAAATACAAATTGTTGGTTCGGAAATCGTATCAACCAATCGTGAAGGTACTCGATGGCGAAGGAAACCGAATCCCGTTCGGCCTTGAATCGGCTCCAGCGAAAATCAAACAAATCACCTCCCCAAACAACCACCTCCGATTGTTGGACGCTCTGCTCAATCAAGAACGCATGCTCCTCAGCGGTGCTTCGGGTGCTCATCAAATGAAGATCCGATACGAAAACAGCTTGGGCGATACGGCGGTTTGAGGGCCATTCATAAATCATGTCGGTTCCTAGGTCGTAAGTTTCCGCGTTGGGGGCAAGTTCGACGGACGAACCGTTTTCTATCACAATGATCCGAAAGGCTAGAATCCTTGGACCCGAACCGCAATCCTCAGAACATAGAAAATACCCACTTGGATAAGTTTGCCTGACTCCCATTTGTCAACTGTTTTTCGTTGGCCTACCGTGTTTCGCGAGATAGAGTACGGCAAACAACCCTGAATGGCAATTCCGAAGCACGAAGCTCCGAGATTCGGGATTGTGATGCATTCTAGCGACAAGGATGGCCACCGTGCATCCGCCAATATTTTTCACCACTTATGCAAATCTTAAACCATGGCTCTTCCAAAGAATTTGTGGGTTAAAAGGAAGTTGCGGAAGTTTTTTTGGGGCATGGCAGTCGCGATACCCATTGCCACGCTTGCTCGACTCCCTCGATGCCTCGGAGCAAGAAGTGAGGCAGATCGAACATCACCTTGATGACCGGGAACGGTGTTTCGCCGAAATGACGGCGGCGACTGTACGCGATATTGGACTCTTCCTTCTGCCTCTTTCTTCGGTTCCGACGACGGGCCGATTCGTGAACATCATCCATCATTTCTCGACCGATGTCGCATGGTTTTCAGCCGGAGGCCGACACATCTTTGCCGGTGGTGTAAGCCACCGACTCAAACTCCCATACCCTGAGGCCAGAGGCCGACACATCGTTGCCGGTGGTGTAAACCACCGGACTCAAACTCCCATACCCCCAAGGCCAGAGGCCGACACATCGTTGCCGGTGGTGTAACCCACCGGACTCAAACTCCCATACCCCCAAGCCCAGAGGCCGACACATCTTTGCCGGTGGTGTAACCCACCGGACTCAAACTCCCATACCCTAAGGCCAGAGGCCGACACATCTTTGCCGGTGGTGTAAACCACCGGACTCAAGCTCCCATACCCCTAAGGCCGGAGGCCGACACATCTTTGCCGGTGGTGTAAACCACCGGACTCAAGCCCCCAATACCCCCCAAGGCCGGAGGCCGACACATATTTCCCAATGAACTCCGTTATGGCTTCGCATCAACAGTTTCTTCGCGATCAAGATGTCAGTGGGTTCCGCACGATCTCTGGTAGAATTGAAGATGGAAATGTGTCGCCCTCTGGGCTAGGGAAAAAAACTAGCAAGTTTCCGGGGCCTGACGACCCCGGCAGTTTATGTGCCGCCCTCTGGGCTGAAACAACAACGACTCTCGAACAAATCGATAAGAACTTGGCCATGGAGCTGACATATCGCTTCCGCCCGCATAGAGGGCAGGCCACCAATAGAACACCCAGGTCACCAAGCCCAGAGGCCGACACATCGTTGCCGGTGGCGTAAACCACCGACTCAAACTCCCATACCCCCAAGGCCGGAGGCCGACACATCTTTGCCGGTGGTGTAACCCACCGAATCAAACTCTCATACCCCTAAGGCCAGAGGCCGACACATCGTTGCCGGTGGTGTAAACCACCGGACTCAAGCTCGATACCCCCCCAAGGCCGGAGGCCGACACATCGTTGCCGGTGGTGTAAGCCACCGAATCCAAGGCGTTTGGGTCGCCGCAAGGCCGGAGGCCGACACATCTTTGCCGGTGGTGTAAGCCACCCAGGACGGCATTAGGGACGGCATTAGGGACAGAGCATCATAGGGACGGCATTAGGGACAGAGCATCATGTCAGGTGATACAGCGACACCCCAGACGGACGCTGTCGGGGACGGCATTAGGGACAGAGCATCATTTCAGGTGATGAGGCGACACCCCAGACGGACGCTGTCGGGATTTTTGCTTGCTATTGCAACTGATCGTCAAATAGCGTGCATGCATGCCAGTGAGATAGGCTTTTCACCTCGAAATGGCCGCAACGAGTGCGTACCATCTTCCTGGGGCAGCTCAAAGAGCGTCACGAAAAGGAGGGAAATCGAAGAAGGGGCGCTCAGTCCGGGAGCGTCAATAGCTCGCGGGCGCGGCGGCGGAGATGGTAGCGGCGGTGCGTACGGTGACAACGCATCGAATCGACACTCTCGGGGCGTCCTGCAATGCTGCAGAACAATTTCCCAAAGTCCTTCACCAGTTCGCACCAAGTCGCTTGCTCGAGTCCCAACCGAACCAAAATCGGTGGTGCAGCCGAAGGCGTCACTCCGCGTTTGCCCGGCGCCACCTGCCGAGCTGTCCAATCGAGTAGCTTCAAGTAATCCACGAGCGAAATCGGTAAGAAGCCTTTATCACTACATCGCTTGCTGCTATCGCTAGCACAGGGACCTACGGGATCAAGCTGCTCATCGATCGACAGAGGTGCCAAGAAAGCATCCGGCTTGTCTTCGCTTGGTGACTCGCTTTTCATCGCCTCGATTCGTTTTTGCACCGACGTATGATCGCTCTGCTCCAGCGTTTCCGCCATCGCGGCACGAATCAAGTTCAAATCCACGTAGGCGGCACAGGCCAGCAGGGATGCTTCGTCCGTCAATCGAGTTGCGCGGTAGCGATCTTGGAAGAACCGGCCCGACTCCTGCTCCTCGCGATTCGCTCGCATCGCAACGCGTTGGCACAACAGCCGCATCCACCAACTGAAACTGCTCAGCCGCTCGCGGATTTCTTGGCATTTGATTGGACAACCAGCGATCGATTTGAGTTCTGGCTCGCTTGGCGGCAAAGGCGACCCGTCGGATTTGCGGCGGTGTGGACAGAGCATCAACCAGCGCCGAGCCACCTCCCTATCGCTCCAGGTCGCCACCAGATCGGGCCGCGATCTTAGGATCAAGTGGAGGTGGTTGTCTAGTATTGAAAAAGCTAGCAAATCTACAGAAAAGCATTTGGCAAACTGTTGCAGATACTTTTCGATCCAGATTTTCCGGTGGTCGAAGTTTTTGCCGGACACTTGGTCATTTCCCATCAGGAAACAGCGTCGGCAGGTCCGATTGTAGAGATGGGCGACAACGACCTCATGCGGATCAAACACCTCGCTACGTGCCAACCGAACCATCACACACCTCCCGAGAGAAAAGCGTCAGCAGAATCACCAGGAATCGTATACCTCGGTTAGGGAAAAGGCAAATCCACCAGAATCATGCTCTGTCCCTAACTGACCACCAGAATCATGCTCTGTCCCTAACTGTCCCTCGTGCCAACCGAACCATCACACACCTCCCGAGAGAAAAGCATCAGCAGAATCACCAGGAATCGTATACCTCGGTTAGGGAAAAGGCAAATCCACCAGAATCATGCTCTGTCCCTAACTGACCACCTTTGCCGGACACTTGGTCATTTCCCATCAGGAAACAGCGTCGGCATGTCCGATTGTAGAGATGGGCGATAACGACCTCTTGCGGATCAAACACTTCGCTACGTGCCAACCGAACCATCACACACCTCCCGAGAGAAAAGCGTCAGCAGAATCACCAGGAATCGTATACCTCGGTTAGGGAAAAGGCAAATCCACCAGAATCATGCTCTGTCCCTAACTGAACACACCTCCCGAGAGAAAAGCGTCAGCAGAATCACCAGAAATCGTATACCTCGGTTAGGGAAAAGGCAAATCCACCAGAATCATGCTCTGTCCCTAACTGACACCTAACTGACACCAGAATCATGCTCTGTCCCTAACTGAATGCTCACCAGAATCATGCTCTGTCCCTAACTGAATGCTCACCAGAATCATGCTCTGTCCCTAACTGAATGCTCACCAGAATCATGCTCTGTCCCTAACTGACACCAGAATCATGCTCTGTCCCTAACTGAATGCTCTGTCCCTAACTGAAGGCGAGGTGGTTCCATTCCATGCGAGCAAGTCGTCAGACTGAGCTCGAACGCGATTTCCCGAGGCATGTTGTTTGTGCGTGGATTGGCAACAGTGAAGCGGTCGCCATGAAAAATTAGCTGCTTGTGACCGAGGAAGACTTCGCCAAGGCGGCGCAGAATCCGGCGCAGTTGACCTCGGAAACGACGAAAAGTGGCGCAGAATCCGGCGCAGCAAGGAACACGCAAACTTCCGCAAAGCGCAAAGAAAAACCCGCAAAACACAGTGGAAATGACGTTTCCGACGTGTTTTACGGGTTTAAAAAGGTGGAGGTAGACGGACTTGAACCGACGGCCTCCTGCGTGCAAAGCAGGCGCTCTCCCAACTGAGCTATACCCCCGAAGAAGTGAGAAGTTTGAAGAGTGAAGGGTGAAATGTCAATTGGGCTTTTCACCCTTCACTCTTCTTTCTTCAAACTTCCCAAGTGGGCGTACCAGAACTCGAATCTGGGACCTCGTCGTTATCAGCGACGCGCTCTAACCAACTGAGCTATACGCCCGAATTTCTCTGTGACAATCTGTCTCGAATCGACTTTCGGGTTGGCGATTCTTTTGTCACGGCCAAAGTTTACGCAAACTGGTTAGCCTGTCAAAGGGAAGTGACCTCGAATTTCACGTTTTCTCGACTCTTTTCGGCCTATAGCCTCGATTCAACCCTTAAAACCAGTTCTTGCGAATATATCTTTTCGGCTGAAGGTGCGTCATCACTTCAATTATTTCAGCAACATAGGCTGATCGGAAACCTGAATCTGCTTGCCACCAACGATCTTAGCGAAAAACGTGTTTGGGGTCCTCGCAAAAACATGTCAGATTTCGTAACGTAACCGTTCGAGATGCTTCTGTAACCTTCACGCCCTAAAAGAAGATCAAAGAAGATGCCTGATACGGGTACTTGCGACTTCCCTTTTCCTGCCGATTGGCATCGCCGTGATCTGCTGGAACTTCAATGCCTCGAGCCCTATGAGATTCAGATCTTGCTCGACACGGCCCAGTCGATGAAGGATCGAACGGAGGGTGGCCGTAAAAAGCTATCTCTTTTAGAGGGGAAAACGTGTGCCAATTTATTTTTTGAGAACAGCACGCGGACGCGGTCGAGTTTTTCCTTGGCGGCGAAACGACTCGGGGCCGACACGCTCGAGTTCAGCAGTACGGGTAGCAGCGTTGCCAAAGGTGAAACGTTTGTCGATACGGCCAAAACGATCCAAGCGATGGGTGTCGATTGGGTCGTCACTCGCCACAATACTCCTGGGACACCTCACTTGTTGTCGCGAGAACTTGAATGCAGCGTGCTCAATGCTGGCGATGGGGCTCACGAACATCCGACGCAAGGATTACTGGATATGCTGACGATTCGTCAGCATCGCGGTCGACTCGACGGGTTGACCGTCGCTTTGGTCGGCGATATTGCCCATAGCCGGACCGCCCGCAGCAATCTTTGGGGTTTGAGTAAATTAGGTGCCCACGTGATCGTTTGCGGTCCTCCGACTTTGGTCAGTCCACGGTGGGGGGAAATCGGGTTCGAGGTTGCTCATAGCCTGGACGAGATCCTGCCTCGATGCGATGTTTTGAACTTGCTGAGAATTCAATTCGAGCGACAACAAGCACGTTATTTCCCCAGCGTTCATGAATACGCGGCTCTGTATGCGATGACAGCCGAGCGAATGCGGAGGGCAAAAGACGACATTTTGATTATGGCACCGGGGCCGATCAATCGAGGTGTCGAAATCACACCTGAAGTCGCCGATGGTCCTCAATCGGTGATTCTCGAGCAGGTGACCAATGGCATCGCGGTTCGAATGGCCGCCCTTTGGTTACTGGCCGGTGCATCGGATCGACAAGCCGCTGCCGGACAATCCGCTCGCTTCAACGAACCCCCAACTCATCCTGAAAAACCTTGGTCATAGCATGTCCGACTTGTTGATTGAAAACGGCCGTTTAATCGATCCGAGCCAAGGAATTGATCGCCAAGCTCGCTTGCTGATCCGCGCTGGTATCGTCGCTGCGATCGACCCGGAGGATGAAGTGATCCCAAGGGGGTGTCCTACGATTGACGCCTCGGGACTCCTTGTGGCACCGGGGTTAGTCGATCTTGGGGTCGAGATTCGCGAACCCGGCTTTGAAGAGGACGAGACGATTCAATCGGCCAGCGATGCTGCTTTAGCAGGTGGTTATACGTCGATTTTGTGTAACGCCAGTACGACACCGGTTGTTGATTCGCCTGGAGCCGTTGAGTATGTGCGTCAGAAAGCCGCTTTGGCGAATGGTGTGCGTTTTTATGTCATCGGATGCTTAAGCCGCAACCAAGAAGGCGACCAAATGGCCGAGCTTCGTCTGATCGCGGGTGCCGGTGCGGTCGCGATTAGCGATGCTCCCAAACCAATGGTCAACGATGCGCTCCTAAAACGGTCGCTTGATTATTGCCGAATGCTCAAACTCTTGATCATCGATCGGCCGGAAGTCCCTGAATTGGCGGAATGCGGAGTGATGCACGATGGCCAGGTTTCATTGGTGCTCGGATTAAAGGGCTTACCGACTGAGGCCGAAGATTTGGCTGTTGCCCGAGATGTGCGGCTTGCCGAAGCCACCGATGGTCGACTGCACGTAGGCCCCGTCAGCACGATGGGTGCGGTCGATATGATTCGTCGCGTCAAGTCGCGTGAGATCAAAGTGACCGCGTCCGTTTGTCCTCACAATTTGTGTCTGAACGATCGCATGCTGGAATCGTTCGATTCGCGATTTAAGGTCCACCCACCACTTAGAAGTCCGCGGCACGTGCAAACGCTCAAAGAAGCGGTTGCCGACGGCACGATCGATGCGATTCAAAGCGGGCATATGCCGCGGAGCCGCGAAAAGAAGATGAATGACCTGAATACCGCGCCGTTTGGTGCTGCCGCGCTCGAAACGACACTCTCGACCATAGCGACATTTATGGTCGAAGAAAACGTCATTGACTGGTCGACTGCGATCGATCGGCTTTCGTGTTCGCCTGCAAGAATCGCTTCGGTGCCTGGCGGTACGCTATCCGTGGGGTCTGCTGCCGATATCGTGATCATCGATCCCAGCAAACAATGGACGGTCGATCCGTCACTTTTTCGATCCCACTGTATCAGTAGTCCACTCGACGGACATGATCTGAAGGCGAGAGTGACCCACACCATTGTTGGCGGCGTTGTCCGTTTTCAATTGGTTCCGGACCTGAATCGGATCGCCAACTGTTCTGACCAATCGTAACAATCCTTACCTCTACAAAACTCACAAAGTTATCAACCATGACATCTTCAACGATTCAACCCGTATTGATTGCTGGCCAATGGCGTTCATCGGATCACGACAAGACGTTTCAAGCTACCGATCCGAATAAGAATGAATTGCTCGATCAAACGTTTCCGATTAGCAATTGGTCGGACTGTGATGCGGCTCTCGATGCCGCTGCGGCAGCCGCGATCGAACTGCGAAAGCTACCTTCTGCGAAGATAGCCGAATTCTTGAATGCTTATGCCGACCGAATCGATGCAGCGAAAGAATCGCTTGTCGAAGCAGCATTCGCAGAGACCGGGTTAGCCAAGTCACCTCGCTTGGCAGACGTCGAGTTGCCGCGCACGAGTAATCAATTGCGGGCCGCGGCCGCTGCCTGCCAAAGCGGTGACTGGGCGATGGCGACGATTGATACGAAGGCCGGAATTCGATCCTGTTTCGAATCACTCGGTCCCGTTTGCGTATTTGGACCCAATAATTTTCCATTTGCATTTGGAAGCGTTTCGGGAGGCGATTTCGCAGCTGCGATTGCAGCGGGGAATCCGGTCATCGGCAAAGCCAATAGCTCCCATCCCGAAACCACTCGTTTGTTCGCAGAAATCGCACTCGAAGCCCTCAAGCAAACGGGGCTTCCGCTTGCAACCGTTCAATTGATCTATCGCAGTTCCCATGCGGATGGCGAACGACTCGTCGCAGACCCGCGACTCAGCGCAACGGGATACACGGGAAGCCGATCCGCGGGGCTAAAACTGAAAGCCGCTGCGGAAACTGCTGGCAAACAAATCTACCTGGAACTTTCCAGCGTAAATCCCGTTGCGATCACCCCGGCGGCTCTCAAAGAACGTGGCGATGCGTTAGCGGAAGAATTTGTTGGTAGCGTGCTAATGGGGTCAGGCCAATTTTGCACCAACCCCGGGATGATTTTGCTGATCGATTGCGACGAGTCGGAAGACTTTATCGATGCGGTCAAAGAGCGGTTCGAGGCTGCAGGTAGCGGAACGCTCTTGTCGCCCGCTGTGGCGAATAGCTTGTCCGCAAGTGTCAAAAAACTGTGCGGAATTGGAGCAACACTGGTTACCGGTGGTGGCGATCCGGCTGCTGATCGCTGTGCCTATGCAAACACGTTACTTCGTGCCGATGGCGCCGATTTCCTAAAGGATCCCGAAGGTTATCAAACGGAGGCGTTCGGCAACGCGACGCTATTGGTCGTCGCTGATGATTTGGACGAATTAACTCAAGTCATTCGGCAATTGGAAGGTAATTTGACCGGTTCGATCTACACCGAGTCCGGCGACGCCGACGAGGACGCTTATCAGGCGATCGAATTTGAACTCAAACCAAAGGTTGGACGTCTGCTCAATGACAAGATGCCGACTGGCGTAGCCGTTAGCCCCGCGATGAACCATGGCGGCCCCTATCCTGCGACCGGACATCCCGGTTTCACCGCTGTCGGTGTTCCCGCGTCACTGGTTCGCTTTGCCAAATTGACCTCGTTCGATAACATTCGCGGCAATCGCTTACCCGAGTTGCTACGAGATAAAAACCCGACTGGCAAAACATGGCGACTGGTCGACGGCGACTGGACTCAAGCCGATCTGGCATAGAATCACCAATCGATCCAAGACTTTGTGTTGGCAACATCTCTCTTTGTCAAACCGCCTCGGCGAGCTTGCTTGATTCCATACTTCATCACGTTCAATCCATCGACGGAATGAGCGTCGGTATTGATGACGATGGGAATACCATGCCGCCGGGCGGCGGCTAAATGAATGTCGTTTAAATCCAAACGGGCCGGGTTGGCGTTTAGTTCCAGCCATTTGTTATGCGACTTTGCCGACTTCATGATCGCTTCCATGTCGGCATCATAGGCGGGCCGGCGGTTGATTAGTCGTCCGGTGGGGTGGGCAATGCAGTCAACGTGCGGGTTTTCGATCGCTCCAAGAATCCGCTCCGATATTTGCTCACGCGATTGCTTTTGCCCGTAATGCACGCTTGCCAAAACCCAATCGGCCTCTGCCAAGCAATCGTCCGGAAGATCCATGCCCCCTTTTTCTAAAATGTCGCACTCGATTCCTTTTAAAATTTGCAAGCGTCCATCGTACTCTTTGCGGATCTCATCGATTGCCAACCATTGTTGACGCAGTCGCTCGGCGTCCAAGCCGGACGCCATCGTCACTCGTTTACTGTGGTCGGTAATTGCGATGTATTGAAGTCCTCGCTTGATCGCCGCATCCGCCATCTCGCGAATCGAGGCATTCCCGTCCGTCGCCGTGGTATGCATATGCAGATCGCCGACGATATCGGAGAGTTCGATTAGCTCGGGCAAGGCATCATTGCGTGCCCACTCGAATTCATCTCGGTCTTCACGAAGCTCGGGTGCAATCCATGGTAATCCAACGGACTGATAAACACTTTGTTCGGTATCGCCGGCAACCTTCGAACCGTCATCATTGCGGAATACGCCATACTCATTGATTTTCAAGTCGCGTTCTTTGGCGAGCTTGCGGAGATGAATGTTGTGAGCTTGGGAACCGGTGAAGTATTGTAGCGCCGCTCCAAATTGGTCTGCATCGACCAAACGCATATCGACTTGAAAGGCTTTGGCGACTCGAATCGAGATTTTTGTATCGCCACGCATGATCGTCCCTGAACGGCCCGAGAACGATTCAAAGAAGTCCATTGCAGCGGTTCGGTCGCTGGCAACGACTAACAAATCCAAATCGCCGATCGTTTCGCGACCTCGGCGATAGCTACCTGCCCACTCAATCATCTCGATTGCCGTGCATGTTTTCATGTAGTCGCCGATGGTGGTAGCAAGTTCATCGCCGGTGGCCCAGTAGATACGTTCGGAGGCTTGTTTGGCAATTTGCAAGCCGTCCAAAATCATGGTCTCGGTTTTCGCACCAAAGCCCTTTAGCTTGCTGACCAAACCTTCCTGGCATGCTCGCTTAAGGTCGTCGAGTGATTCGATGTCGAGTAATTCGTAGAGTTTAGCCGCCTTTTTGGCCCCCAATCCAGGAATCCGCGATATTTGAATGACGATGGGAGGAATGGCTTCACGCAGTTCTTCAAGTTGTGGGAAGGTGCCCGACTCGAGCAATCGCATTGTTTTTTCAGCAAGCGTTTTGCCGATACCGGGCAAGTCGGCAAGCTCTCGATTGGGATCGTCTGCGATTGCCGCAATCGGCTCATCGAGATCGCGAATCGCCTGGGCACCGCCTCGGTAAGCCCGAATTCGAAACGGATTCTCGCTGCGAAATTCCATCAAATCCGCCATCTCATCAAAAAGATCTGCAATCGTTGTGTTTTCCATCGATTCTATTTCCATCTGCCGTTTACAGGATATCGATTCAGTACGATTCACCAAAAGCATTTTCACCACTCGCTCCCAAGCGGTGAAACAATTCACCATCACGTAGCCGTGTCTCTCCGAGACACGAAATTCCGCACCATCACGTAGCCGTGTCTCTCCGAGACACGAAATTCCGCACCATCACGTAGCCGCGCCTCTCCGAGACATGGAATTCCGCGTCTCGGAGAGACGCGGCTACTACTCGAATCAACGCCTGGTCGCGAACGATGGCGGAGCGAACAACGGCGATCACGAAATCGATCCCCCATTGCGAAAGGTCGTCGAGAGTATAGCCCAACCTTTTTTTGAAGGTAAGCATTGAGCAGCGAGCATCCAGTCGCACGAAGACCATACAGGGTGTACGCGTTGTCGGTTGGGCCCGTTTTTTGCGTCTTTCACCCGCAATCGTTTTCGGTCAGGATGTCCCGTTGCAGACTTCGGCGATTTCGCACAGAATAGGCCCCATGGTCAATTCGGAGGGTAAGCGAATTGGTGAGCGGCCTCATTGGAACTGAGGTACCCCGTAAGGGGCTGCGAGTTCGAGTCTCGTGCCCTCCGCTACTTAGCTACTTGTCGCATTGCGGCAAGTAGCTATTTTTTTGGGATTCACGTCGTTTTTCGTTTTAAGTAACTCGATCCTCCCCGTCGCTCATGGGTGGGAGGCCAAATCGAAACGAACCTTGTCGCACGTTCTCGAGTAGCAGCGTTCATGATCATTCGCGATGATTTCGCGGTCGAGGTGCCAGAAATTTCAGTTGGAATCACGACTTCTGACTGACCACTTGGATTCGGTGGCGTCAGTTCGCTTTTATTCTTTGTCTTGGCAAGTGTGGCCCAAATCGGGTCGTTGTGGTAGCCTTCTTATTGAGCGAGGTGATGCCAGCAAAGGCTCGCCGCACTCGTCCATCTAGCCTGCCAGAGGTCCAATCGTCGCAGCGTTTGTCGCGGTAGAAGCACATTCCGACAAGGCCGATAAAGTAAGATTTTTTTTGTGGCTGTGGCTTCCAGCCGCAGCTTACTGGGGGCAAGATTCCCCAGCCTCTCTTTATGCCATGCCCAAAATCAAGCGGTGACAAAGCACCAGAGAACATTTTCCTCTCGCATCTGAATCAGATAGAAGTATGTCTTCACGACGCCCCCCCTGCAAATCCGAACTACTCATCCCTGCCGGTTCGCTTGAAAAACTGAAGGTTGCCGTTCTTTACGGAGCCGACGCCGTCTATCTGGGCACGCCGGACATGAGCTTACGTACAAAATCGGATTTCACACTTGAAGATGTTGTCGAAGGAGTCCGGTTTGCTCATCGATATGGCGTTCGCGTCTATTTGACACTCAATCTATTTGCCCACAACAAGGACGTCAGGAAACTCGACACCTTCATCGCCACCGTTCGTACGGTGGCGCCTGATGGGTTAATCGTGGCCGATCCGGGCGTGTTTCAATATGTTCGCAGCCGAGCACCGGATCTACCGCTACACGTTTCCACGCAAGCGAATGTGTGTTCGTCGCTCGGCGTCAAGTTTTGGAAATCGCAGGGAGCCGAGCTGGTGGTGCTGGCACGTGAAGTCTCATTCGAAGAACTATCCGAGATTCGTCGCGATTGCCCCGACATCAAACTGGAGGCGTTCGTGCATGGAGCGATGTGCATGACCTATTCGGGACGCTGCTTGCTGTCGAACTTTATGTGCGAGCGTGGGGCGAACCAAGGGAATTGTGCAAATAGTTGTCGCTGGAACTACAAGTTGCACCTGAGGCTCAAAGACGGAACAATCGAAGAGCTCGTCGTCGACGATTCGAATCGTGAGTTGTTCGAGTATTTGCTGGAAGAAGAAGTAAGGCCAGGCGATTTGATGCCAATCGTCGAAGACGAGCGTGGATCGTACATTTTGAACAGCAAAGATCTTTGTCTGTTGCCAAAACTGGATCAGTATTTACATTTGGGAATCGATTCGCTCAAGGTCGAGGGTCGTGGTAAAAGCATGTACTACGTAGCCGTCGTTACGCGGGCCTACCGGATGGCGATCGATGCGTGGTCGCGAGATCCAGAAAACTGGACGCCCGCCCCCTTTATTGCGGAACTTGATCGAGTGCCCAGCCGCGGCTACACGCTCGCCTTTCACGATGGGCGTCTAACCCACTTGGCTCACGGCTACCAGCACACCGGGCAAGTCGCCGATGTGGCTTTCGCAGGCTACATCGTCGACCACGAACGCAATCAAGGGGGGGAGGCCATTATCGTCGATGTTCGCAATCGCCTCGATGCCGGAGAAGTGCTGGAGTTTGTTCCGCCGTCGGATGCGGAAGTCATACGGCTGCGACTTTACGAGTTTGAAATTGTGGGTCGATCCAATCGAGCCGATACGGTGCATCCAGGGCAAGGATTACGGCTACGGATTGCTCTTTCCCTTTTTGACCAAGAAGACCTTGCAACCATCTTGGATCGGTTGCCCATTCATACGGTGATTCGCAAAGAGAAACCGCTCACCGAATCAGAGTATGCCCGCGTCAAGATGGACCGAGCTGCCCGTCGCCTTGAAACGGGTCGTCATGAAATGGGTGACGGCAAATCGAGCCGCGACCAAGAGCTTTATCAAGTGCACCAAATCGAGCTAAAAGAGGCTCGACAAAACGAGGCGACTCGCCGTGAACCAAGATTTATTCGCATGGGGAATAAGGGCTGCTGCGGAAAGGGCTGCAATGGCTGCCTCGTTTTTTGGCAAGATCCTGCTTACGAAAAAGGACGAGAATTGATGAAATCGAAAAAGCTCGGTGAACGATTGAAGTGAGACCACTTCGGAAAGTCGGGTTTGTTTGCTATTCTGTTTGGTAATTTGAAATTTACTTCCTCACTTTACCGGAACAGACTCCGTGCCTCGTCGAGACGACATCAAAAAAATACTGCTTATTGGCAGCGGTCCCATCGTTATTGGTCAAGCCTGTGAATTCGATTATTCAGGAACCCAGGCCTGTAAAGCGTTGCGTGAAGAAGGCTATGAAGTCGTGTTGGTCAACAGTAACCCTGCGACCATCATGACCGATCCAGGAACTGCCGATGCGACATATATCGAGCCATTGACTTGGCAAATCGTGGAAAAAATCATTGCCAAGGAACGTCCTGACGCCCTACTTCCAACCTTAGGTGGTCAAACGGGCCTGAATTTGGCGATGGACCTGGAAGCCAACGGAGTGCTTAAGAAATACGGCGTCGAAATGATCGCCGCCGATGCTCAAGTGATCGCGAAAGCGGAAGAACGGGACCAATTTAAAGAGGCAATGGAAAAGATTGGGCTCGACGTTTGTACGGGTCGAACGATCACCACGCTGGCCGAAGCCCGCCAAGTGCTTGCGGAAGTCGGCTTGCCCGCCGTCGTTCGTCCCAGTTTTACAATGGGGGGATCGGGTTCCGCCATCGCTTACAACCGCGACGAGTTCGACTCACTCGTACAATCGGGACTTGATCAATCACCGGTGAGCGAGGTCTTGATCGAAGAATCGATTATTGGCTGGAAAGAATATGAAATGGAGGTCGTTCGCGATCGCGACGACAATGTGGTCATCATTTGTAGCATCGAAAACTTTGATGCCATGGGGGTTCATACAGGTGATTCGATCACGGTCGCGCCCGCCCAAACGCTGACCGATAAAGAGTACCAGCGGATGCGTGATGCTTCATTGGCAGTCATCCGTGAAATCGGAGTGGAAACAGGCGGCAGCAATATCCAATTTGCGATCGAGCCGAATACGGGCCGAATGATTGTGATCGAGATGAACCCTCGAGTCAGTCGGTCGAGTGCGTTGGCCAGTAAGGCGACCGGATACCCAATCGCCAAAGTCGCTGCCAAGTTGGCCGTCGGCTACAGACTTTGGGAATTGCCAAACGATATCACCAAGAAGACCAAGGCTTGCTTCGAACCGACAATCGATTACGTCGTCACCAAGATGCCTCGTTTTGCTTTCGAGAAATTTCCCGAAGCCGATGCAACGTTGACGACTCAAATGAAAAGTGTCGGCGAAACGATGGCGATCGGACGCACATTTAAAGAGTCGATGCAAAAGGCGCTTCGGGGCCTGGAAGTCGGTGCGTTTGGATTTGGTTGTGACAACAAGGATTTGTGGGGCACGGATGCTCAACCGGACGGGGATACCATCCGAGCAAAACTCAGCACGGCTGGTGCCGAACGTATTTTCTATCTCCGCTATGCCATCAAAGCGGGTTTGTCGATGGACGAGATCTTTGAATTGACGAATATCGATCGTTGGTTCCTCGACCACTTGTTCCAAATCGTGGAAGAAGAAGATCGCTTGATAGCGATCGGTTCACTGTCGGCAATGACCTTTGACGACATGTGGCAGGCAAAACGGAACGGCTTCTCCGATCGGCAATTGGCAAAATTGTTGTCCAGTACGGAATTGAAGGTTCGCGACAAACGATTGAGTTTAGGAGTAAAGCCAGTCTTCAAAAGCGTCGATACCTGCGCTGCCGAATTCGAAGCCTACACGCCGTACTACTACAGTGCCTATGAAAAGGAAGACGAGTTACCACCCAAGGCGGACAAGAAACGAATTATCATTTTAGGTGGTGGTCCCAACCGAATTGGGCAGGGGATTGAGTTCGACTATTGCTGCTGTCACGCCAGTTTCGCGCTTCGCGAAATCGGCATTGAAAGCATCATGGTGAACAGCAATCCTGAGACCGTCAGTACCGATTATGATACGTCCGACATCCTGTTTTTTGAACCGCTGACCATCGAAGATGTCTTGAACATCTGTGATGCGGTCCAGCCCGATGGAGTGATTGTACAATTTGGTGGTCAAACGCCACTCAATTTGGCTCGTGGATTGAAGGATGCGGGCGTCCCGATCATCGGAACGAGTGTCGAGACGATCGAAGCTGCCGAAGATCGTGAATTGTTCCAAAAGCTGATCGAGGAATTGGGGCTGCGGCAACCGCCGAGCGGAATCGCCCGCAACATGGACGAGGCCCGTCAAGAAGTGAAAAAGATTGGTTTTCCTGCTCTGGTACGTCCCAGCTTTGTGTTGGGCGGACGGGCGATGGAAATCTGCTACGACGCCATTCAGTTCGAACGATACGTTGCCGAAGCGTTCATCGTCGCGGACGGCCAACCGGTACTCATCGATCACTTCTTGGAAGATGCCACGGAAGTTGATGTCGACGCGATTTCCGATGGAACCGATTGTGTCATTATGGGCATTATGGAGCATATCGAGGAAGCCGGCGTCCACTCCGGTGATTCAGCTTGCGCGATTCCGCCCTACAGTTTAACTCAGCCCATTTTGGCGGAAATTCGCGAAGCGACCAACAAGTTGGCGATGAAGCTTAACGTGGTTGGTTTGATGAATATTCAATATGCAATCAAGATGCAGGATGGAACTCCGACGTTGTATATCTTGGAAGTCAATCCGCGCGCGAGTCGTACGGTACCGTTTGTCGCCAAGGCGACCGGCGTGCCTGTTGCCAACATTGCAACCAAGGTCATGACGGGTAAGAAGTTGAAGGAGCTAGGTATTACGTCAGAGCCGATTCCACGCCACGTGTCGATCAAAGAAAGCGTCTTCCCGTTCCGCAAATTCGCTGGCGTTGACATCGTGCTCGGGCCTGAAATGCGAAGCACCGGCGAAGTGATGGGAATTAGCGAAAAGTTCTCGCTGGCATTTGCAAAGAGTCAAATTGCAGCGGGTTCGGTACTGCCCGATAGCGGCAAGGTGTTCATCAGCTTGGCACCGCGGCATAAGGATGCGGTTGGATCGCTCGGCAAAGAATTATGCGACCTCGGCTTTGAATTGTTGGCGACCAGCGGCACAGCAGCCAAATTGAGAGAGGCCGGCGTAAAGGTCACGCAAGTCAAAAAGATTGCCGAGGGCCATCCCAACCTGATCGACTACTTGAAGAATGGTGACGTCCAATTGGTTGTCAACACGCCGAGTGGCAAAGGAGCGAGAACGGATGAAGGAAAGATTCGTGCCGCAGCGGTGCAAGCAGGTGTTCCATGTATCACCACCGTCGATGCAGCGGACGCCGCCATCCGTGCAATGGTAGCTGTCAAAGAAGGATCGCTCGAAGTCGAATCCCTTCAAAACCGCTATGCCAATTCTTAAGCATAGGTCTTATGTTTCGGCCTCCGGCCTGTGTAACAGTGAAATATGTCCTCACCTGGTTTCCTGTCATCGATCGATCGAATAGCCCCGAGTTAGCCAAGACGTATGAAAGACGAATTGAAAGCGGATGGAGCAAAGCCAACAGCAAACGCCTCCCCTGAGGCTGACAAGAGCTACTCGCCTGGCGATTTGCGTTTGTTGGTAGTCGATAACGAAGCCGCGCATGCTCGCGCAATGACTGAAAGTCTGGAAAAGGTTGGCTATCGTTGTGACGTCGCCACCAGCGGCCCAGAGGCGGCAAAGATTATTGAACGAGAAACATTCGATATCGTCATTACCGATATGGTAATGAACGATGTCGATGGCATGAAGATCTTGGCGCTGGCAAACAAGCAATTGCCGGATTGTGAAGTCGTCATGGTGACCGGACATGCGACGGTTCCGATCGCCGTCGAAGCGATGCAGCAAGGTGCCTTTAACTTTCTCGAGAAGCCGATTACCCCTAATCGACTACGCGCAGTCGTCGAAAAAGCAGCGGATGCTGTTGCATTAAAACGCAAAAACACCGAATTAATGCAGCGGCTCGATGAGCGATTTGGGTTCGAGGGCATCATCTACACCAGCAACAAGATGCAAGACGTGATCGACCGCGTGCGGCGAATTGCGGCAACCGACGCCACGGTGTTGATTACCGGTGAAAGCGGGACGGGCAAGGAGATGATTGCACAGGCGATCCACCAGAATAGTCCGAGACGAAACAAGCGAATGCGTTCGCTTAACACGCGGGCGATTTCGGAAAATCTTGTCGAGAGTGAGTTGTTTGGTCACGTCAAGGGATCATTCACCGATGCGGTTGCCGATCGCGTCGGTGCCTTTGAGTACGCCAACGGCGGTACTTTATTCCTCGACGAAGTCGGGGACATGCCGATGAACACGCAGATCAAGTTGCTCCGCGTCTTAGAGGAAAACCAAATCTCGCGTGTCGGTGACAACAAGACGATCAAAGTCAACGTACGGTTGATTTCCGCAACCAATCGACCACTTGAAGAGATGGTCGAGTCGGGTGTGTTTCGCAACGATTTGTACTTCCGTTTAAAAGTGGTCACGATCGAATTGCCGCCATTGCGAGAACGCCGAGATGACGTGATCACGCTGATGGATCATTTTCGAAAAATGTTTCTGCGCCGACATGATAAACCATCGGCTCATTTCACACCCGCTGTGACGAAGCGTTTTTATGCCTACGATTGGCCTGGCAACGTCAGACAATTGCGCAACTTTGTCGAAACAATGATCGTTTTGGACAATGACAAATCGCTCGACCTCGATGATTTGCCACCTGAGTTACTCGAAGAATCAGCAGAGCAAGCTGCCGAGCAAGTGGCTGACATGGGAGGTCCGTCCAACTTGATGGACAAGACACTTGCTGAGATCGAGCGTTGGGTGATCGAAGAAAAACTCAAAATGACAGGTGGCAATCGAGAAGAAACCGCCAAGCAACTCGGCATCGCACCGCGTACCTTGTATCGACGTTTGGATCAGTATAGCAAGGAAAAGAAATAGCCACGACATCGGTAGCGGAGCTTGTTAAAGATCCTGACACATGAGGATCTTTAACGAGATCGCTGACTTCCACCCTCGTTATCTAATCGCCGGTGCATGCGTTATACCCGTCATTTGGCTGCCTTTTTAAAACTTGTAGAGCAATAGCAACGAGTAGTAGACGTCGTTTCGCTTGGCTCCTTGCGGGGTGCTGTCATAGCGATCGGTCGCCGCTAACTTCAGACTCAAGTTATCGCTGCCGTCGAGTAAAATTTCCCACGACACATCGCTGACCAGACGATAGTCGGTAAAGTCCTCCCAAGAGGGGAAGTAATCGATCTTGGCCTTCACTTTTTGGCGACTGGTGATTTGTCGTTCGCCTTCAATTCCGAAAACGCCTTCAGGAGTCCACTCGTCAATCGGTGCTCCGATTTCTCGCGATGCACCGGCACCAAAGCGAGTTACCAAAGTCGTATCGTCGGTGCGGAACCAATGATACCCAATACCTCCGTTAAGGTTGAGCCTTAAGTCAAACGCCTTGAATGCGTCCCATTCCATCCCATACTTCCCGAACAATGACCAAGCCGATTCGCTAAACATGCGGTCATAGTCAATGTTGAATCGTCCATTGTCTTCGGTCGTCACGCGACGGCTTGTTGCGATCCGATAATCGGTATCGATGGAGAAAGTATAGAGGTCGGTTTTGCGTTTGAGTTCCAAGCCGGTTTGTAACGCCAGCGTTTCCGCGTTTCCACTACTACCATCAAGTCCGAATTCGGCATTGCTATCCCAGCCCTTCATCCATCGAATTGGATACTGATACCAACGCAATACCTCTTCTTGCAATGGAGGAGTTTCAATAACGATCGGTTCCGATTCAAAATCGGTTTCGCGAGGCGGGGTGAAGGTCGACTCGTTGTCCTCCATGTTTAAATCTGGAACGCCATTGGAGGCCCCGTTCGAGACCACCGGCGGTGCTAATCCCTGGCCAATTGGTGCCGAATCGTCCCAATAGATTGCTTTCGGTTCCCCGAGCATCTCGAAATCATTCACTGACGGACCAACCAATTCGGGTGGCATCCCCGTTCTGGCAATCCGCGTACTGTCATTGGTAGCCCCGATTCCAATCGCTTGCATGGAAGGATCAAAGGGGACGGTATAGGGTGCGGTTGAAGTCGGAGCCTCCACCGAAACCTGTGCAATTGGCGAATCAGCAATTGGGGTCGGTTCGGCATACCGAGAGCCATTCCAGGTCGAGACACCTTGCTGCCAGAGCGGTATTTCCGCGATCGAATTGCCGTCGACCTCACTGGGTGGTTGGGCAGCTACCGAAACGGAGGTCGATAGACTGGATACCGCCAGGAAAACGGTCCAGACAAGACAAGCAATACCAATGGCTCGATTCTCTTGGCGAGCGTTTGTCACGGAGGAACACCTGATAAAAAAGGGAGATCATTTCATTGAGCAAACTTCTGTTTATCAGAAAGCCGTGGAGGCTGTCACCATCGATTTTTCTGGATCTCTCGAGTGCAACGTCAATAGAAAACAATTAGGGTTGGTCGTATGTGAATGCGCATCTGTCGAGCAGATAGCTGGTGTGCCGACACACCTTGAAGAAGTTCGTCGGCATCGCGTCAAATGGCTTCGCTACCACGTTCACCGGTGCGGATGCGGATGCAATCATCCATTGGCAAAACAAAAATCTTACCGTCACCTATCTCGCCAGTTTGGCCTGCTTCTAAAATTGCATCGACCGTCGGTTTGACGAACTCTTCATTGACCGCGATTTGAAGCTGAACTTTGCGGAGCAGATTCACGCTGACTTCGTGACCACGATAAATTCCTGTTTGTCCTTTCTGGCGACCAAATCCTTGGCAATCCATTACCGTCAAACGGTAAACGTCCACCCTGGTTAACGCTTCCTTGACCGCTTCAAGCCTAGTGGGCTGAATGATGGCGATGATCAGTTTCACGATAAATTCACTTGTGACCTAGTATTCGGTAAAATTCAATGATAGCCATTCGCATCGTTTTTCTGTAGCCCTAGCGGAAAGCGAAAAAACACCTAACAAAAAACCGGTTCGCCTTTGCAGGCGAACCGGCTAATCACAAAATTCTTGGAAGACAAGGGTGAAAAAACCCCGGCTCGGACGAATGAGGCGGACATTCGCCACGAGCCATTGGGGCTCCTTCTGGCCCAGGCAAGAGCCAAGAAGTTGCGTTTAATGAATAGATTATCTGAACCCTGGAAGCATTGGCTTCCACACCGGGCTGCTCCGCCGGTCACACCTGTGAGATCCTATCTCGTGTGAAGCCGACGGAGCTGCGGTGGGTAGGTTTTAAGCGAGTCTCTCCGAGACTCACCGTATTTTCTCGTAGGCGAGTCTCTCCGAGACTCGCAGCTTTATTTCGTAGGCGAGTCTCTCCGAGACTCGCAATTTTTTTAGCGTCTCGGAGAGACGCTGCTACTGACTCGCAATTTTTTTAGCGTCTCGGAGAGACGCTGCTACTAGCTCGCAGCTTTTTCAGCGTCTCGGAGAGACGCTGCTACTAGCTCGCAATTTTTTTAGCGTCTCGGAGAGACGCTGCTACTGGCTTGCCGCTTTTTTAGCGTCTTGGAGAGACGCTGCTACTAGTTGACCGCACCGCCGGCGATCACGTCTGATGGGTAGGCATGCATTCCGTGTTCGGAAATATCCAAGCCAGCCGCTTCGTGCTCTGCAGAGACTCGTAAGAATCCGATTGCCTTGAGTGCGAAGAACAGAATAGCCATCGTCGCAAAGGCCCATACAACGATGACGCCCGTCGATAAGCACTGAACCCAGATGAACTCACCACGGCTCAGCAAGACATCGTTTACTTCCGGCAGCTCGCCGAACAAGCCGGTCGCCAAGCCACCCCAAACACCGCACAAACCGTGAACAGGCCATGCACCGACGGGGTCATCAATCTTGACCTTATCAAGCAGCACAATACCGAGTACGACCAAGGCACCGCCGATGGCACCGATAAGAAGTGATTCACCCTGGCTAACGCGATCGCAGTTCGCTGTGATCGCAACCAAACCGCCGAGTACACCATTGAGTGCCATCGTCAGATCGGGCTTGCCGAACAATGCCCAGCCAGTAACCAGTGCTGTCACTGCACCCGCAGCTGCAGCTAAAGTCGTTGTGAGTGCGATATAGGTTGTCGCTTCCGCATTGGCAGCACCCGAGTAAGTCAATTGGCTACCAGGATTAAAGCCATACCAACCCACCCAAAGGATGAAGACACCAAGTGCAGCGAAGGCAATGTTGTGCCCAGGAAGCGGTACGCTTTTCCCATCCGATGTGTAACGTCCGAGCCTAGGCCCTAAAGCGATCGCACCAGCCAATCCTGCGAAGCCGCCGACCGCGTGAACAACGACACTTCCTGCGAAGTCTTGGAAGCCCATCGCATCCAAGAAACCGCCGCCCCATTTCCAACCACCACTGATCGGATAGATCAATCCCGTCAGAAACGCACTGTAAATCAGATACGCACCAAACTTCATCCGTCCCGCAACGGCACCCGAAACGATTGTCGCCGCGGTGGCAGCAAACG
The DNA here is from genome assembly GCF_007860185.1 of Novipirellula aureliae. NCBI lineage: Bacteria > Pseudomonadati > Planctomycetota > Planctomycetia > Pirellulales > Pirellulaceae > Novipirellula > Novipirellula aureliae. Next base: position 589,464 of record NZ_SJPY01000004.1, read on the forward strand.
CTACCTGGAATAAGAAGTCGGCACTATGGCTGAAACCGTACTCCAAGTTGGGTGTCACATCACGATCAACCCAAGGACCCGCATAGCCGAGGATCCCATCGCCGATAATATTGAAGTCGCCTGGATACATGATCCCCCAACCGACAAAGAGGAACAGGATCACCCCGACCCCCAAATCCATTACATTTTTGGCCAAGATGTTGACCGTGTTTTTGGCGGAGTTCAAACCGACTTCCACCATCGCGAAACCTGCTTGCATAAACAGGACCAAGACGGCACAGAGAAACATGATCAACGTATTGATGGTATAGTCGAGCGAGGCACCTTCGGTAACCGGTGCGGCCTCTTCAACGGCGGCATCGACTGCGCCCGCGTCGGTAGCGACTTCAACATCCATGGAAACTGCAACTGGCTCATCCTGAGCCGATGCAACCGACGCGAGCGGCAGACCGACTCCCATCATCCCTAAACACATCAAAACGGCTGTGCACATCACAATGTGCAGTGGTACTCTAAAACTGTGGAACATTCAAACGCCTACTTTCTTGCTTCTAGGAGGTGAAACCGTAAACGCCGGCGCGCTACGATACTCCTGTAGCAATCCGCCAACGGTCATGAACTGCGGTACCTTCAAGGTTTCTCACCATCAACTCCTGCCCGGGCCATCAATCAATCGCTCGCGAGCTAATCGCTGAAGAAACAGGTACCGCTTCAACGAAACCCATTCGTTAGCACGGGGCGGACCAAAACGAATGATCCATACAACAATGACATCGCAAGTGCTTTCCGACAAATGAGTTAAAAAAACAAGAATGTTTTGTGAAGCTGCGGTTCCTGAGGTGCCAGCCCCCCGGCAAGCCAAGCGATTAAGCACGCAGCCAGTGGTCTGCATAGAATCTGGGCAGGCAGGGCGTTGTGAGCCGTAGCTCCGGTTTCTCGTGCACCCGATTGTTGATTGCAAGAAGACGCAGACCTGGCATCGAGAGCTTTCCCGCATGGACGCCGTCCAACTTGGAACGCGGAGCGACATCGGCGGCGTTCGCTGCCTACGAAAAAAAGACGAGCCTCTACTTTCGCAGAAACCCGCCTTCTCAGGATGGTATTTTACGTTTGCCAGTTGCCTAGAACGTAAAGACCGAGTCGATTCCGAACGTGCTTTGGCTATCGCCATCCTTCAAACCGATGTTTTCTTGCTCATCCCAGTCCCAACGCATTTCGGGTCGGATCGTTACATTGGCATGAGGCCGATAATTTACGCCGAGCGTGAGCGCGTAGATGTCTGTATTATCACCCACCGGGACCCCCAGCGTGCCTTCGGTCTGATACCATTCGAATCGGGCACCGACAGCGAAGCAATCATTGATGCTGCGAATCAGGTATTGGTTGATTCCAAACGTTTCACGAACCGTGCCGCCAACGCGGTCTTCACTCGACAAGAGGTCGCTTTGGAAAACGTACTGCAAATCGTCGGTCAACGAGACGTCAGCAACGAGCGAGTGCATGTAGCCTTTCTCGAATGCGTCTTGGTTGTTCGCAAAAACGCCGCCGACGACGGCATATGTCAAAGCCACATCGTCGGAAATGGCCAAAGACGCACCGCCGAGGAACGAGTCGCCGTTGTCGTCGAAACCGCTATCCCAGCCCATGACGTAGCCACCATAAAGGTCGACTTTCTCCAGCCCCGAATAGGTCGCCAAGGCTCCGGTGTGCGTAAACGGTTCGCTGTTGTACATCGTGTAGGCATGACTATAGAAGAAATTGCCGGTCGCTTGGACCACTTCCCAGCCGATGATTGTGTAGAAATGACCTGCCTTGACCGACCAATCACCGTAACCGACTTCCGCGTACAACTGAGGAATCGCGTGCCCGTAATCGGGGCCGTTATTCCAGTCGTTGTCCCAGCTGTCGTTGTCGATTCCAAAGGCTTGGGTATCTTGACCGTCCGTACCGTAGATGTAATCCATTCGTCCACCGATGTCGAATCCGTTTGACGTATCGATTGCCTTTTCCGCGTACAACCATCCTTGTTGTAGTTGCACATTGTCGGGCCGTGTGTTGAACGTTCCGTTTAACCCTTCGCTGTGGTATCCCACGCTGGCCCATCCGCCCATCGAAAAGTTTCCACATTCGCCAAACAGCACAAGTGGATCACCGAGGTCGCATTCGCAGCCACGATCAAAAATGCTGTAGCCGGTTTCGTCACAGAAATTGTCGCATGAATCGAATCCACAACTCGGCTCCGCGCTGCATGTTGGCTCGAATCCACAACTTGGCTCGGCGACTTCACAACCGCAGGAAATATCACCATAGGAGGTCTCGCCACATTGCTGGCAAGAGACCTGGGCGATGCCAGCATGCTGCTCAGCGTCTGTTTGGTAATACTCCCGATTTCCATCGGCGGCAAAGCCGGTACCACAACAGAGCATAGCAGCCAGTGCCAAATATTTTCGTTTCATTTTCGTGGACTCCCCCGTCCTTACCGCTTTTCTGCTTACCAATCATCTCGCTTTCATCCGAACCGCTACCCATGAGCGGTCCAGCGAGAACTAATCGCCTAAACCGAACTATCGGCACGATTCATTCAGAGAATTGAGTCGGAAGCGGTGCAAGTGAGGGGTTCTTTGGGGACGATTGTTCCCGTATGGTAAGATGTGCCGGTTAGGCGAAGAAAAAGCCCCGGCTATCCAAATGGAGATAGCCGGGGCTCATTTTGTTTCAGTTCTTTCTTTAAGCTTTTGCCTAGAAAGTGATAACCGAATCGATTCCGAACGTGGTTTGATGATCTCCATCGTCGAGACCAATCAACTGGTCGTCATCCCAATCCCAGCGGATTTCGGGACGAACGACAACGTTTGCGATCGGACGATAGTTCAATCCCAAGGTCAACTCGTAGACGTCGCTTTGTTGCAGCGTGTCATCCGTGTCGTCATCTGGGGTTCCATTGTCATTGTTGAAAACACCTTCTTGATCGTACCATTCGAAACGTCCGCCAACTGCCAAGCGATCGCTAAGCGTATAGATCAAGTATTGGTTGATACCAAATGTTTTCCGAGAGGTTGCACCCGTGCGATCATCGGAGTCGAGATAGTCGCTTTGGAAGATGTATTGCAAGTTTTCCGTAAGGGCCAAATCGGCAACGATGGACTGCATGTAGCCCTTCTCGTAAGCATCTTGATTGTTGGCGAAAACGCCTCCGACGGTTGCATAAGTTACAGTCAAATCGTCCGAGAGTGCGACGGACAATCCACCGAGGAACGCATCGCCGTTGTCTTCGAATCCGCTATCCCAGCCAAGAACGTAGCCACCATAAGCGGTGACGTTGTCGTTCACGTTGTACGTAGCCAAAGCACCTGTGTGCGTAAACGGCTCGCTGTTGTACATCGTGTAAGCATGGCTGTAGAAGAAGTTACCGGTCGCTTGGACAACTTCCCACCCGATGATCGTATAGAAGTGACCTGCCTTAACCGACCAATCGCCGTAACCGACTTCCGCGTACAACTGAGGAATCGCGCTTCCGTAATCGGATCCGTTGTCCCATCCGTTGTCCCAGTGGTCATTGTCGATACCAAAGGACTGCGTATCTTGGGCGTCGGTACCATAGATGTAATCGATGCGTCCCCCGATATCGAAACCATGTGACGTATCGATTGCTTTTTCCGCGTACAACCAAGCTTGTTGCAGTTGCACCTCGTCAGGCCGGCTATTGAACAACGGCAAAGCCTCATTGTGATAGCCAATCGAAGCCCAACCACCAGCACTCCAACCATTGTCGGTCGATCCGAACAATTCTAAAGGATCGCCTAGCGATCCACCGCCGAGACAGCCTGCGGGACCGCAGCCACTATCACAACCGCTGTCGCAGCCAAAATCGCATGATGGCTCGACCATTTCGCATCCACAGACAGGTTCGCCACAATCGCAGTTCGATTGTTCGAAACATCCTACTTGTGAAATGCCGTATGCTTGGTCTGCTGAAGCGACCCCGGCATTCACGCCGCAGGCCAACATCGCAACCAGAGCAAGTTTGCTAATTTTCATCTTGTGTTCTACTCCCCAAAATCCGTAACGGGTGAAATTTCTTTTTTTTTGGCAATTGCCGCGTGATCTCCCACAACGATGGCTCGCTATTAGGACTCGCGAGATAACCATCTCCCGCTCTAGGTCGCTCGAGGCCGAACTTCCGCCTGACTACCTCTTTTGATCGAGGTTCACGTCAAGTTGACAATCGACTTCCCAGCACCACGCTAAGTCTTCGTAATTTGATATCGGATTGTTATTTGGTTGTTATTGCCATTTAATTCCGAAAATTCGCACTAAGCCAATCGAGGGGTGAAACAAACGCTTACTGGCAAAAATGTACACCCTAGGCAAAGAATGACGATTAGAAAAAATGTGGCGAGTCTCGCCTATCGATCGTTCATGGAGTTCATTTCGAAGGAATGAATCGCTATAACATTGGCTCTCTCATTATTTGTCTACCTCTCGATCCGATAAGTGAACCCGCGATGGCTTTTTGGCGATCCAAGAAAACAGAATCCACCGAGCCGGCCGGCGTCATTGCCAAAATGGTCTCAGGACTTCAAAAAACACGTCGTACGCTCAATACCGACATCCGTGATTTGTTCAAAAGTCAAGGTCGGCTCGTCGATGATGAGCTTCTTGACGAGTTGTTTTCTAAGTTGATTCGAACGGATATGGGCACGGGCCCCGCCGAGATCATTCGCGACGACGTTGCCCGCCGATTGCGCGGCCGAGTCGTGCAATTGGAAGAGGTGCTCGAAACGATCACCGAGCAAACGCGATCCATGCTAGCGCAAGAGTCGACGGGTTTGCGGTTCGCCGATTCGCCGCCAACGGTCATTCTTGTTGTCGGAGTCAATGGTAGTGGCAAAACGACCTCGATCGGAAAACTGGCCTACCATCTTCATTCAACCGGCAAGAAAGTGGTCTTGGGGGCTGGCGATACGTTCCGAGCCGCAGCGGTAGAACAACTCACCATTTGGGCCGGCCGGATCGGCTGCGACATCGTGAAAGGAAATGAGGGAGCTGATCCCGCATCGGTAGCCTATCAAACGGTTGAACGGGGCGTACAAACGGGTGCCGATGTGGTCATCATCGATACCGCTGGGCGTTTGCAAACACAAACCAACTTGATGCAACAACTCGACAAAATTCGCCGCGTCGTCGACAAAAAGATCGAAGGAGCACCGCACGAAGTCTTGCTCGTACTCGATGCAACCTCGGGCCAAAACGCGATCAGCCAAGCGAAAGGGTTTAGCGAAGCCGCTGGTTGCACCGGAATCATTTTGGCCAAACTCGATGGGTCCGCTAAGGGAGGCGTGATCTTGCCAATCCGTGAGCAGTTCGATTTGCCAGTGAAATTTGTGGGGCTTGGTGAAAGAGTCGAGGACATCGCCTCCTTTGACGCCGACTCCTTCGCCTCTGCCCTTTTCGCCGAGTGAACGACTCTCGGATACCGCTTGACCAACTGTCCGATTGAAAAACAAAAAACGCTTGCAGCAGTCATCCCGGTGTTTCACATTCGCATTGCGGCAACGGTGCCGCAATGTCGCTCAGCTCCACGAGCTGATTGCGTCCATCGATTGGCTCAGACCCACTGTCAATCCCAGGCGGCCGATGTTTTCCGCTCGGAGAGCAGAGCAAAGCAGAGCGTCAATCGCCGCGAAAGAACACAGGTCGCAGCGATAAAGGATGCCGGGTCTCTCGTTGGCCGACTCAACCTGCAAGCGATCTAGCTCCGGCAAAAAGCGTGTTTCACGACTCCACCATCCCACCAAATCCCAATCGCTCTCCTTGCCCTTGGGACTCTCAAGGCTAGATTTCTTTGTGTCACGCAGAACTTGCTGTTCCGCGTGATCCTTTTCCAAGATGGAAGAAGCGTTATCGCCAAAGGACTTAGGCGACGATTACGACGGAGTTTCCAAATAGGTTTAGGATAAGGATAGAAGTCCCATGCGATCCCCCATTCTGTTTACGGTCTTGACGCTTGCTTGCTCGGCTCCTTTTTCCATGTCAGCCCGTGCGGCAAACCAAGACAATGCACCTGAGATCTTTTTTGACCTACCACTCGTAACCGCCGGTTCAGCGTTGGACACAAGCACGTGCGATCAATTGATCGATGTTGAACTTCGCCTGTCGTCAATGATCGTCGCGCCGAAACCTCAGCGGATTGACCAGTGGATTGTTCGTTGCCAACCTCGGCAAGATGGAATTCAAATCGCGGACTATTCACCTCGTACGGAAGTAGCCAGCCGTATTCAAGGTCCGATACAAGTGAAAACGACCGATGAGAAAACGGAATCGTTTGGACTCTCGATCAACGGGACCTATGGCGATCTGGCTAAAGGCAATGCCGGAACCGATCGCGGTAGCAAGCAAGCCGAATGTCTCCAGTACGATCGGATAGCCCCGGTTCACGCCGTCACCGCTTCGGGCACGATCAATCGAGGACGCGGGGTCTATTTCAAATTGAAGTGGACGGAACAACAAGTTTTGGAAGGCGAAAAAGTGTTCCACTTGACCTTGAACGTCCCCGCCACTTGGCGTAGCGGACTGGTCGACGTTTCGGTGATTGCCCAAAGCGAAAAAAAATCGTTCGGCGGTTGGGATCGCGACGTCGTGACACTCGGACGAGCCAATTTTGTTGTTGCCGTCTACCGCGCCGGTGATTCCGAAGCGATGGCCGCTGCTAAAAACTTGGCAGACGCTGAAGACACTCTTCGCCGAACCGTCGCGGCCCATCGACACAGCCAAAACCCTATCACCGGATTAGTCCGAAACGTGACTGAATTGTTTGAGTCGAAACGTCCGATTGATTCGCAGCAGATACTCGAACAGTTGCTCGTTGAAGGAGCGAGTCCGCACGTTGACAAACAACTTCTCGAACTTCCTGTTCAAACACGCGTCGTTGCGCTCGACTACTGTGATGCACGTGAAGCCTTTGTTCGACTTAACCAACCCGAAGAGTCATTGGTGGTTTGTCACTAGTCATGTCATATCATGTCATATCATGTCATGCGGAGTTTTGCGCTAAGAAGGAAGGCGGGGACAATCAATGTAAAGATTGCAAGTCCCCAAATCGGGCCTGCAGCTAGCATGGCAATGGCTGCTGAAAATGGGATGATGGTCAGAATGCCGCTGCGAATCATCATCTGGATTCTCTCAGGCGTTGGTCTGCGAAGACAGCGATAAGCACGTAAAACGATCGGATAGACAATCATTCCAATTAAGAATGGGAAATGCCGAGATGCTGATAGATACCAAGTCTTTTGAATGTCGGGCAGAGCGGTTCTCGGAGCAAACGCTAACACGCCTGCGCCAATCACCATCACCACCAATCCCACTTTCAAATTCGGCGATTGCTCCGCTGCGATATTCGGGCTAGTCGCTTCGTCACGAGCCATCAAGGTGATTCCCATGATGTAGAGTCCTAAACCTAACGCAATCGCAATGATATACTGATCACGAAATGGTTCGCCCGACATGTGCGGTAAGATCAATACGGGCGCAGTACCTAGTAGAAAACTTAGCATCCGGCAAAAACCCATTGTCGACGGTGCCAGCGGTGTATTCTTTAGCGGCCCGTTGTATGCATAGACCGCTGCGGCCAATACAACACTCAAAATCGCAGGCAGCCAAGTCGTTGGATGCGTTTGATTCGGCAACATCCCGCTGAGTGTCCCCAGCAGGATACCGATCGCCAGGAGCGCCCAACCGATCCATCGAGCTCGGATAGAGCAGATATTGCCTGCTGGTAAAGGACGATTCGGACGTTCGACTCGATCGATTTCCAAATCGAAAACATCATTGAGAATCATTCCCGCCCAATAGAATGCCACACCCGCGAGCACGACCAATAGCCACGCCAGCAATGGCTCAGGACCTTGCGAGACCAGCAAAAAGCCGGCACTGACATCCGCGACGACAGTGAAAACATTAGGCAAGCGAACGAGTTGAGCCCAATAAAAAAAAGGCCCATGTTTTCTTTGATCGTCGTTCAAATCGAGATTCCTGTTGGCGTCGTAGACGAGTCTCGCGGTCAATGCCGCTTCAATGTAGTGGATCTTGTCAAAGATCCTGAGCGACGGGGATCTTTAACAAGATCCACTACCGCCCCCATGAAAATTGGGCTGCGGCGGAATACCACGACATCTTAGCAAAAAGAACACTAAGCCCGTAGTCCCTGACTCCTTCGCCAAGCGGTTTTCTGTTTCTCCTTGCCGATTCGGTCCGTGATCGCTTGCCATCTTTCAGCCACGACGGTTAGAGCTTGTTCCGGCGATGCATCGCCGGCGATACAGGCCACAACCTGCTGATCAAGTACCGAATAGTACTCATCCGCTGCAAATAACTGTAACGATGCCGCCGTGACCGGCGTGCGAAGCTGTGTCTCCAACCATTGTTCGTAGGGCGTTCCGGTCTGTGTTTCGACAACCAGCAGGGAAGCGTTCTCCGAACGGACCGGGGTGAAACGGTCGATTTCGCGACGGATCAATTGGCTCCCTTCGCCACCCGACATCCAATTCATCAACCGTTTGGAAGCACTGGTTTGCCGACAATGGCTCGATATCGATGCGATTGGCGAAAAGGGATCGAGCAGCATCTGCTTCCGTTTGGGGTCGCATGGCAAATCGCCAAAGGCGACCTCTCGTGTTGCTTGAGGCTCTTCATTCCAAGCCCCCCCCACGCCACCTGGAAATCCAATTCCGGCTAAGATTTCGCCACTCTGTAAAGCGTTCCAGACTTCGACTGGGGACATGCTGATAGAGTTGTAGCGGCTAGCCGTTTGCTGCATTTGCCTCAACACATCCACATAGGGTTCGGAATCCACCAGCGGCGTAAAGTCATCTCTTGTGAACAACCAGCCCTGATCGATCGAGGCGATGGCACGCCACAAAAACATCGCACCTGCCCAACCAACCGCAAGAGGTTCTGCAGCCTTTCCCGCCAATTCTTTCGCGACCCAGTCGTCGTAATCCCCCCAGGATCCAAGTGTCGGAATCGAACGCGAACTTAACAGGGCTGGCAACGAGGCACCGAGCGGTAGAGCAACGTAGGCGCCTCCAAAACGCGCCGCTCCATTTCGAGGTGCCGAAAAAAACGAACCGTATTCTTCTTGCATCTGCTCAAATGTACGATCGTCGATTGGAACGATCGCTTCGGTTTCGATCAACTCAGCAACCGCCATCATCGGATAAATGATGAGGTCGCATGACAACGCGGCCTCCCGCAGCGTGACGATCCACGGTCGGTCATCGACACGGTCCGCCGAAATGGTCTTGATTTCCAGTGGCTGCTCATCGATAGACATCCATGCACGGCGAATCGTCTCCGCATCGTCGTCGGAACCGACAAGTACCAACTGAATTGGAACGTCGCTCCGAGACTCGCTAACCTCGTCGATTGGATCGGGTTGATCTTTACATCCAACGATCGTCGTTGCAGCACCGATACACGCGTAGGAAAGAAGATCTCGTCGATTGATCGGATGAGAGATTCGAGGGTTGGCCGCCATTCGCAGTCTTTCTAATTCTTTGTCGAAAGGATTCACAGTATTAGAGCCTATACGTCTGTGATGAGAAATCAGTTCGCAGGTGTCTGCCGGCTTAAGGAGTCTGCCATCGGATGTCACCTTTTCGTTGGCGAGCTTCCCATTTTTTGATCGCCTGCGATCTTCTCAGGGCGCTGTCCTGCTCGGGACGATACCCCAACGTTGCTCCACTACTGATCCGTTTCAAATTTTCGAGTGCTAACGCTCGGACAGCCATTGATGGTGAATCGAGATAACCAATTAGCTCCACATCCCCCCCCTCGGCTAACTGTTTCTGAGAATAGCCAACGAGTAATTTGAAGAGGACCGGTGCATTTGCGGAATCCATACGCTGCATCGAGTCATTCACTACTTTCGCTGTCTCGACATCACGATCGATCGCACCCACCAAGGCGGTGTAATGATCGATCCAGTATTGGCGTTGTTCGGCATTGTTGAGGATTCCATCACTGCCGAAATAGACATCAGGTTTTCGGATCGAAAGCAACGTACGAGCTGCCAGGGCACCGACCTCGGCGCGACGAAACATCGTCGCTTCACGCAGCGACAAGTCGACCGCTTGGTCTTCGATCATTAAACTGACCAACGCTTCTCGCGCCGACGCTTCCAGGGAATGATCGTTCGCCGAGACGGGTTGAGTCCAATCAGGAGCCGAATCGACCTGCGACAACTCGCCCTCACTGTCGCCACGCTTGATCCATCGCTCGCCCACCTTCAAGGTTACGGCCTCAGGCTTGGCGAGATTGCCATCCACCGTTAAGATGTCGCTTGATGGCTGGCTTGTTGATGTCAAATCATCTGCCGTTAGCGTCAACGTCCCGTGAGGCACCAAGACTCCAATTGAAAAAATATGGTTGTCTGTGTTCTGCGGATCAAAACCCGGTTGCCGGAAATGAGTAACGCTGAAAGCAGCCAGCGTTTCAATCGTCGGAAAATCCAGCTTCAACTTTGAGTCAGGAAGGACGAGCTCCGCGTCGGCTCCTTTCTTCGTCGCTTCCAACAACATTCGACCTTGCTCGACATGAATAACTGGATCGCCGCCTGCGACCGCTTCCCAGCGTACACGGGCTGGCCCGATGAGTGTCACGGCAATGTTATCAATCGTATCAAGTCGAACTCGAAAAGTCGGTGCGCAAACAACCGTTTGATTGATGAGTATCGAGGTGTCGCGGTCGACTCGCACCGCCGTTCCGTCCTCATCGATTAAAAACAAGAGCCCTGGATCACCCGTGATTTTGGCGACCGCGTCCGCATCGGAAATCCCTGCTTCACGATCCGTTGATTCCGTCTCGACCGGCTCGGTGATATCCACCTCCGGCGAGATTCCATCGCTTTCGCCTTCGCTTTCGCCTTCGCCTTCGCCTTCGCTTTCGCTTTCGCCTGATTCGGCTGATTCGGCTGATTCGGCTGGCGATTCTGTCATCGGCTGAGTATCGCTGCCAGTCGCCTCCTCCTCCACTCCTGAATCCGATGGTCTTCCATTTTCAACAACAATCGGATCCTGTTCGATGGGTTTCAGATCGCGCTCGGACATGCCTTGACTATCCACAGCTGTCTCGGTCGTGACTTCCATTGATGGAGATTGATTCGGATCGCCCAACACGGGTTCTGGTTGCGTTGCTGGATCGGGTTTCGTGCCATCCAGAATTTGAGGTGAAACCGTGTTGCTCTCCGATTTCTCGGGCGACGTTTGCGAGTTGGGCTCCCCAACCGTTCGTTCTTGCACCGAAGGAGAGGTTGGAGCCGGCTTGATCGGCTGGCTAGCAATCTCGGTGTTTTCACCTGCCGTATCGGTCGCAGCAATCTTGTCTCGATCGAGAAAAGTACCAAACACTTGCACCAGGGCGAACAAAAGTGCGGCAGCCAACGCCAAACCCACCAACCACGGTGCAATGCGACTCGTTCGGATGGAACCACCGTAAAGTTGAGCAGCCTCGATCGCCGACTGCGGACGTGCCCCGCGAGCCAAGCGGACGCGTGCTTCAGCGGCCTCATCCAATTGGCGAATGCGTGTCGGAGCATCTGAAACGCCTGAATCGTCAGGCCCAACGGGATCGATCGGTTCGGCCGCCGATGTTGGTTGCGAACCGATGCCAAGATCATCCACACCTGAAACATCGTTCAGGTTGGTATCACCCAGCTCCGTTGCGGGCACTGAAATCGATGCAAAACTGCCAGCCGTCGCAACATCAGCGATATCTCGATCGGGCAGTTCGTAGATTCGCTTACGCAGTTCAGGACTTACCGCTGCCGATTTCCCTAGCACCATCGTCAATATTTGATGACATGCTGCGGCTTCGGCCAGCTGCATATCCGATTCCAAACACGCTCTTTCGATCTCCGAAACCTGCTCGGCAGGCAAAGTGCTGTCGAGAAACTCGCTGATCACGTTCGCCTCTTCGAGCGGACTGACCGCATCGGGTGACGGAGCGGCTAAATCACTGCTCCCCAAATTGTGCCGGATTCGATTCACCAATTGGGCCGCGAAACTGCTCTCGGCAACTTTGTTCCGCAGCGACTCGGCATCCGCCGGGTCGAGTGTGTTGTCTAAATAGGCTAGCAACGTTCGTAGGGTTAGTCGCATGATCGAGATTTTTCTGATTTCAAAAGTAGGACTTGTTTCGGTTTACACCCTATTGGTGACACACCGCGTCCAAACCCGTACAAAAAAAATGAAAAATAATCCCGTTTGTGTAGCGAGGCAGGCGGGATCGTGGGAGCGGACTTTCCTGCCAACATTTACCAAGACATGCCATTTTTTTCTCTGATTGAGAGCGTTCTTGGCTGATTTTTTCGCGTTCTAGGTTATAAATAGCTAGACAGGAACGCCATGCATCACGCACAGAATCGAACCAGCCAACACAAGAAACAATCTCAAGTGAACCGCTTGCCGCTGCGCCCATGTCGGCTCGCCTTTACCTTGGTCGAGTTGTTGGTCGTTATTGCGATTATCGGTATCTTGGTAGCACTGTTACTCCCTGCGGTTCAGGCTGCTCGCGAGGCGGCGCGGCGAGTCCAGTGCCAAAACAATTTGAAGCAGATCGCACTGGCGATGCACAACTACGAATCGGCATACCGAACGCTGCCCTGGGGTGCAAAAGGTGGGCATGGATATAGTTGGACGACCGACATTTTGCCTTTCGCCGAACAAACCGCTGCCTGGGAAATGGTGCCGCCTGCGACCAACGCGAAGTTGACTTTAGAGGATCGCGAACGTTTGGTCGAGTTGGCGACGACGCTGATTCCGATGTATCGATGCCCGACCGAGCCAGGGCCGATGTACCTGAGTGACGACAATAACTTAGCGATCGGCGGCGGCGCGGTCGCACGGGCGATGAACAGCTATTTGGGAAACTCGGGAAGCGACGTCACGCGAGACAAGTATTCGCCACTGGTACCGGCGTCTCCGCCGCTGGCAATCGGAATGGAAGCAGGCAATGGCGTTTTACGTGTCGGTCAATTTGAGCGTCATCCCACCGACCCGCCCGATGCGCCGCCCGCATTGCCTTGGCCTCGAGCGATACCGTTTTCTGGGATTTTGGATGGGCTGAGCCAAACGGTAATGGTGGCGGAAACACGTTTTATTGATGACGTTCGCTGTAACACTTGCAGCCACTTTGCACTCTATCATCCCAATTTTGGTAAAGGCAAAGGCAAAGGAGACGATTTTTCCGAGGCCCTGCTATCGCTTCATTGGGGGATCAATCTGCAGCAGGCAAACAACGAACAATTGGAGATTTCTGCGGGCAGCTATCATGCCGGCGGAGTCCACACCGCGTTTTGCGATGGTTCGGTTCGCTTTCTAAGCGAGAGTCTCGATGAGCCAATTCGTCAAGCGATCGGGTCCCGGGCCGGTCGCGAGGTGGTCGATGCCTCGTTTTAACTCTAGCCCCGTTTTTCGATCGGAACGAATTGCCGCTCGGTAGAACCCGTATAGATTTGGCGAGGACGATTGATTCGCGTCGCCTCATTGTTGTGCATCTCGATCCAATGCGAGATCCAACCGGGCAATCGTCCAATCGCGAACAAGACCGTAAACATCTGGACGGGAATCCCCAGTGCTCGGTAAATAACGCCTGAATAGAAATCGACGTTCGGGTATAACTTCTTTTCGATAAAGTAGTCGTCGCGGAGTGCCACATCGGCTAGCTCTTGGGCGACTTCGAACAAGGGATCATCAAGGTTTAATTTTTCGAGCAACTTATCGCAACTTGCTTTGATGATTGTTGCCCTTGGATCAAAGTTCTTGTACACGCGGTGCCCGAACCCCATCAATCGGTAGTCGTCATCTTTGTCTTTCGCTCGTTCAATATACTTTTTGACATTTCCACCATCTTGGACAATTTGATCGAGCATGTTGACGCAAGCTTCATTCGCTCCGCCATGAAGTGGTCCCCAAAGCGCGCTAATGCCAGCGGAAATTGCAGCGAATAGGTTGGTGTTACTACTGCCGACCATGCGGACGGTCGAGGTGCTGCAATTTTGCTCGTGATCGGCGTGAACGATCAACAGCAACCTCAACGCCTCGGCAAAATCAGGATCGACTTCGTATTCGCAGGTAGGCGTTGCGAACATCATGTGCAAAAAGTTCTCACAATAGGTCAAATTATTGTCTGGATACATGAACGGTTGCCCCACCGATTTTTTGTAACTGTAGGCTGCAATCGTTGGCAGTTTCGCCAGGAGTCGATAGAGAGAAATTTCAACTTGCTTCGGATCGTTTGGATCGAGCGAATCTTGGTAAAACATCGCCAGCGCACCGACGACGCTACTGAGGATCGACATCGGGTGGGCGTGATGTGGAAACCCATTGTAAAAGCTCTTCATGTCCTCATGGATCATCGTATGATCGCGTATCCCGGCGCGAAACGATGCTGCTTCGTGCCGTGTCGGCAATTCGCCGTAGATCAATAGAAAAGCGGTTTCAATAAAATCACAGTTGGCTGCCAATTGCTCGATCGGATAACCGCGATATCGCAGAATTCCTTTTTCACCATCTAAAAAAGTGATCGCACTGCGGGTGCTTCCCGTATTTACAAATCCTTCATCGAGCGTAATCAGTTTGGTTTTTGCTCTTAGTTGACTGATATCGATCCCGCGTTCGCCCTCGCTCCCTTCAACAACCGGCATCGCCAATTCTTGGTCTTCGAAGACGAGTTTCGCGTTACCCTTGGATTCAACCTCTAATTTGGCGGCAATAGACAAGGCGTTTTTCATGATGATTCCGGTTCGATCGGTTAATGGATAATCAGACTCTGTTACTTACTCGCGTGGCACGGTTACTCGCGTGTGGCACGGTAACTCGCGTGTGGCACGGTAACTTGTTGCTCCGCGGCACGGTAACTTGCGTGGCACGGTAACTTGCGTGGCACGGTTGCTCGCGTGGCACTGTCTGAAAGGTAGCGGAAGTCGTCGAGACTTTCGGCCGCCGGGAGCCTTGCCGGAAAAACAGAAAGTCTCCATGACTTTTGCGACGGTAGTACCGCTGTACAAGGTGTACAAGGGTTTTCAGACGGAGCCTACTGGCTAGGCCACCTAGTGTAGTGTTGTGTCCACAAACCGACAATCACACCACTCGCTTTGCCAGTCCAAAATTGAGGGTACCCGAAAAGGCTCAACCTTGTGTACGCGAAAAGGATGCCGGATGAAAGTCATGACGCCACCCACAAAAGCCAAAACCTAGAACTCGATCAACCGACTCTTTGGTCCTTGTTTTTTTGTCGGCGAATACGCATCGAATCGATTTTTCGATTACTGGCTTTCAAAATTTCAATTTCGGATTCACCAAGTGTCAAACGATGTCCCGCCTCGGGAATCGCGCCTGTGTGAAACAATACATAACCCGCAATCGTTTCGTAATCGTCGCTCTCTGGCAAATCCCAACCGACCAGATCGTTCAAGTCGTCAATCATCAATCGACCATCGACTTCGACCGTATCGTCATCAATTACTTGCAGACCGATCTCTTCGTCCTCATCCGATTCGTCGACGATCTCGCCGACAATTTCCTCGAGTGCATCTTCGATGGTAACGACGCCCGTGGTTTGTTGAAACTCATCGAGGACAATCGCCATGTGACTGCGGCTATGAAGAAATTCGCGAAGCAAGATTTCGACCGACCGATCAACCGGAACGATCCAACTGCGACGCATGATTTTTGAAATGGGTTTATCCGGTTCGCCATCCTTCTGCAGATACGGAAGTAGATCCTTTACGTACAAAATGCCGACCACGTTGTCGAGCGTTCCCTCGTAGACGGGCAACCGAGTTCGGCCTGCCTCGACAATCGTTTCGAGGATCTGTTCCCAGCTCCAGGACACATCCAACGCGTCGACGTCACCGCGAGGCGTCATGATGTGGCCGACTGTATCTTCATGAAGGGTCATCACTCCTTGGATCATTTCACGAACCCCCGGACCGAAATATCCTTCACGTTCGCCCGCCGTAACGATCGTGCGAATTTCATCCTCGAGTTGCTCTTGATCTTCGTCTTCATGCTCTTGCTTCCCAGCCAATCGACGCGTAATGATCTCAACAAGCTCACCGGGTGCCGACAACGGGTGCATCAGCACCGACAGTCCGTGCCAAAATGGCCAGGTGTGGTAAAGCACCTGCGTCGATGCGAAGCGGGTGACTGCGGCAGGAAACCAGACATGAATCAGCATCATCGAAATGCCTGCGCCAAATGCCCAAGTGGCAAGTTGACTGGCATTCGGGTCGCCGTCGTTTGCAAACAGGCCAGCCGTGCCGGCGATTAGAAATAGCGTTGTGCCAATCATCCGCAAATACTCGCTACCGCGGATCGCAGCATCTTGATGATCGATGACCGCACCGAATCGATCGCGATTCTTGTTGAGCCGGCAATAAGCTTCGAGTGATCGGCCTGCAAACCGATCGAGCAATTCGCCACCAAGGCCACCTATACTGCTGATGGCAAAACCGGTTGCTGACAAAATCCACCAAAAAACCCAGTCGGTCACTTTTTCACCTCAGACCGATCCGTCGTCGCTTGCCCCGAGTCCGGCTCATGTGAATTCGATTCACCTGCGTGGGCGTCGACAGCGTCGGGACCAACCGCGTCCGTCATTTCGATGCCCAGCTTTCGCATGACACCGATTTCGGCAGCTCGCATCGAACGGCGACCTTGCGGAGCTTGGTCATCCATTCCTGTCAAATGCAAGGTTCCATGGACGACATAAAGAAGCAGCTCATGCTCGGCTGGCCACGCCAATTCCTCGGCAGCTCGTTGTGCCGTCTCCAAGCTAACGGCCAATTCACCTTCGATTCTTGGTGCATCCGCAAAGTAGCCAAAACTAATCACGTCGGTTTCATAGTCGTGTCCAAGGTGTACTCGATTGATCAAACGTATCTCGTTGTCATTGGTGATGCGGATTCCCACTTCACCGAATGCGAAGCCACGATAATCGAGTGCCGCAGCGGCAGCACGTTGAATGGAATCGTACCAATGTAACTCGGGTAAGGGGGCGTCGGCAATGATCTCGATCGACAATCGATCGTTTCTATGCGGATTGTTGTCCAGGATATTTGACACGTGCGTGATAGATCGCGGTAAGGGATTTGACTAGACTCGCTCGGATACGGTCGAGTTGGCGAAACGTTAGTCCACATTCATCGAATTGGCCATCGGCCATCTTCTTTTGAGCAATCGCGTCAACCAAACCTTGAATCCGTGAAGGCGTTGGGTCGACCAACGTACGCGAGGCACTCTCGACCGTATCGGCCAACATCATGACCGCCGCTTCGAGCGTTTGCGGTTTTGGTCCAGGGTATCGAAAGTCTTTGTCGCTAACGGTATCGCCATTGGGATCTTCTTCACTACGCCGAGCCGCTTCACGGTAAAAGTACTCGACCAATGTCGTTCCATGATGCTGCATGATGAAGTCAATGATCGACTGCGGCAAATGATGACTTCTAGCAAGGTCGGCACCATCCTTGACATGAGCGATAATCACGAGCGTGCTCATTGCAGGCTGAAGCGAATCGTGTTGATTGATTCCGGAGCTTTGGTTCTCGATGAAATAGTCCGGTTTGAACATTTTTCCAATGTCATGGAAATACGCGCCCACCCGAACGAGCAGGCCGTTGGCACCAATCGCATCGGCTGCTGCCTCCGCAATCGACGCGACGTTGATCGAGTGGTTGTAGGTCCCCGGTGCACGTTGAGCCAGACGCCTTAGTAGCGGATGGCTTGCATCGCCAAGTTCCAATAGACTTAAATCGGTTTGCACGCCGAAAGCTTTCTCCACGAGTGGCAGCAATCCGGTCATCGACGCAGCCGACACCAGGATACAGAACCCTGCCCAAAGCGCTTCGCGGCATAGCCCTCCGACCACCGATCCAAAATAGGGCCCATTGTAAAATGGTGTCGATTCCGCTGCCTCGTCGACGTTCGATAACGTTTCCGCGGTGACGACGCCGACACCGACAACGGTAATCGCCGTGATCGCGGCTGAGATGGCTCCGACATATAGCAAATGAGTGCGAGTGCGAATGCGTCCCAACAACAACATACAGCTGGTACTGGCGGCCAACAACATCACCAATTCCGATATCGACGCGCCTAAAAACAAGGTGACACTCAAACAAACCGCTGCCATCAACAATAACGCCAACTCTCGCCCGTAAACGACTGCAGCAACCGTCGACGCCAATACCAACGGGATCAGCTCGCTACGCCACTCATCGCGAGCGGCGTAGTAGCAAAGGACGACCGTGGCCACGATCAAAACCAACATCTTGGCAAACTTTGCACGATCGAGTAGCAGCGATCGATCTTCAACAAAGAAGATGTACGAACCACAAAGAAGATAGAGGGCGCACATCATTCCTCCATAGGCGGTAAAGCGAGCCAACTTGTCTCGCCATCCCATCCGGCTGGCAAATTCTCGCTCTTCCATTCTCAGCAAAGCAATCTCTTTGCCCGTCAGCGGCTCGCCAGCGGTGGCCAGTTTCGAATCGCCAGCATAATAGGTTGTCATCACCGGTTCGACTCGTGCAGCGGCGGCCAAGCGTGCTTGCTCACTCAATTCGTCGTCGTATTGAAGCGTTTCGTATTCGGGCAATCGGTTGACAAACCATTGGCCGATCATCCGCGCGGCCACTTGATCCTGGTCCAAATCAAAGCGAGACCGAAAGTACTCTTGCAAAAGACTTTGAAATTCACTGCTCGCTTGGGCAATCCGCACCTTGCTTGCTTCGACTGGCACGGCTTCGTCCGGCAATCCCGCCGGGTAGACCATGATAATCCGCTGGTTCCCCTGATCCGGTTTATGCTGCATCGACCGCAGCAGGCCATGGTCATAGATCGGCTTCATCGCCATCGCGACCGCTTCGTCGACCTTGATCAGCTCAGGATCGGTGGCCAAGACCGATTTTAGAATTGCAAACTGTTGCTCTGGAGCGACCTTGACGCTATCGGTTTCCTCCATCTCATCGTCCGCGACGGCTTGCTCTTTGCTGCGGAGAAACTCCTCGAACGCTTTGCGTTCATCGTCGTTCATCTGTTCGTAGGATTGAGCACCGAGAGTCAAGAAGAGCTGGTCTTTTAGAATCGCTCTCAATTGGTCGAGCGGTTTGGTGCGATTGCGATACAACACCGGTTCTTCACGCCGCTTTTGGCGGCGCAGTGCGTCGGTCTCAAATTCATCGGGAACCTGAAACGTGACTCGTGTGATCAAGTCGCGTTTCAAAATGCTCCCCTTGCGATAGGCAAATGGCAACTGCCAAGCTTGGCAAAGCACCAACATCAAAACGGCAGCCGCCACCGCCATCGCGATTCGCAGCAAGAAATCGGACTTGTCACTCCGCTGCCACCACTGGACGAATCGCGGTTTGGGGATTCCAAGCGATTCGATGCGTTCTTGGCGGGTTCGTTTTTTCGTTGACGTGCTCATCGCTTTGATATGCTACTCATGTGGATGAGTATCATACGCATTGACGATCCTTTGGACTAATTTGTGACGAACGATATCGGTCTCGCGCAGCCGCACCGACCCGATCCCTTCTATTTTGCCTAGCCGACGCATCGCATCGCTTAGACCGCTGGTAATGCCTTTGGGCAAATCTTGCTGTGAGGTGTCGCCGCTAACGACCATTTTACTCTGCTCGCCCATTCGGGTTAAAAACATTTTCATTTGTGCAACGGTCGTGTTTTGAGCTTCGTCTAAAATAATGAACGCATCGT
The DNA here is from genome assembly GCF_007860185.1 of Novipirellula aureliae. Taxonomy (NCBI): domain Bacteria; kingdom Pseudomonadati; phylum Planctomycetota; class Planctomycetia; order Pirellulales; family Pirellulaceae; genus Novipirellula; species Novipirellula aureliae. The sequence goes on from NZ_SJPY01000004.1 coordinate 609,239, forward strand.
TAAGCGTCCTACCACGCATGTAGGCAAGTGGGATGACTTCAATGACGTCCTGTTCCATCAAGGCACGCGATTGATCATAGTCAATCATCTCGCCGAGTGCATCCATCAAGGGACGCAGATAAGGGTTTAGTTTTGCACGTAGATCCCCAGGGAGGAAGCCCAGGCTTTCGCCCGCTTCCACGGCAGGCCGCACGAGCACGATTTTGCGAACCAAACCAGCCCGCAACGCTTCGACTGCCATCGCGACCGCCAAGTAGGTTTTTCCACAACCGGCTGGGCCCGCAGCGAAGGTCAAGTCGTATTGCCGGATCGTGTCGACGTAAACCGCCTGCCCCGGCGTACGAGGCTTGATTTGTCGCCCTGCATGCTGGATATCAATCGCTTCCGCTTTGACGCGGGGCGCCGCACCATCGATGACTCCGCCATGCTCGGAGGCCGCTCCATCGACGTCATCGCTGCTCAATCCGCCTTTTTTTCGAGAAATTTGCCGCATTCGCTCCAATGTCCGCGTTGCGTTCTGAACACGCTCCTCTTCGCCCGCGATTCGGATTTGACCATCACGCTGCGTGATGCTGACATCGAACAGCCGTTTTAGCTTTCGCAAATGTTGGTCGCGAGGCCCAAAAAGAGCCAAGATTTCGTCCGCATTAGCAATCGCCAATGTCGCTTCGGTCATTCAAAAACCTTTGTTTGTATTCTTTCCATCGCTTGCTTTACCGAAAAGAGTTTCCTGTCAAGTCTCGGTCAATTCTAATCACAGGCGTGATTTAGCAAACACTAAACGATAGGCCCTGCAACACCCGCTGAAAAGCATAGAAACGCTGGCATGATCGCAGAGATTAAAGAATCCGTGACATCCCAAACGCCTCCAAGGCCCGGCAGCAAATTACCGCTATCCTTGGCGGCATTATCGCGTTTCACCAATGATTCCGCCAAATCGCCTACCATTCCGGAGACCGCAAGTATCGGGCCAAGGATCAGGGCACCCAAGACAGGAGGCATTCCAGCGGCGGCTAGGTTCACATTGCTACCCGAAACAGCCTCCATTTCAACTCCCAAAAATATTGGAAAAAGCCATTTCAAACAAACGAAAGCAACGATCGTACTACTTACGATACCACCAATCGCTCCTTCGACGGTCTTTCCCGGACTGAGCCGAGAAATCAGTTTGTGCTTTCCTATCGCTCGGCCAACAAAGTAGGCACCCGCATCGGCTGACTTTGTGACCAAAACCATGGTTAACAATGCTGCGACACCCCAGTTTCCGCTGCCTAGACTGCGAAGCGAAAACAGCATCGCCATCGGTAGACCAACGTAAATCGCGATGAAAACAGTCGATGCCATGCGTCCGGTGACGACGCCGACATCCGCTTTCAATGCGGCTTCGGAACTTGTGACTTCAGAGCGTGTGCCAGGTTTGCCATAGAGAAACATTTCTCGCCCAACCGTTAACATGACGGCTACCACCGCTCCGACGACCATCGCGCCGAACATTCCGAACGTGGCGTTTGCAGGATAACTCGAATGAAACAGCGGCCACATTAGCGGGACGATTGGCGATAGCGTCACAATGGTGGTTGAGATTAGGACGGTCGAACGCGACAGGTACCTTCCGCTCGCCATGACCAGCCCCGCTAAATCCCAAGCCGTGCCGATGGCAAAGAACAGGAGAATCGGGACGAGCCAAAGTCCCTCCAGCCCCGCTCGAGACCGAGTGACATCGAGGTAGAGCAGCAAACAGATGACTGCAATCAATGCAATCGATGTTTTTAAACGGTCGGCTAACAAAGCTTGGTTCTCTCCGTAAATTGTCGCTTAAGGTGGTGGACGGGTTACCGAGTCCCCTTCAGCCAAGTTCAATTCTCAATGGGAACCGAGCATTATTGATTGACGCTCAATCCGCCGAAGCGACGTTGCCGAGTCGCGTAGTCGTCTATCGCCGATAAAAACAATTCCCGTTTGAAGTCTGGCCAACATGACTCGGTCACCCACAGTTCAGCATAGCTCAATTGCCACAGCAGAAAGTTGCTGACACGAAAATCGCCACCGGTGCGTATCATCAAATCGACTTCGGGAAGTCCTGCTGTATAGAGCCGACTCGAGACCAATTCTTCATCGATCTTCTCTTCAGCCAACTTGCCGTCGGCGACTTCTCGAGCCAATTCGCGGACGACTTTGGTGATCTCATCGCGACCACCATAATCGATTGCTAACACAAGAGCGGTGCCTTGATTCTCGGCCGACATCTGCAGCGTTTTGTCCATCTCTGTGATGACGGATTCGGGCAAACGGTCTCGTCGCCCAATGACCTTCAAACGCAGGCCTTGCTCCATAATCAAACGACGCTCTTCAACCAAGTACTGCTCGAGTAAATGCATTAGAAAGTCCAACTCAGGCTGCGGACGTTTCCAGTTTTCACTCGACAAGCAGTAAAGCGTGATCGCTTCGATGCCCAGTTCTGAGGCCATTTCGCTTACCATCCGCACCGAGTCGACGCCCCGACGATGGCCTTCGATTCGAGGCAATCCTTGTGCTTCTGCCCAGCGACCATTGCCATCCATGATGATCGCAATATGCTTCGGAAGATCGGCCATAACAAACTTACCTTGCAATACCCTAAGCGACCGGTTGCAGTTTTAGGACGGAGGAGGCGTCTGTGAAGATCGTTTGTGCTCGGTCCGGTCCAACCGACAATACACCAACGGGGACCCCCACCAATTCTTCAATCCTGCGAACATAGGCAAGTGCACCTTCAGGAAAATCATCGACGCTTCGCACATCATCGACGGGTTCCTTCCAACCCTCGATCGTTTCATAGATCGGTTTGCATCGTCGGAGTTGGTCGGCATGGCCAGGGAACCGTGTAATGCGTTGGCCATCCAATTCATACGCGACACAGACCTTTAGTTCATCAAGATGAGCAAGGACGTCCATCATCATCAATGCCAAACGAGTCACGCCACTGAGACGTGCGGTGTAGCGAACGGCAACCGCGTCAAACCATCCACAACGACGCGGACGACCCGTCGTCGTACCATACTCGTTGCCAAGTTTTCGAATCTGGTCGCCGACCGCATCCTCTAATTCAGTCACAAACGGACCGCCACCAACGCGAGTGCTGTAGGCTTTGCAAACCCCCAAGACATGATCGATCCATTTTGGCGGGATCCCCGATCCGGCACAGATCCCTACACCGCTGCTGTTACTGCTGGTCACAAATGGATACGTGCCATGGTCGATATCGAGCAGCGCTCCTTGAGCTCCTTCGAACAATAACTTTTTGTCCGCCTCTGCTGCATCGAGCAGGATCTCCGTTGTGTCGCCGATCATCGCTGACAAACGCTTTGCCCAAGAGGCAGCCAGTGGAACAACCACATCCGGTGCAATTTGCTGCAGCTCCTCTTCGGGTACGCCCAGACTTCGCAAGATTTTTGTTTTCTGCTCCGCGACCGTTCGGATGCGTTCATCTCGCTCGGGTTGCAGTAAATCGGTCATCCGAATCGCATGGGTGCGGCCCACCTTGTCGCGGTAGCACGGTCCGATCCCGCGATTGGTCGTTCCAATCGATTCGCCACGCACTTCGGTTGCATTCGTTTGGCGATCTTCGGCAATATGCCAAGGCATGACCAAATGAGCACGCTCGCTGATGAGCATGTTCTCGGCACAGTTCACGCCGCGAGGAGCCAGACCGTCAATTTCAGCAATCAGCGTGGTCGGATTGATAACCACGCCCGGAGTGATCATGTTTTTGACATGAGGATGCAGAATACCGCTGGGGATATGATGCAATTTGTAGGTTTCAGAGCCAGCGACCACGGTGTGGCCCGCGTTGGCGCCTCCTTGGTAGCGAACGACATAATCAAATTGAGGGGCTAGTAAGTCGACCAACTTACCTTTCGCTTCGTCACCCCATTGTAAACCAATGACACAAGTACCCGACACCGAAGAAACTCCCAAAATCGCTTGGGGGATTGAAAACTGGCACAACACATGCCGCCACGCCGAAGCAAGTCTCCAGCGCAAACCGAAAAGCGTAAGCATTCATGATCGAATTGGCAAGGACGTGTTGAAGTGGACATGCTATCCTTTGTCATTGGTCCTTTTTTGCTCGCGAATTGAAGGCGATGCTGGCTTTTGTCTTTCGATCCAGAAAGATTTTGTTAACTCTTTTGAAGCGAATAGCTTAGGTGAGTGGGGCGGAATCGAGTCGGGCTCGGCATTCGGAGGCACTCCCTTTTTGAACTTTGATGGTTCGATTACCCCTCGCCTACCCCTCGCCGCATGGAAGTGGGCGGGCTAAAATCCCGCGATATAGCGTTTCGCGGAAAACGCGTTCGGGTAACCCTTGTCTGCCGATTGAAACACACATGTCACGGATCGCGATCGTTTTTGGTTTGCTGCTTTGTGCGATTACGCTGGCGGGACTCATCGTTTCGATGCAAAAAATGCCGTCGCAGTTCTTTCCAATGATGCTCGGTATCCCGATCTTGTTTTGTGGCGTGGTGGGGCTCAATCCTCATCGACGGCGGCATTCGATGCAGGCTGCCGCTTTGATTTCGACCATTGGCATGCTTGCCGGAGGCGGCAACGCCTTCTTTACGGTAATCCGATCATTGCACGGCATGGCTATCAATCTGATCGGGCTGCGGATCGTCGCTGCCGCTGCACTTCTATGCTTGGTCTTCTTGCTCCTCAGCCTGAATGCATTTTGGCGTGAAGCCTCTGAATCTCGCCGCTGGCACGTGTGAATCAATGCACGCTTTCAGTCGTGAAACTCGCGATGCAACTAACTGTCACCCCCGTTCAGCTTAAATTCTGTTTAATCCGTTTATTCGTCAGTTGCCGAGTGAAAAAGCTTGACATCTTGCGGAAGTCGGCTCCAGAAAGATTGACCTTTGGGCTTCTAAAACGTTCAATGGAACCGGAAGACTTTTTTTTCGATAGCGAGAGATTTTGCCAGGCAACGTGTCTGCATTTGCCTCGTGTTTCAATTTTGTACGGGAATGATGGATGTCGACACGCCGCCACTTAATCGCTGCACTCGTAATCGCCGCCTCCAATTTGCCGGCGGCCAGTGCATCGGCGTGCTGTTTAACGGATTGGCTGTTTGGACGCACCCCCGTTTACACCGCTGGATACGCTCCGGTAACCGTTACCAACGTGCCAGTGGTCAACGCACCCTATGCAGCTGGGTACGCTCCAACACCCGTGACGTCGCGTTACCAAATCAGTGGTATCTATTATCCCGCTCAGCCGCCTGTCTATTTGAACAACCCTTCGGTTTATACAGGGATGCCAGTGGCGTCTCAAGCAAACTACCGTGGAACGTTGCCAGTTGCTCCTCAGCAAACACTCCAGCCGATCACGGCTCCGACAACGTCGTTCTACAACGGTGGTAACTCCTACCCAACGCAGACGAGTGCTTCGCAGTACTCGTCCGCCTACACGCCCGTCACGAACACGCCCGTCACTAGCGCACCCGTCACTAGCGCACCCGTCACGAACACGTCGGTCACCGGTTTGCCGATGACGGCAGTTCCCGCTACCTCAATGGCTCCGCTGTATCAAGTTGCACCTCAAAGACCTGCTGGCGGCTTGGCCCGTTTCTTCGGTTCGCTGTTTGGGACCAATTACCAAACCAGTTATTATCAAGCGCCGGTTACCTACTACCGTCCCGTGAACACAGTCGACCCCATTAGTGGAACGACCGTAACGACTCAACAAGCTTGCTCCTCTTATGTCGACCAGATTCAGCGAACGCCTTATAGCAGCTTGGGGGCGACACCACCAACGACGCCCATTCCGCAAACCTACCAAGCAAATCCTAATCCATCGCAGGGTTCCTATGGTCCGGTAGGCCAAGTCGGTGCCGTGGTGGGACCAAATGATCGCTCGGTTGTGCCGATCCCATCGAGCAATGCGTACCCAGGTTCAAATCCGTTTCAGAGCCAGAATTACGCCACACCCAATACGGCTCCTTTGACCGGGTCCCCGGCGTATGGTCAACAACCAAATTACTCTCAGCCCAACGATTCCGCTCCGCTTGAACAACCGCGGCTCGAGTCAGCTCGCCCAGTGTTGACGCCACCAAGTATTTCGGCTCCATCGATGGCACCACCATCGTGGCAGTTGCAAAACCCAGCGGATTCGAACGTATTTGGCTCGTCAAGCTCGGCGTCATCAACACTATCGGCGAATGGATCGGATCGCATGGTTTCGGCTTATGGACCACAACCGAAATCGGATTCCAATTATTCGAGTCTAAGTCCGATCCAGGCGCCGCCAAACTATCAATCCCCATTCAAGCGGGAATCGTTAAATTTCAATCAAAGTTCCGACAATCCCAATGCATCACCCTTTGCAGAATCCCCTTCAACCCACTCTGTTGCACCACAACTTCCAAGCGGTGCTAACCAATCCAGCGGTTCATCGTCGCGCGACCAAATGATCTCACACATTCCTGTTCGCGAAGCCGCACTGCCGCGACAAAACGCTTATCGCCAACAGGTGATACAAACGTCGGGATACTCCGAAACCCGACCGGCAACAAGCCGCAAAACGCGAGACTCATCGGGTTGGTATTCACTTAATCCATAGTAGCTGCGTCTCTCCGAGACGCAGAATCATATTTCATAGTAGCCGCGTCTCTCCAAGCCGCAGAATCGTATTTCATAGTAGCCGCGTCTCTCCAAGCCGCAGAATCGCATTTCATAGTAGCTGCGTCTCTCCGAGACGCAGAATCGTATTTCATAGTAGCCGCGTCTCTCCAAGCCGCAGAATCGTATTTCATAGTAGCCGCGTCTCTCCAAGCCGCAGAGTCGCATTTCATAGTAGCTGCGTCTCTCCGAGACGCAGAATCGTATTTCATAGTAGCCGCGTCTCTCCGAGACGCAGAATCGCATTTCATAGTAGCTGCGTCTCTCCGAGACGCAGAATCGCATTTCATAGTAGCTGCGTCTCTCCGAGACGCAGAATCGTATTTCATAGTAGCTGCGTCTCTCCGAGACGCAGAGTCAAAATGCATCCTGCAGAGACACGGTGCGGGACAAAAGCCTTGGCGACTTTCGCTACGGGCAAATTCGTCAAGGATTCATTCGATCCCCTCCGAGCCGTTATGCAATTCGTGTATAATTTGGGCTCTTCAGAAGAATTCGTGGGTTAAAAGAAAAGTTGCGGAAGTTATTTCTGAGGCATGGCAGGGCAAGAAAAATGTCTCGCTTGGCCTCGGTGAAACGGCTTGTTTTGCCGAGATTTAATTTTGAACGTCAGATTGGCGATGCACCGAAAGACATTTCTTTTGCCTGCGATGCCTGAAAAACCAACCCTTCGGTACTTGGGGTTGATGAATCAACCCACGGATTTTTCGGTGGAGTCTTAATTTGCAGATCAATCGCTTGCTTCCGCAAGTAGGTTCGAAAAGCAGTGCAACAACAATTGTCACCATGAGCACCATCCAAAAATCTTTTTTGTTGTCGAGGTTCTCGCTTACAATTCTGACGATTGCAACGGCGGTCCATGGGGTACAACCAAAGCTTGGTATTGCATCGGGGCCAATGAGCGTGAGCTCAGTTGGCCTGGACGAATCGAGCAGCAACGAACAGGGACCCGAGCAGGGACCCAAACAAGCGACCTGTCGATGGGAGGTCTTCATCAACGATGACTTGTTTGCCGTTTATCTGGCCGACAGCGGCGGTAAACCGATCATCTATCCGATAATCGGACCTGACGAACAATCCATGACTCGGCATTTTCCAATGCAAGACGATATGGATGGTGAGTCGGATGACCACGACCACCAACGGTCGTTTTGGTTCACGCATGGTGAGGTGAATGGCGTCGACTTTTGGATGGACGACAACCATTGTGGACATATCGTGCAAACATCGGGTACTGCTAGTATCCAAGACGATGGGGACACTGCAGTCATCAAAACGGGAAACGATTGGGTCGACCCAAGTGGCAAGCGATTGCTTAGCGATGAACGAGAATTTCGATTCTTTACGAATAACGGCAAACGAATCATTGAATGCAACCTTGTATTAATGGCGACGGACGGTGATGTTCACTTTGGCGACACCAAGGAAGGCAGCTTTGGAATCCGAGTGCCGTCAACGATGAAAGTCGACGCTGGTCTTGGAGGAAAAATCACCAACGCAGAGGGACTTCACGATGCCGAGGCATGGGGTAAGCGATCGAACTGGGTAGATTACAACGGGCCCGTCGACGGGAAACTCTCTGGCATTACGATTCATTATCATCCATCGAGTTTCGCAGCACCTTGCTATTGGCATGTTCGAAATTATGGATTATTTGCCGCGAACCCATTCGGTCGGTATCATTTTACCGGCGGCAAGAAGACAGAAGGGTTCACGGTCAAATCCGGCGACTCGATCATGATCCGATGCCAGACGGTATTTTATACAGGGGCCTTTGACCGCGAACAAACGATTAGCGAGTTCGAAGCGTATTCGAGATCAAATTAGGGGATCGAAACGAATGAAGATTCTCACGTTAACTGGTGCAGGAATTTCAGCCGAGTCGGGTATCCCGACCTTTCGTGATGCGAACGGTTTGTGGGAAGGGCATCGTCTTGAGGACGTTGCGACTCCTGAGGCTTTTCAACGTGATCCAGATTTGGTCCATCATTTTTACAACGAGCGCCGAAGACAACTTCAGCATCCATCGATTGAGCCGAATCCGGCCCATTTTGCTCTCGCCGAGTTCGAACATCAGCACCAGGACGAATTCCTGCTCGTCACCCAAAACATTGACAACCTGCACCGCCGAGCGGGCAGCCAACGCATCGTTGCGATGCACGGCGAGTTGTTGAAAGCTCGCTGTATCGATTCGGGTGCCATATTCGATTGGACAGATGACCTGAATCGGTCGACGGTGCATCCTGGGAACCCAGATTCGGTTGGACGGCTTCGGCCTCATGTCGTTTGGTTTGGCGAAATGCCGTTGGGGCTCGACGAAATTCACGAAGCCGCTGCCGAGGCCGATCTGTTTATCGCCATTGGCACTTCCGCAGTCGTCTACCCGGCCGCCGCGATCGTTGAGTGGACGCAGGCATCGTGCCGACGCATCGAAATCAATCTGGATGCGACACCTCGCTCGCCCATGTTCGACCAATCCATTCGAGGCAAAGCTTCGGTCGAAGTCCCAAAATTCCTGGCGTCCTTGAGGTAGTTGAATCTCGTCAGGCGTTCCGAAGTCATCGCGACTCGCCGAGAGTATTGGCGACTTTCGCTACGGGACAAAGCGAGTTTCGCGGTGTGGCAATCTGTCGCATACAATCGAAATAAACCGTTTCTTCGGTTTTCAACCATTCCAATTCCGGTCTTTCCGTTGTTGTTGGAATCTGTTTTTCTGGCGTTTCCACGGTTCGGAAGTCATTCTTATACGGGTAGGTGCACACCGATTGTCTCATTTATCCACCCCTTCTCTCGATTCGTCTATGACAAGCCCCAACCGTCCGGCAATGGATCCGAACCAAATCGACAAGCCGCATTCGCGGATACTCGAACTCGATGTGCTACGGGCGCTCGCGGCAATCAATTTGGTCTTGTTCCATTTGACCCATGTCTATGACATGAAATTCGGTGCCCTCCAAAACGCTGGTTCGTTCGCTCTCGGTTGGGAATGGCCATTTGGGGCATATGGAGTTGAGTTGTTTTTCATACTCAGCGGCTTCGTCAACAGCATGTCACTGCTTCGTCGCGGCAAGCCGACCGATTTCGTCGCCGCACGGCTGATTCGCATCATTCCGGTCTTCTTGCTTGTCATCGTAGCCAATCTATGGATCACTCAGCAGACACCGCTCGCCTCCACGCCAATGTCGACAGGGCAATTTTTGGCGAACCTCACGTTGATGCCGAAGGTTTTCGGTTACGAGTGTATCGATCCCGTGATGTGGACATTGCAGATAGAGATGATGTTTTACGTGACGTTGGTCGTACTGTTTCGCATCGGTGCATTGCGTCGATATTTTTGGGGCTGGGGTATTTTGACGATACTTTCTTTGCTGGTTTGCCCAACACTTGATTCGATGGCTACAAATCATGACAGCACCGCTTGGTTCCAAATGGCGACCAGTCTTCGATTGCTGCTCCTACTCGATTTTGTTCCGCTGTTTGCGATTGGCTTTTTGTTATACATGATTAAAACGGGGACAGGCAAAAAATGGCAGAACATTTTAGGGATTGCCTTCGCGTCCTTTGTTTTTCACAGCATCGATCATGGCAAGCATAACCCGTTGGCGACCCTACTCATCATCTCACTTGTCACCGCTTGTGCTTATGGAAAGCTTCCGATACTTCGCTTCAAGCCGCTGCTATACATCAGCACGATTTCGTATGCCTTGTATCTATGTCACAACAATCTTGGTTGTGTGGTGATGTATCGATTCAATCAAGCAGGCATCGCTCCCAATATTTCCTTGGGGATTGCGATTGCGTTCTCGTTCTCGGTAGCGATCATCGTAACCAATCGAATCGAACAACCGATCACGAAGTTTTTGCGAGCGAGGTGGAGTCGGTACCGAAGTCAACCAACGGCATCGACTCATTCTGTCGAACTAGGTCTGATTCCAAAACAGTAGCCGCGTCTCTCCGAGACGCGAAATCCCCAGTACCCGCGTATCCCCGAGACACGAAATCCCCAGTACCCGCGTATCCCCGAGACGCGAAGTCCCCAGTAGCCGCGTCTCTCCGAGACGCGAAATCCCCAAAATCCTCACGACAAATTGGTTGCGTTCAAAACCGAATCGCTTGCCACTGCTGCTGAATCGAAAGGATGGATTGAATCAGCATCAATTTTCTATCGTTGGAGTGATTTGCGATCCTTCCAGGATCAAAAAGCGGTGTCGATCGCGAAGGCAAAAGCCTGGATTCCAACTCTTGAGCATATCTGTGTTATGTTAGATCACGCTCACAATTGCATTTCTTTCCACGTTTCCGGAGCCTCAGTCGTGCCACGTACGGTCGAACCATCGACGTCCCCTTCGCTATTGGCTGCAGCGAGAGGCGGCGACCCTGATGCTTGGCACCGTTTCGTCCATCTCTACGGGCCGCTTGTTTACCACTGGGTACGTCGATCGGGGATGCAAAGCAGTGACGCCGCCGATGTCACTCAAGATGTCTTGATGTCGGTCTCGAAGGATTTGGGCGGGTTCGATCCTGCTCGTCAGGGTTCAAAGTTTCGCGGTTGGCTTTGGACGATCACGCGGCGGCGGATCGCGGACACCCTACGGCGACGCCCAAACGAACGGCCCGCAGGATCGCAAATCCACCACGTCCCTGCAGCCACCCCGCCTACCGACGTGGCAACCGACCAACAAACCGTGCTCGTCCGTGCGGTCGCAATCTATCGGGATCGTTTTGACTCAAAGACTTGGCAAGCTTTCTGGGCGACCGTGGTTGAAGGCCGCCAACCGGACGAGGTGGCCGAAACGCTGGGTATGAATCGATGGAGCGTCTATAAAGCAAGAGCCAGAATCCTACAGCGTTTGCGATCGGAATTGGCTGGTTTGCTGGACGAAACCTAATTTTATTGAAACGAGTGTCCAATGCCTTACGAAGGACTAGGTGAACGAGGATAGAATCCATCCACACCTAGACAGGATTGAGAGCATGATCGCTACCCATTTGTCCGACGACGACTTGGACCGTACCGTTTGATTCGTCCACTCGGTCGAGGTGGTATGGGGGCAGTCTACTTGGCGCGTCACGATCGACTGCAAAAGCAGGTTGCGATCAAATTGCTGCCGCGCCATCATGGCTTTGACGCTTCGTGGCGGGGACGTTTCGAACGAGAGATGCAGGCGGTCGCTCGGCTTTCGCACGTGGGAATCGTGACCGCCACCGATGCCGGCGACGCCGATGGTTGGCATTACTTGGTCATGGAGTATCTCGATGGACTCAACTTGGCGGAGATCATCGAGCGAGTCGGCATCATCGACGCCGCAGTCGCTGCCTCGATCATGCGAGATGTCTGCCATGCCTTGGCGTGCGTCCATCAAGCGGGTCTCGTTCATCGTGATATCAAACCTTCCAATATCATGCTGACACGAGACGGATCGGTAAAGCTACTCGACTTGGGCTTGGTATTTGATCAACAGGAATCGATGACCGATCTGCGTTTGACCACCGTTGGCCATGTGATTGGAACGTTGGCGTTTGCCGCGCCCGAACAACTGTCGGACGGTCCGACGATCGATGCGCGGGCCGACGTGTACTCGGTTGGAGCCACGCTGTTTCAAGTCCTTTCTGGGCGAACGCCTCACGTGACCGATCGTGGCATCGGCCCCTTGGTGATTGAAAAAACGTCCAAGCCGCCAGTAGATATTCGCGCGATTGCACCAGAGATTCCGCGACAAATGGCCGATCTTGTACGCCAACTGCTGAGCCAAGATCCGGCGGATCGCCCTCAACATGCGGACGAGGTTGCACAGCGACTCGACGCGATGGCAACCGATGGAAAAGTCAAGCCGTTGGTAGCCAAAGCGATGCGAGTCTCGCGAACGAACACGAACTCGGCGGTGCCGTCATGGCAACCGCTCGCCCAGCCATCGCTACCGCCGCCTCCGAATCGACGTGGTTGGAAATGGGTCGCTGCCGCCGGTGCTTTGTTCGGGCTAATGGCAATCATTATCATCATTCAAATGGGTGATCGCACCGTACGTATTGAAACGACGGATCCGAACATCAACGTAGCGATCGAAGAAGCGGTTCCGAACCCAGACGCGCAAGCGGACGCAAACCCGACACTGGAATCAGAATCGGTCAAAGAAGTCACGCCCGCCGCGCCAGAGAAACTGTTTAAGGGCAGACCGCTGAAAGATTGGGCCAACTTGATGCTGGTCGAACGTGACGTCGATACGCTAGGCGATGCCATGACGGCGATCGCCATGTTGGCTGATGCTCAGGATGCAGCAGAAGCCCAATCGATCCTCATCGCCGCCCGCCGTTTCGGTGGCTGGCGTGCTGTCGGCGAAGGCAACCCATCCGAACGGTTCATGAGTCAATTGATCGAGCAGAACGTCGAGTTTTTGATGCCGCAACCCGGGATTGAAGCGATCACGCGTGAGCTCGACGAGGGAAATGAAAATAGCTGGGCTGCGTCTTTGTTCTTACTAAATTCATTCAATGGGGGATCGGCACATTTCTCAAAGCTGTCGACGTGGGCAAACGAACCGGACAATCGGCGACCAGCGACCGAACTTCACCGAGAGCTTAAAGATTTGCTTCACAGTGGAAAGCTGAAGGATGAAATGGGTCGGTCAAACGCAAAAGGCATTTCGCTATTACTTGCGATAGCACTCGACGCACCGCTCGAGGAAGAGCCAGGGTTACACGAAGATATCGAGCAAATTTTAGCAGCCGGCTCCGAGGTCAGCGTGAGTAAACAGCTAGAAGTGCGTTGGTCGACTGGCAAAAGCGGATTTGCAACCGCATCGATGAGTATCCCGCAATTTATGGCTGCAAATGAACTGGGAATCGAGCTGCCGATGACTTTACATGCCGCAATCGCCACTTCGATGGACCCGGGCTATCGAGAACTGGGAAACAAGACCTACCTTGAGGTGCTGAGAGCAAAGCCGAAGGAAGCATCCGACGCTTTGCTCTTGCATTTGCCGTTTGTTGCTGGTGGAGGTATGGCGGTCATGTACGGATCAAATCAGGTCAAACGTCTATTTACTGAAAACGAATCTTTTTGGATCGAGGCGATGCCAATCGTAACTGAACATTCGACTCGACCCGATATTTGGGGTTGGATCCTAAACAACCTTGCTATCGATGCAGTCCGCGTCACGAGCGACGGAGGAGGCATGGGCGGAGACCCTTTCGGTGATCCGTTCAAACTAACCGAAGCGTTGCGGAACAGTATCGAAGCGAACCTCCAGCGTACGCAAGAACGAATTGCAGCCGAATCGTTCCCGCAACCGCAACCCGCCACCCCCGCGCACTTACAAGGCGGTGGGATGTTCTAGCTGGACATCGCGGTATCGATAGCGATTTGGGCGTTAGCCATTTCACGCATGAAAAAATCCTGATCTCAACACAAGTGAGATCAGGATTGTTGTTAGAAACCAACTCGTATATTTTTGCAGGTTACTTTGCGGTTGGTGGTAGCAAGACGGTGTCGATCACGTGAATCACACCATTCTTGCATTCGATGTCGGTCTTGACAACTTTTGCGTTGTTGACCTTGACGCCTTCGCTGCCTGCTTCAATCTTGACCATTTGACCTTGCACTGTTTTGGCTTCATCAAGCTTAACAACGTCAGCCGCCATCGCCTTGGCTGGGATGACATGGTAGGTCAAGATTGCGACCAACTTGTCCTTGTTTTCTGGCTTGAGCAAGTCTTCCACGGTGCCCTTTGGCAGTTTCGCGAAGGCATCGTTTGTTGGAGCTAAAACGGTGAACGGGCCTTCGCCACTCAGTGTCTCAACTAGGCCAGCTGCCTTGACGGCGGCGACCAATGTGCTGAAAGCTTCGTTGCCTGCAGCCACTTCGACGATCGATTGATCTTTGGTCGATACTTCGGTAGCTACCAAGGTTGCTACGGACGCTGTCGCCGTTTCGGAGCAAGTTGCTGAGGCTTGGCATGTCGTCGAACCTGAGCAAGACTCGCCAGCGGTGACAACGAAAGGTGCGGCGATTGTAACGGCGGTTGCAGCGAAAAAACAAAATAAACTTTTCATCTTTGGATCTCTTTTTTTGTAACAAGCTTTTTGTAACAAGCATTGTGTGTTAGAAACATTATCCAGAAGTTGTCTGGAAGAGAGAATCGAAAACTTGCTGCCGGCAAACAGTTCGAATCTCTTCAGTGCTTGGATGTTAGAGCATCGTCAAGCGGCAATAGAAAAAAAATTTGAAACGAGTCACTCTTCGCTTTTGCTCGCTAGTCGTTTGCCTCGGTGATCCGCATTAACCATGCTCTACAAAGCTCGGGCCACTGCGAAGTCCCTGCGACGCTGTGCGCCATCCCCAAGCCATGGCCTCCTTCGTTGAACAAGTGCATCTCGGCGCTGACTCCATGTTCCACGCAAGCTCGGTAGTACTGCAAGCTGTTTTCGACAGGGACCGACTTATCAGCAGCGGTGTGAAACAGAAACGTGGGTGGCGTGTCTCGAGTTACTTGAGCGGGCGTGTTTAGCGACGCCAATAGTCTGGGATCCGGTTCGGTTCCCAGCAGATTCTTTTGGCTACCTCGATGTGTGTAAGATGTCCCCATCGATAGAACGCCATAGCATAGAATACTGAAGTCGGGCCGAGAGGAAACACGCGCAATCGGGTCTTCCGAATCACCGCGGATTTGTGCGAAGTGGGTTGAGGCGGTAGCAGCCAAGTGTCCGCCCGCAGAAAAACCAATCACGCCGATTTGCTCTGGATTGACATTAAACTCTTTTGCACGAGCGCGTAGCGTCTGTATCGCTCTTTGGGCATCATGCATCGGAGCGGGATGCCCATAACCTTCGCCCCCATTCCCATTGCCACGCAGTCGGTAAGTACAGATCGCTGAACTGATTCCCATCGATTCGAACCAGGCCGCGAATTCGTGCCCCTCGTGGTCCATCGCGTGCCTGGAATAGCCTCCACCCGGAAAGACCACGACCATCGGAGTCGGCGAATCGGATTTGGCAAGCCGGATGTACAGTTGAGGGTTGTCACCCTCTTGGGTAAAGCGAGCTCCGGGAACACCCAACGGCCAAACCGGCTGAGTCAATGTATTGGGTTCGTCCGCAAAAGCAGTGGTAACCAAATCAGTGGGTAGGTTGGTCATTAGCAGGCACAGCACCAATGGCGAAAGAGAACGAATCGGTAATTGCAAAATCATCAAGAGAGCTCGTAGCCAGGAAATGGGGTGGGTGGGTTGCTTGGAGTTTGCGGAAGCGGAAATCGCCAAACCTCGGACGGCTTGCGCCGCGCCGATGGTATCTCTGGCGAGATCGGCTACCCCCAAATCAAATTTAGCGGAAGCACTCGGTTCCGACGGCTCTGTACGGACCATTTTTGTCGGTCGGCATATTGTAGCGTATCGATGCGACGCTAGGATGATAATTTGTTTAATCGAATGACAAGGATCGAAAGCCTACTGTGACCTCTACGACTTCTCCAACTTGGCCATCCGACGAACGTGCATGCAAGCATGGAACAGGAATAATGTGGCGTTTATCGACGTGGTGGACCGTTCTGCAAACCGCTCTTGAAGAGCGATTGGTTTACCGAGGTGATTTCGCCATCGGCACCCTGATGCGTTTTTTGCCCATTATTACCCAGATATTCTTGTGGTACGCCGTATTCGATGCGATCGATGCCACTTCTGTCACAGCTGACGCTTCGGCAAACTCAACAGGCGGATTGGCCCCAAAGGCAGAGATTGGCGGTTTCGGCTTCGCCGATATGGTTGCCTACTACTTGTTAACGATGGTCGCTCGAGCGTTTTCGAGTATGCCAGGCTTGGCGGCTGGGATCGCTCAACAGATTCGCGAAGGCGAAATCAAACGTTATCTGATTCAGCCGATTGATCTGATTGGTTTTTTGCTGCTCACTCGCATTGCTCACAAATTAGCCTTCTATGCAGTCGCCGTTTTGCCGTTTGCTTTGGTTTTCTTTTTGTGTCGCGACTATTTTGTCAGCGGTTGGCCGCCCGCCCACGTGCTCGTCGCTTTCATTGCATCGCTAATCATGAGTTTCTTGATTGGTTTTTTCTTTGAGGCAGCGATCGGGATGATCGGTTTTTGGTTCTTAGAAGTCTCGTCGCTATTGTTTATTTTCATGTTGTTCTCGTTCTTTTTATCGGGTCATATGTTTCCTTTAACCCTACTGCCCGAAAGCCTTGGTACATTTGTGCAACTATTGCCCTTTAAGTATCTGGCCTATTTCCCCGCAGCCGTTTTTTTGGGCAAGATCCCTGAGGACCAGTTAGCGTTTGAAATGACGATCCAAGCCGCATGGATGGTTTTCTTCATCGTGGTTTGCCGAGTCGGTTATGCTCGAGGCGTAAAACGCTATAGCGGATTTGGTGGTTAAAAACATGAGCAATTCCAACATGAGTCGAAAGGCGAAAGCGAGTCAGATGGATCGTCGAGACATCAAGCGAGTCGGCCCAAATTATGGAAAAGTCTTTTTGACTTTCGCCAGCAATAGTTTGGTTCGCGATATGACGTTTCGACTGAACTTTATCTTGCAGTGCCTTAGCAGTATCGGTTGGACCGCAATGAATGTCGGTTTTTACTTGATCCTGTTTCAGTATACGGGAAGTATTGGAGAGGACACCGGTTGGGATCAAGATAAATTTTTCATCTTCTTGGCAACGACTTGGTTCATCAATGCTCTGGTGCAAGCTTTCTTTATGCCAAACGCTCAAGAATTTAGCGAGATGATCCGCACTGGCGGTTTGGACTTCGCACTACTGAATCCGATCGACACCCAATTCTTGATTTCATTCCGCCGCATTGATTGGAGTGCACTGTCGAATTTCGTTGCCGGTCTGCTGATTCTGGGGTATGCGCTCTATTCCTTGGCGACACGGCAGGTCGATCCGATGATTCCATCGGCTATCTCCGTGATGCTCTATCTGTTCTTTATCTTATGTGGCGTTGCAATTATGTATAGCTTGATGATTTCGCTAAGCGCGACCAGCATTTGGTTAGGACGTAACCAGACACTCTACAACTTTTGGTTTTACATTACCAACTTCAGTCGTTATCCAATGGAAATTTACGATCGCGGTTGGGGCCAATCGCTCTACGGGTTCTTTACGTTTGTCATACCCGTTCTGTTGGTGGTCAACATTCCCGCACGTCTGTTGGCAAAACCGATCAATCCTCATACCGACTATGAATGGATGCTCGTTGGATGGGCGTTGATCGCGACCGTGCTAAGCTTAGTGCTCAGCCGAATGGTATTCAAAAAAGCGTTGCTGAGCTATCGGAGTGCTAGCTCGTAAAGAGCGTAAATCCTTGCTCCCAGGCTCCCGTCTGGGTGCGAGATGGTGGGAGGCTCCCGCCTCACGAACACAGAAGAAGAACAACAACAAGGCGGGAGCCTGCATTGATCCCGTTACAAGGGGGGGGGAGCTATGAAACGAGTTGTTAGAGATCGTTAGAGATCCCTGTGCCGTAGGATCTTTAATAAGATCCACTACCAAAGACGGCGCTCAATGATTAATCGTTTCGACACGTTGAGATTCATGACGTCGTGACCAAGTAAAGCCCGACCATTTAGTTTGTTGCCCGGTTTCGATCTGCGAAATGACATGGTCGATCTGAGGTCCGAGTTCTTCCAGTCGTTCGATGAAGTGCGACACTTCTCGATACGTGTCGGGCGAGTTTGCGGGAGCAATGATTTGCAACCGCCCGATCGCCATTTCGCTGCCGTCCTTCGTCTGATTTGTGAATAGTGGAACGGTGAGACTAAGCTGGTTCACCTTTTCAGGTAACCGAACGGATTGCCATGATGCATGATACGCTTCGTGCAGCCATGCCATGTTAAGATCAATTTTGATGCTTGCCAAATCGTGGGTCTTTGCAAACTCGACCAATGGTTCCCATACGGTTTCCCATTGTCCGCTACCTTGAAGAGTGTGTTGCCGTTCAAGTTTTCGCTTGTCGCACTCTAATCTCGAAGTCGAAAATGATCGATAGGCACCGAGCAAACGACTGGCGACTAACCGAAATTCGGCATAGCCGAAGGAACGCGTAAGGACAAGCATACCGAGAACGAAACAAACGCCGATCGCGGCAAGCCAAGGCAATTCGAAGAAAGTCGAGAGAACCGCCAAACTTGTCGTCACCATGCACAGTCCCGCGACGACAATCAACATGCCGTGGCTCCCAAACTTGGCTTGCAGCAAATGGTGTAAATGAGCGCGGTCGGTCGCATAGATACTGCGCCCGGTTAGCCAGCGACGCATAATGGCAGCGGAGGAGTCGAACAATGGAATCGCTAGAATGGCTACAGGTGCCGATGCCAAAACGGTTGATTCCTTGACGCTCGACCACATCGCTAAAACGGCCACGAAAAAGCCAATCATCATACTACCAGCATCCCCTAGGTAGATGCTCGCAGGCGGTTTGTTAAAGATCAAGAAACCGAGTAGCGAACCAGCCAATGAAAAACAAATCACTCCATTGAGAGAAATCCCGCTGCGGCAACTCAAAATACCCAACCCCGTACAGATGATACATCCAACCGTGGTCGCCATCCCATCGGCCCCGTCAATGAGATTCAAAGCATTGATGGCGACGAGGAACCACAACAGTGTGATTGGCAGAGCGAGCGGGCCGAGCGGCAATTCAAAGCCGAGCAAGCTGATTTCTCGGATCATCGTTCCCGAACCGGCCACCACCGCGACGATCAGAAGTTGCAATACTAATTTTTGCCGTCCACGGAGCGCGAATCGATCATCGATCAAACCGACAGCCAAGATCGAGCCTGCAGCCAAAAATAACAGCACCCACTTGCGATGAAAGCCATGAAGCGTCCCACCTAAGAACATGTGGTCGACTGCTAAAGCAAACAACGTCGCAATCAGGAGCGAGGCGAAGACAGCCACGCCTCCGCCAAGGGCGATTGGTTTGGTTTGCAACTTTCTCTGCAGGTCCGGCTTGTCCACCATGCCGATTCGACAGGCAAACATGCGAACCGAGGGAACGAGCACCAACGCTGCAGCGACCGAGACCGATAGCGTCGCGAACAACAACCAATACATCTAGTGCGCCTGGGTAAATCGAGTAGGGAAGACAATGAAGCAGATCAACGGCCCGCCAGAAGCGGGTGTTATCTTGGGCGACCAATCAAACTCAGTCAACAGCTTATTATAAGAATAAGTGCATCAAAACGAACGGCTGTTTATTCCGAAAGTCAGAAAAATTGAAAGACCGATCCTGACAAGCAATGAAGTCATCCCTTCCAGAAAACACCGCAAAATCCTCCTTTCAATGGGAATTGCTCTTTTCGCTACAACCGGACTTAGCGTCATAAGTGGCGTTTTCCAAATAATTGGCTAAACCGACAGCCCGTTTGGGGCGATAAATAGCCTTGAGTGGTAGTGCTTGACGGCACAACCCTCACCACCCGTAGGACTAGAACCGGAATGCCTTTGCTGCCAAAGGGGGGCCAAATGGCGATTCGTTCATTATTGATGCCGCAATCACGAATCAACGCTCAATGTAGCGTCGCGGACTTAGACAACGACTTGAGCCAACGTGACTCAAGTAGACCAGCCGATCCGTCTCGCTGCAAAGCTCGCATTCGACGCGCTGCAATGTTAGCCGGATTGTCCCTTGTGATCTTGGGTTCTAGCGGATGCTCTTCGCTTTATAGCGGAGCATGCCGTTCGATCCAAAAACAGGATATGCTGAACGACTTTATGATCAGCCATCGCAATCGTGTAATGGCTGCAAAAGCTTGGCATTGCCAAAAGCATACCTTTTGCAATCCGTCGAGTGCCTTTCAGGACGGTTTCTACGCAGGCTATGCCGAAGTCGCTAGTGGCGGTAATGGTTGTATCCCAGCGGTGGCGCCAGCAAAATATTGGGGATGGATGTATCAATCCGCCAGCGGCACTCAAGCCGTCAACGATTGGTTCGCCGGTTACCCGATGGGCGTCAAGGCAGCCGAACAAGATGGCGTAGGGCATTGGAACAATGTTGGCACCGCGCGGATGCCAAGCAACATGAACCAAACGCCTCCAGCCATGCTGCCGGTCGGTGCAGCTCCCGTTTTGTTGGACAACAACGACCCATATAGCCAGCCGACCGATTTGACCAGTCCATTTGTCGATGATTTACCGCAACCTGCGACCAATTCAGAGCTCAATGGACTGCAGCCGAAATCGTCAAACCAAGGGTCTGGATTGAAGGATGCGTTGGAGCTTGGCCCTCACGAAGGTGCGATGATGTCCAACCAAAATGACGGAGCCGTCTCGTTCTCGGCATCGTCATCGGACATCCCCGAGCTTGAGCCGCGGCGGTCGCAGAAGATGGCGTCGAAAGATTCGTCTTCCATCGAGATGGACACGGCAGATCTGAATAGCGTGATCGACAGTATCTTCGGGCCAGGCCCCGAAGCGACGGAACAACCCGCTGCAGCAAAATCACCAGCAGCGAAGTCGGCAACGAAGCAATCCGCGACCGATCTGCCGTTCAGCTTCCAATAAGCGAAGCAAGTTTGATCAACGTCTGAACCGTACCGGTTTAGACAACCCTCATTGTCTTTTGGCGACGCCCAACAAGCGCCCCACTTACGCATACGCATTGACCTTAGTTAGAGAGTTCAGGGATGAACAAGAAATCTTTGCCAGTCGGAAAACGGGCGCGTCACGTACTGCGGTCCATTCAGACCGTTGTCGCCGCCGGTCTTCTAAGCACCTCGTTAACAGGCTGCACCACGATTACGCAGCCCATCGACGGAGTGCCCGCTAATCGGCTACCCGATACGTTCTTTGTCGAACCAAAGAACGATTTGGTGCCCATCGATATTTCGTTGCTTTCGCTCGAACCACCACGAGACTACCAAATCTCGGGCGGTGACATCTTAGGCATCTACGTTGAAGGCGTCTTGCCCTTTAACCCGCCAAACGCACCACCCGAACCGCCACCGGTTAACTTCCCTGGCGAACAGAGCATTCTACCTCCGTCGATCGGCTATCCGATTGCGGTCCAGGATGATGGAACGTTGGCTTTGCCACTCATCGAGCCACTCGATGTCGAAGGCTTAACGCTCGAACAAATTCGTGAAGCGATTCGTGACGCCTACATCGACAACGAGATTCTGCGTCCCGAAAAAGCTCGCCCGATCGTGACAATCATCAAGGAGCGAACTTATGACGTTGTCGTTATTCGCGAAGATGCAAGTCGGCTGAATACACAAAGCCTCGCAGCGGAGTATATTCGTGGTACGAGTGACCGAAGTGCAAGCGGCACGATGGTCCAGTTACCCGCCTATCAAAACGACGTACTGCATGCATTGGTGGAAACGGGTGGCCTGCCAGGTTTGAATGCCAAAAACCAAGTGAAAGTTCTTCGTGCCAGTGAAGCGGATAAACGAAAACGTTCTCAGTTCATGCAGCAGTTCTACGCACAACAACGTGCGTTGATGCTCGATCCGTGTGCTTGCCCGCCGGAACTGCCAGAAGATCCAGCGATCATAAAGATTCCTTTGCGGGTCAAACCAGGTGTGGTTCCTGATATTCCAAAGGATGAGATCACGCTTCAAGATGGAGACATTGTTTACATCGAATCACGTGAAACGGAAGTCTTCTACACAGGCGGCTTGTTACCTGGCGGCGAGTTTTCCCTGCCTCGTGACTACGACCTCGACGTGCTTGGAGCCATGGCTATCGCAGGCCGAGGCGTTGGATCGCAAGTCAGCGGCGGATCAGCCAGTATCATTGGAGGTAGGTCATCAGCGGTACCGCCAGGGATCGTGTACATCTTGCGGAAAACACCCTGCAACGGGCAAGTCGCCATCGAGGTTGATTTGACCAAAGCGATTAACGATCCAAAGAGTCGACCGCTAATCGCGCCAGGTGACACAATTATCTTGCAATACCGTTGTGAAGAGGAACTGATCAACTTCGGTATCGCAACCTTCTTCACCTACGGTCTACGAGAACTGCTACGCTAAGAAAGTCCTGCAGACACTTGCAAACCGCACGGAAGCCCACAAGCTCCCGTGCGGTTTTTTTTTGTCATCATTCGCAGATCGCCCATGAATCGTTCCAGTAGCCGCGTCTCGCCGAGACGCGAACCACAGCCACCGCGTCTCGCCAAGACGCAAACCACAGCCACCGCGCCTCGCCAAGACGCAAACCACAGCCACCGCGCCTCGCCAAGACGCAAACCACAGTAGCCGCGTCTCGCCGAGACGCGAAACACAGCCACCGCGTCTCGCCGAGACGCGAACCACAGCCACCGCGCCTCGCCAAGACGCAAACCACAGTAGCCGCGTCTCGCCAAGACGCAAACCATAGTAGCCGCGTCTCGCCGAGACGCGAAACACAGCCACCGCGTCTCGCCAAGACGCAAACCACAGCCACCGCGTCTCGCCGAGACGCGAAATCCCCCTGTCTCGGAGAGACACAGCGACATGAAAGCGAAAGGCAACTATCACTCCATCAGCAGCCCTCTATTGGCGAAACGGCTATTTTGAAGTGCCGGGTAGGCGATCAAGTAACAATCCCCAATAATTAGCGTTTCTTGACGACCACTATTACTCATAAGCGTGCCACCACCATGTTGGATTCTGCCTCGGAACTAATCAAACTGCAGGAAAGCGGCGACATCACCGCCGCCCAGATCGTTCAAAAGGCAATCTCGAATATCGAGTCTTCTGATGAGACGATCAATGCGTTCACCCACGTCGATGCGGAAAGAGCGCTCGATATCGCCAAAAAAATTGATACCCGCCGTGCTGCTGGTCAACCGCTTGGACCACTCGCTGGCGTGCCGATTGCCGTCAAAGACAATCTGTGTTCCGCCGACATGCCGACGACTTGCTCATCTCGAATGCTGGAGAATTTTCGGCCGCCCTATGACGCGACCGTGGTGACGAAGCTGCGAGAAGCCGATGCGATCATCATCGGCAAAACGAATTTGGATGAATTCGCGATGGGAGCGAGTACCGAAACGAGCTACTTTGGGACGACTCGAAATCCCTGGGACACCACCCGGACGCCTGGCGGCAGCAGTGGTGGGTCGGCTGCGGCGGTCGCGGCCGGCTACGTGCCGATGAGTTTGGGAAGTGACACGGGTGGATCGATCCGACAACCTGCCGCGTTTTGCGGAATTACCGGACTCAAGCCTACCTATGGCCGGGTCAGTCGTTATGGACTGATTGCATTTGCAAGCAGTTTGGATCAAGTTGGACCAATGGCTTGGTCTGCTGCCGATGTGGCTCTTTTGCTCCAAGCGACCGCTGGATTTGAACCACGCGACTCGACCTCTCTGAATCAATCCGTGCCCAACTATTCCGAAATCCTGACGACATCCGATCTACGGGGAATCAAGATTGGCGTGCTGGGTGAATCGTCACTTTCAGGCCAACTCGATCCTGCGATTCGCAAAGCGGTCGACGACGCAAGTGAGGTGTTTCGTAGTTGTGGGGCCGAGATGGTCGAAATCAATTTACCGCATAGCGAATACTGGGTGCCAACCTATTATGTGATTGCTCCTTGTGAGGCGAGCAGCAATTTGTCTCGCTATGAGGGAGCCCATTACGGTCACCGTACTGATTCGATCGATCGGACGAGTGAGCATGGGCCGC
The DNA here is from genome assembly GCF_007860185.1 of Novipirellula aureliae. Taxonomy (NCBI): domain Bacteria; kingdom Pseudomonadati; phylum Planctomycetota; class Planctomycetia; order Pirellulales; family Pirellulaceae; genus Novipirellula; species Novipirellula aureliae. The sequence continues at coordinate 633,515 of NZ_SJPY01000004.1, forward strand.
TGGTGTCCGCCTACTGTCGCAGTCGTGACGAGGGATTCGGTGCCGAAGTCAAACGACGGATTATGGTTGGTACCTACGGATTGAGCGAAGGTTATGCTGACAAGTTCTACAATCAAGCACTCAAAGTTCGCCGTTTGATTAAGAACGACTTTGACGCTGCCTATTCGCAGTGCGATCTCATGCTCGGTCCCGTCACCCCAACCTCCGCGTTTCTAATCGGTGAGAAGACCGACGATCCCATTCAGATGTATTTGTGCGATCTATTTACCGTCGGAGCCAACTTGGCTGGTCTGCCGGCAATCTCGTTGCCAGCCGGTTTGGATGACAACGGTTTACCCGTTGGGATTCAGTTGCAAGCCCCTGCACTCGAAGAATCGCGGCTTTTGTTCGCGGCCGGTGCATTCCAATCGACGACCCATCATCATCAGCAACGCCCACGCCCGATTGCATGATGGATCGTTCTTTTTCGAACCGTATCAACGATAACTTTCCATATACACAAGTGAATGCCAATTTCATCATGAGTCACGACGTCACAACCATCATTGGACTCGAAGTCCATGTACAACTTAAAACGAAGACCAAGTTGTTTTGCGGATGCAGTGCTGAATTTGGTGCTTCCCCGAACACGCAGGTTTGTCCCGTCTGCCTGGGCTTACCCGGTGCACTTCCGGTGATGAACGAGCAAGCGATCGAACTAGCCATTTGCGCTGGTTTAGCCATCAATTGCTCAATTCCTGAGCTGACGAAATGGGACCGCAAGCAATACTTTTACCCCGACCTGCCAAAAGGGTATCAAATCAGTCAATTCGACTTGCCGATTTGTGCCGACGGATATTTAGAAATTACCGATCCCGCCAACCCCGATGCAACGCGTCACATCGGAATCATTCGTGCCCATTTAGAAGAAGATGCGGGCAAAAGCATGCACGACGAGGTGGCAGGAAAAAGCGATACACGGATCGACTTGAACCGCTGTGGAACACCGCTACTCGAAATCGTTTCCCAGCCTGATTTGCGGTCCTCGGCCGAAGTCAAAGAATATTTGACTCAGCTAAAGCTGATCCTGACCCATCTAGGGATATCCGATTGTGAGATGCAAGAGGGCAGTCTTCGCGTCGACGCGAACGTGAACTTGCATATCAACGTCGATGGCAAGAAGGTTGCCACGCCGATCGTGGAAGTCAAGAACATGAATAGCTTCCGAGCGGTGGAGCGAGCGATCGAGTTTGAGGTCGAGCGGCAAGCGATCGATTGGCAAGCCGACGGATTGACCATCAATGACAAACCCAAAACGACTCGCGGCTGGGACGATTCAAAAGAACGAACGTTCATCCAGCGTGAAAAAGAAGAGTCGGCGGACTATCGATACTTCCCCGATCCCGATTTGTTGCCCGTGCGGATTCCGCGTGAACAAGTTGAAGAAATTCGCAAGTCGATGCGCGAACTGCCAAATGTGACTTGTGATCGGTTGCAATCACAACATGGACTCAAACAATACGATGCCAACGTGATCGTCAATCAAGGCCCTCAATTGGTTGCCTACTTTGAACGGGTCGCCGACGTTTCCGGGGATGCAAAGCGATCCAGTTCATGGGTCCAACAAGACGTGATGCGAACGTTGAAGGAACGCGATATGGTGATAGACGAGTTTCCGGTAACCAGTGTCCAACTCGGCGAACTACTCAAATTGGTATCCGACGCAAAGCTTGATAACGCCCGTGCCCGAGACGTGTTCAATTATCTATTGGATAAGGAATCGACGGTAGAGGAGGCGATCAAGTCGCTCGGTATCGAGCAGGTCGACAGCAGCGAGATCGACACGTTGTGCCAAGAACTTCTCGACGCCAACCCGAATGTCGTCGATGACGTTCGCGGTGGAAAAGTTCAAGCGGTCGGATCCTTGATCGGCCAAGCCAAAAAGAAAAACCCCAATGCCAATCCTCAACAAGTCCGTGAAACCCTGCTGCGATTGATCGGCGAGTAAGAGGTCGGTGTCCAGGCTTTACAGAACAGACTGGAAAGCTGCGTGGGACCACCCGAACGCTACACTCCAACATAACCATCGATAGCTCGATTTCCTGTCCTGCCTTTAGCAACGCTAGCGTCGCTTCGGTTTCGTCGATGACGACGTCATCAGCTTCCGTGTGATCTTTGTGAGTGGCCCCATTCGGACAATGCTTTGAAAACCAAGACCGTGGAGCTAAACGCTACCGCGGAACCAACCAACTTGGATGCTTGCCACATTAGTCAGCAGGAATGCATGAGAAGCGCAACGAGTACCGTGACCAACGCCATTTGAACGGCACCGCCCATCACCAAATTGCGTCCGAGACACTTGAGATCATCAAGTGAAAATCCAAGCCCAATCGAAAACAATAGCAAAAACACACCCGCTTCGGCAAAATGCGCCAATGGGTGGTTGTGATCGAGCCCCCATCCCAACACCCCTTGTCCTAGAATTGCCCCCACAACCAAATAGCCAATCCAAACGGACCCACGAAGCCATCGCCAAACGAACGAGGCAAGCAAGCCAGCAGTGAAGATAATCAGCAGGTCGTGAATGAGTCATTCAGTCAGGGCTTTGATGTTTGCAATCGATCAAACCAACTCGAATATCGCATACGTTCGTCCCTGTTGCCCCCGTCTTGAGTAATCCACCGGTTTGCTCAAAAAAATGGTATGCATCGTTTCGAATCAGGTAATCGTCGACATCGAATTTCTTTTCTACCGCGATTCGATGAACATCATAATCGACAATCGCACCGGCAGCATCCGTCGGTCCATCCTCACCATCGGTCCCACCCGACAGAATGACAATTTTCTCCCACTCGGCCTCTGATAACGAATACTCGATCAGTCGCTTGTAAGCAGCCAACGCAAGTTGTTGATTGCGTCCACCGAGCCCACGAACGGCAGGTGGAGCAAGAGTCACTACGGGCTCGCCGCCGGTAACGAAGCAGTTCGCACGATGCGTATTTCGATCATGCAGCATCCCTACCAACATGTCTGCATGATGACGACCGACGTCTTCCGCCGTACCTTCACTTTTCGTTTGGGAGTGCATGATGTGATTGTAGCCAAGGCTTTCCGCGACGATCCCCGCCTCATCAACAGCCACGGCATTATTTCCGATGATGATTGTCGTCGCGTGCGTCGTGATCGCCTGCGGAGTTTCCGGCTTGTTCCCCAGGACTCGATAGATCGCCGCTGGAAGTTCGAGTCCTGGATCGAAATGCTTCAGTATCTCGATCGCATCTTCTTGACTCGATGAATCCTCGACCGTCGGCCCCGAGGCAATCAAATCAATTGGATCCCCAAGAACATCCGAAAGGACCAACGTCACGAGTTCACCCGCCCGACAATACCGAAGGAGACCGCCACCCTTTACGCGGCTGAGATGTTTGCGAACGGTATTGAGTTCGACAATTCCCGCACCGCTCTCACTCAGTCGTCGGATGACCGCTAATTTGTCATCGAGCGTGATACCGCGGCAGGGTGCGGTTAGCAAAGCACTGCCGCCGCCTGACAGCAACGCGATACAAAGATCACGTGGCTTTGCATTTTGCACGAGACCAAGAATTTGTTCGGTTCCATAAACGCCTTCGGGACGAGGCTCGTTGACACCAACGGGGCGAGCCTCGTGAACGCGTACACTTTGGGGGATTGAACCGAGGTCATTCTCGTAAAGCCTCGGCTCCAGAGACCAAGCTGCAGCGTTCGACGGTGGCACATTGATCCATCCCTCAATAGGCAACCAGCCGGCGATCTTGTCGCACAATCCCGCTGTCATCGCAGCGGTCGCCTTGCCAGCGCCAATGACTAGAACCCGGTCAAAATCTGCTCGGTGGACAACATGATCGCCAATGAACAGACCGTCTGGATCCGAAACGTCGAGCGAGACTTGAGCTTGCAACAACTCACGGCCCCGAACCGAATCGACACCAGCATTCCAAATCGTTAGAGCGTCTGTGCGTGGCGTGCTGATGTTACCGTCACCCTTGGAGCGTTTCAAAGCGACGCAAATCGTAATTGACGCCAGCGTAATCGAGGACTCGACAAAGTGCTCTGAGCGCCACACCAAAACCATCGGGTCCGCTAACGCCACCAAATTGGCCGCCGCCTTTCACGTGAGGCTCTAAATCCATGAAGACACCGTCGACGCCTCGCGAAACCATGCGTTGGTTTAGCTCTGGCAAGAATCCCTTCAAATCTCGGAAGATCGCCTCGTGATTGCTGTCGCCTCGATCTGCCGGCACGAAATGACTGACGCTCGCTTCATCAACGTGCTCCACACGCGAAGTCGTCGTAGGATCGTGGTAGTCTTTGATGTGTAACCATCCCAAACTTGGCTTCATTGCGGTGTACTGAGCATAAACCTCGTCTGGCGAGAACCCTTGCATCACAATGTTGCCACCATCGAAAATCGTCAACATCGCTGGGTGATTCACTTTTTCTGCGATCGTAGCGAGCAAGTGACCGGTCTGGCCAACTAGATTGGCTTCAACTTCCAAGCCGAATGTCAAGTCATTTGCTTCGCAAACGTCCGCGATTTGGCTTAGCTGGTCCGAGACCTGTTGGACATGATCTTCGGGTTTTGTTCCCTTGGGATGGTAGAACGAGAAACCGCGGATCAGTTTACATCCGAACGCATTGGCGCGATCGCAAGCGGCTTGAACCTCGGTCTTGAGATATTCAGCGAACGGGACGTAGCGATTTTCGGTGCCGTCGTCGACATCGAGCAACTTCACCTTGCCAATCGGAGAACCGATACTGCTAACCTTGAGCCCATAGTCGCCCTGCATTTTTACCAAATGCTGAATCTCTGGCTCGCTAAGAGCCATCACATTCTTAATTCCCTCACCCGCGTCAATGAAGCGAATCGAATAATACTTCAAGCCGAGGGCTGCAAAAACGCTGTACTGTTGGACGGCTTGTTTCTCGTTGGCGGCTTCGTCGGCAAATCCACTTAGCAATACGGGGGGCATGCTGAATCCTAATGGGTGTGAGGAAAGATTTTTCAAAGCTCCGCTCCATCACAGAATTCAGCTGGAAACCATCGTAGTGGATCTTGTAAAAGATCCTTTCGAACAGGGGGTCTTTAACAAGATCCACTACCAAAGAACTCTGCAAATACGGTGATCACGCGGATCGTTGAAGTTATTGAATTTAGGATACCGGATCGGGAAATTGAACGATAATGTTGCTGTTTAGGCCGCCACGTGGCGTCCAGCGGGTCTCGATTTTTGCTTGACGAGGCTTTACCTTGTCAAGAAAGTCGTCCATGATTCGATTGGTAACCTGTTCGTAGAAAATTCCTTCGTTCCGAAAACGCTGAAGATACATTTTCAAACTCTTCAGTTCCACACAAATTTGATCGGGAACGTACGAAAATATCACCGTCCCATAATCGGGCTGTCCCGTTTTTGGGCAAACCGATGTAAACTCGGGACAGTGGTGTTCGATCGTGAAATTTCTTTCCGGACTTGGATTATCGAATACTTCCAGTACGTCCGCAAAATTTGTTGAGTCGCTCAATTTTGATTTCTCCGGTGAATAAGACACGATTTTTACATGCTCCGCCCAAATCGACTAGGGGGACAACACTACGCATCGCTGAAACCTTTGTCAGTCGGCAAGGGGAAGGGATCCTTACAGGAACGGATAGTTTCTTTATCCGCACCAGCGGATGCAACTTGAGGTGTTGGTTCTGCGATACGCCGTACGCCTCCTGGAATCCTGAAGGCGAGTCGAGGACGATCGACAGCTTGGTGCGAGCGGTAAAGGAAGCTGACCTGAAGCACGTCATATTGACCGGTGGCGAACCGTTGCTTGCTCCCCAATCGACGTTGCTGGTCGAATCGCTGCAAGAAGCTGGCCATCATGTCACGATTGAAACAGCAGGGACGATCGATCGAGATGTCCGTTGCGACCTGCTATCGCTAAGCCCTAAATTCGCCAGCAGTGCTCCCGATCAAAAAGGGCACCCCGATTGGCACGATCGACACCATCGACGCCGCATGCCGATCGAAATCATGAGAAAACTGCTTAGCCAAAGTCTTGATTATCAAGTAAAATACGTCGTAAACGAACCATCGGACCTGCCGGAAGTGATGACGCTCACCGCTGAACTTGATATCCCTGCCGATAAGGTTTGGATTATGCCTCAAGGAATTACACCCGAGGAGCTCGATGCGACTTCCATTTGGCTTTCGGATTGGACTCGAAACGAAGGCTTCAATGAATGTGACCGGATGCATATTCGTTGGTACGGAAATCGCCGTGGAACCTAAGAGAAAATGAAACCATTGAGCTAAATTCCCTACGGGTTACTAGGCTTCGGCTTGGGAACAAGCGTTCACCACCACCCCTTTTGGACGACCTCCAATGATACGAACTCGATTACGACTTCTTGGCTTCGTCTCGATCATTCTTTGTCCAGTCTGGGCGTCGTTGCAGACGACCGCTTCGGATGCGAACAAGGAGGAAGCAGCTAAAGTGGAAAAGCAAGTGCTTCGTCACGCCGTTTTCTTTTCTTTCAAAGACGAAGCGTCCAAGGCAGACATTGAGAAAATTGTCGATGCCTTTGCAGCTCTACCCGAAAGAATTGATTCGATCATTGGCTTTGAGCATGGTGTGAATGTCGCATCGAACGAACGAAGTGGCGGGCTGACCCATTGCTTCTTACTCTCGTTTGCCGATGAGGCTGGCCGCTCCGCCTACCTGCCCCATCCTGAACACAAGGCCTTTGGCAATGTTTTGCGTCCGCACGTCAAGGATGTTTTCGTCATCGACTACTGGGGAACACAGGAACCGAAGAAATCAGCCTCGAAGCAACTGAAGATGGCGGTTTTTGTGAAATTCAAACCAGACGCGGAGCCGGAGCAAATCAAATCGCTTGAGAAAACGGTCTCGGAAAAACTTGCAAAGATTGAATCGATCCGTCATTTGGAATGGGGCGTCAACAACAGTCCTGAAGCTCACGACAAAGGGTTCACCCACGCCGGAATACTTACATTTGTCGATTCCGATGCTCGAGAAAAAACGATGGCGGATCCTGTGCAACAAGAAATCGCCAAGTCTCTCCAAGAACTGGCCGAGAACGTTCGCATTTTGGAATTCTGGACCCAATAGAATCCGTTTAGCTCATGACGAAACCTCTTCTTATTGCCATTTGCCTTTCCGTCTCCACGTCGATTTTCGCGTCAGCCCAAGAGCGTCGGGCTGCGGCTCCTGCTTTCGATCGTCGTGATCTGCAAGGTATCTTTTTCGATTCACTTGACGATGCGATTCGCGGTGAAAAACCATCGCTATCGAAAGTACGCCAAATGTCGAATCAAACCGTCGCCGCCGACACGGAAGCGATTGCAAATACAAAAATGGCACCGGGCGGACCCAACGGATGGAGTGAACTAATCTCCCCCGCCGCACTCGAAGATGCAGTCAAGACAACCAAATTAAGTTTCGACTCAATCGTCACGACGCCTGGAGCTTTCAATAGTGGCGGCTACTTGGATGCCCGACTTGAATTGTCCGTCCTTGCAACCTTGTTTGCGGTCATCAATGAATACACGGGCGACGTCCGCTGGAAAGATCAAGCCGCAGCGGCACGCGATTTGATCTCGCGAACGGCATTCAATTGCAAAGCAGGCTCCACCCAAGTCTACAACGAAGCAAAACGTAGAAAAGCTGACTTGCAGGACTTGGTCTCCGGTAGTGGACTGTCAAATCGGGATGCAGAAGCCGAAAATGATTGGGCGATGGTTGTCGACCGAACGCCGCTAATGCAGTATGCCGAACGACTAAGCGAGCAGCTCAAATCCGCTAGCCGTGACGCTAAGTCAGCAGAGAACAATGCGGACGCCATTCAACGTGATGCACAATTGTTGGCGATGGTCGGACGAGTGCTGACTCGCGAAGGCCTTGATGAAGCCGACGACGAAGATTACGCCGCTTTCAGCCTGAGCATGACGAAAGCTGCAACCGCCGTCGCCGTGGCCATCGAACGTGGCGAATATGAGCTCGGACCCAAAGTGGGTGCCGTTACACAAAGCTGTGATGCTTGCCATGAAATGTATCGCTAGGAGCCAAATCATAAACGAACAATCACCCGCACCGCTGATAACCAAATACGAGCACCTTGACATCGAACGGCTCGAGCAATTTGCACAACAACTACTCGATCGGTTGCCGAGTGGCTGTGTGATCGGACTTGTCGGAACGCTTGGCGCAGGAAAAACTCGGCTGGTTCAAGCGATTGCCGCAAAGGCTGGTATCGATGTTGCAGAAGTCACCAGTCCGACCTTTACGCTATTGCAAACGCATACGTCGGAGCGGATCGTGTTGCATCATCTCGATGCCTACCGAATCCATGACGAAGACGAATTCATCGAGCTAGGCGTTGAAGAACTTTTCGATGATGACTCCGCCTGGACGATCGTTGAATGGGCTGATTTAGTATCTGGATCAATGCCGAAACAAACGATCTGGATTGAAATCGAACTCGAACCCGAAAACGATTGGCGAACCATCACCGTGAAAACGACTCGTTAAACCGTGTACCCAACAGCCCACGTCATCAGAGCACTTGCTGTAGTCCGTGTTAGGGTAGTGGATCTTGTTAAAGATCCGTGCGGAAAGAATGTCTTATACAAAATCCACTACAATCAACCCTGGTTTTTAACTTTCCTAATCCACTAGCCAATGATTCACAGGTAGGCTAACCTTTTTTAATGCCCTCAACTCTCAACACCCCCTCCAACTCATCCAAACGCGATGCATCAGCTTATCGACCGCGCCCGCAGATTAGTCTCGGATTCATGATGTTGTTGATGTTGATTTTTGCATTGATATCAGCAGGTATTTTGTATGCTTCACGGGTGGATGCCGTTCAGGAAGAGATCAATCTGCTAGTAGAGGGGACATCCACTGGGTCTGGAGCCAGTAAATCGGGGCGGCTGCCACATTTGGTCTTCATTATGTTCACGTTTACATCGCCACTCCTATTAGCAGGTGCTCTATCGAGTGGGCTAACGGTGCTGCGATGGTTGAAGCGGTGAATGGAACGTGAGCCTCAATATCCAACCGTTTGAAATCGAAGCCATCCTGGGCGACGTGCCCATCAATCGCGAAGAATTGGGGGCACTGGCGACTTCACTTGGCAGACGTTTTGACAATGTTTTGCGACTTCGTCCAAATGTTCCTCCATCGGAAATCAAGATGTCGCTTGACCCGATTGATTGGTACTCATTGGGGTATCGAAATGTTTGCCGCGAGCAACGGCCATCCAAGCAATTGTCGTTTGCGCTGGGCGACTATTATCTGCAGGATGCCGGATCGTTGTTAGCGTTGGCGGCTGCCCAGGTTGATACGGACAAATCGCTCGCTTCGATGCTGGTTTGCGATCTGTGTGCAGCCCCAGGCGGCAAGGCAAGCGCGGTCGCGGAGGTACTCGATCGCGGTGGCTTTTTGTTGGCAAATGAACCGATCCGCTCACGCACACCTCCGCTTCTTCACAACCTAGCCAGGACAGGATCGGATCGGTTTGCCGTCAGTTCATTGGACCCGAAAAAGCTAGCCCAGAAGATTCCTGGAGTCTTTGACATCGTGCTCGTCGACGCACCTTGTAGCGGCCAAGCGCTCGTTGGTCGCAACCGCCAATCCGAGGCAGCGTTTTCTCAGAAGCAAATCGAGCATAGCGCGTCACGCCAGCGGCGGATATTGGCGGCTGCAAAAATGCTGCTAAAACCAGGCGGACGAATTATCTACAGTACCTGCACCTTCGCAGCCGCTGAAAACGAAGAGCAAGTCGAGTGGATGATCAACTCGTTAGGCTTACTTCCATCTCCCATTGAACGTCTTGACCAATACGCCGCGTCGAAAACGCCGGCCAGTTACCGAATTTGGCCACATCGTCATGCGTGTGCCGGCAGTTTTGCGGCATCGTTATCGCTACCACTTGAAACCTCTGGACCCACGCTGCCCCGTTTACGAAAATCGCAACCGGTCAAACCAGAGGCCGATTTATCGCAGTGGTACAACGGCGACTTGAGCAACGATCGCTATTTCGGCAGTGGTGTGAACTTGTACTCGTTACCGTCCGACGCTCCCGACTGGGTAGAAAACGTGGCAGTCGCAGGAGCAGAGATTGCCTATAAAACCGGAAAAGTGTGGAAGCCAGCTCACGCGGGAGCTCTTCGCCGAGATTCGCCTTCCACAAATCCGTCCCTGGCAATCGATTACACCGAAGTCGATAGTGAAACGGCCCAGACCTACTTATCAGGTGCCACGATTGCGAACTCGGATCGAGGCTGGAGTGTCGTCATGCACGCCAATCGGCCACTTGGGTGGATCAAATCAGACGGCCGCGTCGGCAAAAACCATCTCCCCACCGCCTCACGTTGGCACGGTCAGACCAATCAGGGATGAAACCAACCCGAAAGCACAAAAAGTGAAATAAATGGGGTTTGCAGAATTCGTCACATCCTGTAAATTCCTGCAGATCCAGCAAGCACCCCTAGCTCAATTGGATAGAGCATCGGTCTACGGAACCGAAGGTTAGAGGTTCGAATCCTCTGGGGTGTATTTGTTCTAAGTCCTTGCCGACGCTTTGTTTAGCGTACCTGTTTCGTTTGAAGCAGTGCGGCTTTGAAACTCTTGTTTCTCCGTAATTTACGGAATATCAAGTTTTGGAGTCTCACTATGTCACGACGGTTAGGGAAAGTTCCCGCTTATTGCCACCACAAAGCTTCTGGACGCGCTGTCGTCCGCATCTTCGGCAAAGATGTTTATCTGGGCCCATACGGGGCCCCCGAAAGCCACGAGGCTTACGAGGCAGAGATCGCGCGATGGCGTGCTGCGACAAACGAAGGCGAATCACTGGAACACGAGATCCGGGCCAATTCGAGATTCGATTTGACGCTGGCCGAGGTTCTGCTTCGCTACAAAGCGTTTGCAGAAAACTATTACGTTAAGGACGGTAAACCGACAAAAGAGTTAACTGAAATGCAGTTGGCTCTCCGGCCAGCCCGCGTTCTGTTTGGAGACACCTTGGCCCGAGATTTTGGCCCGTTAAGCCTAAAGGCGGTCCGAGAAGCGATGATCAATTCCGACTTGTCTCGCGGTGTCATCAACAATAGAACCAATCGGATTAAGCGATTTATTAAATGGGCTGCATCGGAACAGTTGGTCCCTCCTAGTGTGTACGAGGGTGTTCGAACGGTGACGGGATTGAAATTTGGTCGAACTCGCGCTCGTGAGACCGATCCAATCAAACCAGTTGAGGATGAGCATATCGAACCGGTTTTGGCAGCAGTTTCATCGCAAGTTGCAGCGATGATCAGGCTACAGCGTCTAACTGGCATGCGTCCGTGCGAAGTCGTTCTGATGCAATTTCAGGATATCGAACGGTCCAAAGACATTTGGATCTACGAGCCGCAGGAGCACAAGACGCAGTGGCGAGGACACCATCGTGTGATTGCACTGGGGCCGCAGTGCCAAGAAATCCTGACGCCCTTCTTGATTTTGCGACAACACGGGTTTCTATTTTCACCTCGCGACGCTGAGGAATACCGCAACGGGAAACGCCGTGAGAACCGGCAATCTCCGATGACGCCATCGCAGCAGAAAAGGAAGCCAAAGAAAAATCCCAAGAAAGCGAAACGGGATTATTACGATGTCGCCAGTTACCGCCGTGCGATTAAGTATGGAATATTGAAGGTTAACAAGCAACGAAAGGTCGAGAAAAAGGAACTGCTGCCCAATTGGTTTCCGCTGCAGTTGCGTCACTCCCGAGCAACCGAGATCAACGAGCTCTACGGAATTGAAGCGGCAGCGGTTTCACTTGGACACAGTCACGCGGATGTGACCCGAGTTTACGCCGAACGCAATCTCAAACTTGCAATTGAGGTGGCACGAAAGGTAGGGTAATTCTACCCTCTCTAGAGTGCTGTAAAAGTTTTAGCCGAGGCTTCGTCGGCCTCGGCGTTCTTGTTGCTGCCGGAATCTCGCCCAGATTTAACACCAATCAAAACGTAGCAGGCAGGCCTACAATGGAAATCGATAAAGCAGATCCCACGCTACTCGACATCTCCGATCGGAGAGTGGGAAACCTCATTCAATGTGGCAAACTATGCAACGAGATCTGCCATCGGATCCAGATGCTATGGATCCTCGGCCAAGAGTTCGACGAGTACAGAATTAAGGATACCCCCTGTCAGCGGTTGCGAGAATATCTTCGTAACGTGGCTGAACTGGATTGGGATGTGATCGATCGAGAGGTTCGGAAGGTGAGTAGGTGCGCTGGTCCCGATAGTCTGACCGAACGACAATTCGAACGAAGGTACAGAATAAACCAAGAAGCCATTCGCGGAGAGGTGGATGGCGTGGAATACGGTCGCGAGCATTTGCTAGATTGGGTGATCGAAGAATTGATTCCCAGCGGGATAAAATCAAACCTGATCGAGTTTGAGTCGTGGGTCTTCGGTCGCGTGCCGAACCCTCAAGAAAAGAAATTATTGCAGCTAGGAATTTGGTTGGATCGCCTTGAACATCCGATACCGCCAAGCGAAATTCTAACCCACGATCTGATACCGTCGCAGCCTGGTACTTTTAACAGTTATGGTAATGATAGTCCTAATGTAGATTCTGGGCCGACTGTTCTTCAGCCGGATATGCTTCACAATTTCTCCCAGGAAGACTGGATACTTCCACGCCTGCCCTTGCATTCGCTCGATGACGAAATGGAAAAGAAAATCCGTAACGAGATACGTATGCGGTGTCATGCGTTGGGGCTACTCGATGAGGAAATGGAACGGCTTATAAATTGCAACCCTGATCCGCCCGAAGCGCCTCAAGGAAGACGCCACTTGGGGCTGTACGTTGTGGACAACGAGTTACGGCGTGAAAACAGCGAGGAATCTGTTCCTTTACGGGGCGAACTCCAAATTGGCTTGGTTGATTATATAATTTCGAGAGGTGCCAGTACGACAAGCAACGAAATACTAATGAAAAAGTGGGAGCATATCGGCGGAACTGGGGAGCCAGAAAAGTCCTCAATATCGAGCCAGATTTCAAAACTAAACAAACAATGTTTCGGTCCGCTCCATGTCAAGTTTTCCCGAACGCGAGGATCGTACTGGACACTTCACGAACTAACTGTGGAGACGGTTACAAAGAAGTCAGCAAAGAAGCCGGCTAGGAAGTCGGCAAAGAAGCCCGCTAGGAAGTCTGCTAAGAAGCCGTGACGCCAGCGAAACCTACACTGCGGGCAAGCAAAAGGAAGACCGGGTGACGATTACGAAGCGTCCTGGCCTTGATCCACGAAGTCGCCAACGAAAATGACCTTCCGATTCTGACGCCGATATCCACGCCCATGCCGGATGTATCCCATGTCGGAAAGCAATTCCTTCAGTGCATCCGCGTGCCCGTGAATGTCGCCAACGAGGTCAAAGTTAGAAAGGCCATCTGTCATTTCGATCACTCATTTCGACTGGACGCAGACTTGGCCGCTTCTCGCCATACTTCCTTCAGCAAATCTATCTTTGCTGTGAAAACTCTTTGCGAGCGTTCGATTGGATTGGCGAAAAGCTCTTGCTGCTTGCCTGCTTCGGCCGCGTCAGGATCCAAGTCCATCGTCAATAACTCGTCGACTGCCTCACGATAGACTGCGTTTGGTTCCTGTCGCGTCTCGCGAGAGACAAAAGTCTCATGGACGGGATTGCTCGCGAACCTTTTTCCGATTTTTAGTCGATTGATCGTCGTTTCACTTTGAGGCTTAGCCTTGACTCTATCGTGGCTGAGATCGATACCAAAGTCTTCTGCCAACGACCTCGCTATCTGACTTCGCATCTCGTCTGAAACAACGTAGCCATCAAGCGTGACGTACTTCGCGTCGTCTTTCTTCTTGGCGACAGCGAACGTCGAACGCTCCTGTCACGGGGCGCTGAAAAGGGACCAGTGATGGGCGCTTGAAAATCCCCCACAACGAGAGGGGGTTGGTCGAACTACAGTGGTCCGTTTTGCACCTCGCGAAGCGGAGTTCGGTAGATTGTGGCCA